>CALKDI010000001.1 GCA_938084065.1 uncultured Alphaproteobacteria bacterium
TCTGATGCGCCTGATCATATTAATTGGATTACTGGGCCTGACCGCTGCCTGTTCACAAACCTTGAACACGACGACTGCGCGCGGCCATTCCAGCTTTGATGCCCCAAGCGATTGCAACAATATTCACAAGCGTGGACATCCAGATTATCACAATGCCTGTAATCGGGAGCCGTAACGCGGGCTAAAAGTGCGTATATCCGCTGGTTAGCATAGGCAGGGCGTCGCCGTTTGGCAGCGTGACAACGACCTCCGTGCCGGCGATCGTGTGGCCAATGCGGCACAACGGAGTCCGGGTGGCTTCAGCCATTGCCGCAAGTTGTTGAGCTGCCAACGGTGGGGCCGTGAAGATTACCTCGTAGTCGTCACCGCCTGTTAACAAGCGAGGCAGCCACTCTGCGTCTCGCTCTGTCATCAACCGCCCGGCATCAGACAACGGCACAGACGCTGCCTCGATCGCCATTCCCAATGCGCTTGCCGATGCGATATGGCCGAGGTCCGCGATGAGGCCATCGGAGACATCAGCTGAGGCGGTGGCCAGGCCGGACTCTGCTAGAGCCACGCCAAATGCAATTCGCGGTTGAGGCAGGCGGAATTTTTGCTCTGCCGCTGCTGCGATTCCTGTCGGTAAGCTCAAATCATGGCCTTTGGCGATAGCCAGACCCAACGCGCCGTCGCCGATCCAACCGGTCACCCAAATCTCATCGCCAATCTGTGCGCCGCCGCGACGGAGCGCTTTTGCATGAGGCACAGTGCCAAAAGCCGTGACGCTGATTGTGAGTGGTCCTGGCGAGCGCACCGTGTCACCGCCGAGCAATGACCAGTTGAACGCAGCCTGATTGGCCCGCAATCCTGCTGCGAAGCTAGCCATCCAAGCGTCGTCTACCACAGACGGCAACGCCAGTGTCAGTTGATAGCCCAGCGGCTTGGCGCCCTTAGCGGCCAAGTCAGACAGGTTAACCCGCAAGACCCGCTCAGCGATGAGTGCTGGATTTTCGGTTTCCAGAAAATGCACGCCGGAAACGACAGCGTCGGTGTTGATTACCAGATCGCCGTCGAACGACCCTGCGGCCAGTATTGCCACATCATCCCGCAAGCCATCGGCACCCTTGTGGGTTGCCAGTGGCGCCAGATGGCGGGCAATCAGGCCGAATTCGTCAAGAATCGGCGGGGGCGGTGAAGTCATTCGGGCGCATTCCGTGGGCGAGCCGATCCAGCACGGCGTTAACCAGCGAGCGCTCGCCTTTGTCAAAGAAGGCAGCGGCTATGTCGGTATACTCGTCGATGGTGGCGCGAGGCGGTACGTCAGTGAGCGCCTGCAACTCATAAGCACCGGCGATCAGGATCGCCTGCAAGACAAACTCCAGTCGGCCAAATTGGCGCTTCTCCAGTGCCTCTTGCACCAGCAACGTCAGCGTCTCAGCCTCTGCGGCAATGCCAACAGCCAGGCGGCGGAAGAAGTCCACATCGGCATCCAAGGCAAGGCCGTCGATGTTTTCACCCAGGCGATGCTCCTCAAATTGCTCAGCCACTTCCGAGATTTTCATCCGGGTCATGGCAGATTGGTAGAGCACCTGGATTGCGGCAACGCGCGCCAAACGGCGGCGGCCTTCCAGTGGGCGCGCGTCAGTGGCTTCGCCTTCTGGTTCTGCACCAGGAGCGAAGGCTTGGATCAGGTCACGATCGCGCATGGCGGGGTAATTATGCCTATTCGGTTAAAAAGCGACGGGCCAGCTTCAAGTTCATCATGCAGGCCTTGGCTGCTTCGCCGCCCTTATCCTTCTGCATCGGATCGGCGCGGACGAGCGCTTGTGCCTCGTTCTCAACGGTCAACAGGCCGAAGCCGATGACCAAGCCGCCGTCTGTCGCCAGGTTCTGGCAGGCTCGTGAAACCTCGTTGCAGATGTGGTCGTAGTGTGAAGTCTCGCCCCGGATGACGCAGCCTAGCGCGATATAGCCGTCATAGCTGCCGGCTTCGTGTGCGGTCGCGATAGCAAATGGCAGCTCGAACGCACCGGCAACCTCAACCACTTCATGGGTTGCGCCCTCAATGGTCAGGTGGCGGATCGCGCCTTCAACCATCTGGTCGGTGATGTGCTTGTAGTAGGGGGCGACGACAAGCAGGATGCGAGGGGATTCAGTCATGGTTCTATTTCGCCTCTCGGGGCACAGCACGCGTTTCGACGACTTTTAGGCCATAACCCTCCAGCCCGACAATGTGGCGTTCCGTGTTCGACAGCAAAATCATTTCGCTGACGCCCAGATCCTGGAGAATTTGCGCACCGATGCCGTAGTCGCGCAGGAAGCGCCCTCCGTGATCGACCTTTTCCGTCAACTCGTCCTTGAGCCGTTCGGACAGAACGGTGGAGCGTGTTTCTCGGATGACGACGATCACACCGCGACCTTCTTCGCCGATCAATTCCATCGCCCGTTGCAGTGCGCCGCCGCGGCTGCGGTGCTGGTCACCCAGCAAATCTTCTAACAGGTTCATGGAGTGCATGCGCACCAGAACCGGCTCACCCGTCGTAATGTCCCCTTTGACCAGCGCCAGATGCTCTGCGTATTCGATAGTGGTGCCGTAGACGATCATGCGGAACTCGCCGCCATAGCGTGAGTTCAGCTCGTTCTCGATCATCCGCTTGACGGTGCGGTCGTGGCGCTGGCGGTAGCCAATCAGGTCGGCAATCGCACCAATTTTCAGGTTGTGAAACTGCGCGAACGGGATCAGGTCCGTCAGGCGGGCCATGGTGCCGTCATCATTCATGATCTCGCAGATCACGCCCGATGGATTCAGTCCAGCGAGGCGGGAGATATCGACGGCAGCTTCTGTATGGCCAGCCCGCACCAGCACGCCGCCTTCGCGCGCTTCCAGTGGAAACACGTGGCCGGGGGTGGAGATGTCGTCCTTGCCTTTGGTAGGATCGATTGCGACGGCGATCGACCGTGCCCGGTCACCAGCGGAAATGCCGGTGGTAACGCCCTCCGCCGCTTCTATCGAGACAGTAAAAGCCGTCGATTGGCGCTGGCGGTTGTCGCGCGGCATTAGCGGCAGGTCGAGTTCGGCGACGCGCTGTTTGGTCAGGGACAGGCAGATCAGGCCGCGGCCGTTCTTAGCCATGAAGTTGATCGCGTCCGGGGTCGCCATCTGGGCTGGAATAACCAGATCGCCCTCGTTCTCGCGATCCTCGTCATCGACCAGGATGAACATCCGGCCATTGCGGGCTTCCTCAATAATTTCCTCAATAGGTGAGAGGAAGGTGAGATCGGCCTCGGTGCGGGGCTTCCCGTCATCATCGAGTGCCTGGGCCATGGCCTGGGAGGAAGTGGATTTCATGGTGTCGTTACCGTTGCTCACGAGAGACCTCGGGTTTCCGTTAGTCTGGCAACGTAGCGCGCCAGCATATCTATTTCTACGTTCACACGCGTGCCTAGATCACTCGCGCCGAACGTGGTGTTGTTCAAGGTGTGCTGAATCAGGTTGACGCCGAAGCGATTACCCTCGACCTCGTTCACTGTCAGCGACACGCCGTTCAGGGCAACTGAGCCCTTTTCTGCAATATAGCGGGCGATATCCATCGGCACCTCAAATGTGAAGCGCACGCTATCGCCCTCTGCCTGGCGCGCGACGATCTGGCCAACGCCATCCACATGGCCGGAGACGATGTGGCCGCCCAGCTCATCCCCGACTTTCATCGCGCGCTCCAGGTTGATAGGCGTACCCTCACGCCAATCGCCGAGCGTGGTGCAGGCCAGCGTTTCCGCAGAAGCCTCAACCGCGAACCAGCCGGGGCCTTTATCGACGACCGTCAGGCAGGCGCCGCTATGGGAGATGGAGGCACCCATATCGATGGTCGCAGTGTCATAGACTGTTTCGATGATCAGGCGCGTGTCGCCACGCTGCTCAATAGAGCGAACGCGGCCAATATCGGTGACGATGCCGGTAAACATGCAGATAAACTCGAGCAGGTGGTTAGATGTGTTCCTAGGTCTCTAGCATATCGCTGCCGGATTGTCGTAACTCTTTGCCCTCCAGCGTGCATAGCGGCTATGCGCTGGGCACAGGCTAAACAGTCTGTGTCATGCTTCAAATTCAAGATCGGCGGGCGAGATCAGAACCCCGAATTGCTCGCACCAGATCACCACACTCGGAAATTGCTGCAGATCGATGCCCTGTGGGATGGGATAGCGCTGACTGCCTTCGAAGGCGCGAAGGCGGCCGAGGTCGATAAACATCGTATTGGGCACGTCACCATTGCCGCGCACCTCTGCTTTCGGCACGAGGTAGACATGGTAATTCGGGCCGGGACCCACCTTAAAGTCGCCCTCTAGAAACACCGTGTTCTCATACATCGTTACCTCGCCGGAACCGTAGTGAACTGGGTCGGAGGGGTTGGCGTGAATGAAGGTGCCGCGCGCGACGACGCGGGTCTGTTCCGTTTCGGTCAGCATCTCGGCCGCTGGCGGCGGAGGAAAGACATAAGGGAAGGCAAAGAAGCCTATTGCGACACCGAAGGCTGTGCCGAGAATGCCGCCAAGAAAGAAAATTAACAACGATCGCAACATGGTAGACGTCCTATAATGGGCTGGCTTTAGCGGGCTTGAGGCGGGCGCTCGTAGATCTCCAGGAGGTCAACGCTGACCGCGCGCGTTTCGGTGCGGTTGAAACGCTTGATATCGACAATGTGCTCAATGCTCAGGCTGCCGACACCGCCTAGTCCATCCGCGCCGATCAGGCTCGGCGCGCGGAACCATGCGATGCGGTCGACTAGGTCTGCTTGCAGAAGTGAGGCAGCGAGTTCGCCACCGCCCTCGACTAACACGCGTGTAACGCCCTTCGTCGCGAGGTATTCCAGAGCAGCGCGCGGGGCGATGCGGGCGTCTGGGGCGAGGCCAAGGGCTTGGCTGGTGATATGCCAGGTCGGGGCGGCGTTGTCGCTGAACAGCTTCAGAGTTGGTGATAAGCGGCCTTGGCTGTCGAGCACAACTCTGACCGGGGAGCGATCTTCTAAGCCGGGGAAGCGGCAGGTCAGGCTGGGGTCGTCGGCTTCGGCGGTGCCTCGGCCTACCATAATGGCGTCGTGGGTGGCGCGCAGGTAATGGCCGTGGCGGCGGGCCTCCGGGCTGGTGATCCATTGGCTCTCGCCGGTGCTGGTGGCGATCTTGCCGTCCAGCGTGGTGGCGAGCTTTAAGGTGACGAGAGGCAGGCTTTCACGAACGCGTTTGAGGAAGCCGGCGTTGAGGTGTTCGGCCTCTGCGGTGAGTACGCCCTCGGTGACTGAGATGCCGGCGGCGCGCAGTAGATCTAGGCCACGGCCTGAGACTCGCTCATCCGGGTCACCGCAGGCCACGACAACGCGGGCGACTTTTGCCGCGATCAGGGCCTCGGCGCAGGGAGGGGTTTTGCCATGATGGCTGCAAGGCTCGAGCGTGACATAAGCGGTGGAGCCTGCCGCATGCGCGCCGGCCATTGCTAAGGCTTCGGTTTCAGCATGGGGACGGCCGGAGGGTTGGGTCCAGCCTTGGCCGATGGTCCGGCCATCCTTGACCAGCACGCAGCCGACGGCAGGATTTGGCCAGGTCCGCCCCAGGCCGCGCGCTGCCAATGCCAGCGCCGCGCGCATCCAGCGGATGTCAGTGGCGGCTATGGGCCGTTGACCAACCACCTTCTACTCCTCCCCGGGCTTGACCCGGGGGCCATGCCTGAGAGCCAAAATTGCAGCCACCCATCGTGTCATTTGACGCTCTGGCACGGATCCAGGGTCAAGCCCGGGAAGGGGGTGGAGGAGAGACGCATCTAGCTTTAGCTCCGGGGCTTGCCATTGCGGCTGCTTTCGGCCAGCGAGCCAATAAAGTCTTCGAAATCCTTGGCTTCGCGAAAGTTTCGATAGACGCTGGCAAAGCGCACATAGGCGACTTTATCGAGCGCATCCAGCGCCTCCATCACGAAGCTGCCGACCATTTCTGATGAGATTTCGGCCTCGCCTGATTGTTCGACCCGGCGGACGATGCCGTTGACCGCGGCTTCAACTTTGCGCTCTTCCACCGGGCGTTTGCGTAGCGCGATGGACATGGATCGCTCGATTTTGTCGCGGTCGAACAGTTCGCGCCGCCCGTTCGACTTTACGACTGTGATTTCGCGTAAATACACCCGCTCGAACGTGGTGAAGCGCGCCCCGCACTCCGGACATTGCCGGCGGCGGCGGATGGCAGTGTTATCATCCGTCGGCCGCGAGTCTTTGACCTGGCTGTCGTTGTGGTTGCAGTGGGGGCAGCGCATCGCTGGGCCTGCCTTCTATCCGCCGTAGATCGGGAAACGGTCGCAGAGCGCCTTGACCTTCGCGCCGGCTGCGGCTTCGGCGGCGCGATTGCCGTCGGCGTTCTTGGCCAGTTCGGCCAGCACGTCCCCTATTAAATCGCCCACCTGCTCAAACTCCGCCACGCCAAAGCCGCGGGTGGTGGCCGCTGGCGAGCCGAGGCGCAGGCCGGACGTAATCGCCGGTTTCTGCGGGTCGAACGGGATGGCATTCTTGTTGCAGGTGATGCCGGCACGCTCCAGAGCGGCCTCTGCATCCTTGCCGGTCAGGCCCATCGGGCGCAGATCGACCAGCATCAAATGGTTGTCTGTGCCGCCGGAGACGATGGCCAGACCGCGGTCCACAAGCCGGGCTGCAAGCGCCTGGGCGTTGGCGACCACGGCCTCGGAGTAGGCGCGGAAACTCGGTTGCAGCGCCTCACCGAACGCGACAGCCTTTGCCGCGATCACATGCATCAGTGGACCGCCCTGCAGGCCAGGGAACATGGCGGAGTTGATTTTCTTGCCGATGTCATCATCGTTCGACAGGATCATTCCACCGCGCGGGCCGCGCAGGGTCTTGTGCGTGGTTGTTGTGACGACATGGGCGTGGGGAAGGGGGCTTGGCAGTACTGCGGCGGCAACCAAGCCGGCGAAGTGGGCCATATCCACCATGAACAACGCGCCGACCTGGTCGGCAATTGCGCGGAATCGCGGGAAATCGATTTCGCGCGGATAGGCGCTGCCGCCAGCAATAATAAGCTTCGGCTTGTGCTCATTCGCCAGGCGCTCGACCTCATCATAGTCGATGCGGCCGTCTTCTTCTTTCACGCCATACTGCACGGCATTGAACCACTTGCCGGACATGTTCGGCTTCGCGCCATGGGTCAGATGCCCGCCGGCGGCCAGTGACATGCCCAGGATGGTGTCGCCCGGCTTCACCAGCGCCAAGAAGGTGCCTTGGTTGGCCGATGCGCCGCAGTGCGGCTGTACGTTAATGAAGGAGCAGCCGAACAGCTGCTTGGCCCGTTCAATCGCGATCCGCTCGGCGACATCTACAAACTCGCAGCCGCCATAATAGCGTCGGCCTGGATAGCCTTCCGCGTACTTGTTGGTCAGAACGCTGCCTTGCGCCTCCAAGACTGCCTTTGAGACGATGTTCTCGGACGCGATCAGTTCGATCTGATTCTGCTGACGAGATAACTCGCCAGTCAGCGAAGCTGTCAGCTCTGGATCAGCTTCGGCGACGGGTGCGGAGAAAAAGCCAGCGGTGCGCAGGGCGGTGTCAGCCATGGCGGCGAGGTCCTTGCCATATTGGGATGGTGGTGCGGAACTAAGGCGCCTCTATGGCACAACCCTCAGCGCCTGACAACGGCACAGCCACAACATGTCGCGGTTTGAGGGCCTTAGCTTATCGTATCACCTACCCGCAATGTTCCGCCCTGCTTCACCCGCAGGTAGATGCCGCAATCGGCGTGGCCGAAATTCTTCATCAGTGTCTGCGGCGTCGGGTGGTCTTTTTGGCCGGTGGCGTAGTTTACCTCGGTCGCGACACAGCGTTTGACGTGGCTGTCGACTTCGAATTCGACATCGCCGATGCGCATAGTGCTGCCCATCAGGTCGCGCTCGGTCCAGGCTGGCATTTCAACCAGCAAGTTGCCGCGCATGCGCTCAACTTCGATGGGCTGACCGGCGCGGGCAGAGAGATCAGCGACGGAGTTCAGGTTGATCAGCGACAGGGTCTTGTCACCAATGTCGGTGAAGCCCTGACCATCAACGGATTCTAGCAGAGCTGGTGTGTCAATGCCCAGATAGGCGCCAATCCACTGGCTGAGCGCAGCACGGCCTTCGACTGTATCCAGGTCGGCGGCGATGGAAGAGCCATCTGGTGCGGTCACGGTCATTTGCGCGGGTGCACTGCTGCTCGCCCGCAGAACGGCCAGTGCGTTGTCCTCCGCCACCTGACGGAAGTTGAACCGGCGCATATGGGGCGAACGGCCATCAGCTGGCGGGTCATCGCCGCGCCAGAAGGCAAAGCGGCGGTCGCCGAGCAATTGCTCACCCGCGGCGAGCATGGTCTCGGCGAGTTCAATGGCGGGCAGGCCTTTGACCGGATAGCGGACGATGGATTTCAAAGTCATGGCTGCATGTCCTCCTGGCTCGAATCCTGTGGAATATAGCCGATAGCGTCGATTTCCAAAGCGCAATCGAATGGCGTGCCGCCGGCCTGCATGCGGGTGCGGGTCGGTAGGCGTTCTGTGTCGGTGAAGTAGCTGCGATAAACTTTGTCAAACCGCGCCTGATCTGACTGATCGCGCAACCACACCACGACCTTGAGAAGATGCTCCAGGCTGCTGCCAGCGGATTCCAGCAACCATTTCATGTGGTTCATGACGATCTCGGTTTCTTCTTCGATCGACTTGCGCTGGTATTTCGGCAGGGGCTGGCCGTTCTCACGAGCGGCGCGGAGACCTTCGCAGAAATCCTCCTGGAATGGGGGCAGGCCGCTGACGTAGACCATGCCGTTATAGGTCACGCACAGATTGAACGGTCCGCCGGTCTCTGGCACGCGCGGGTCACGGATGACGCGTTTTTTCATGGGGTTGGGTCCTTAGTTTGACGTTGCGGTGTTCAATGTCTCGCCCTTCTACCTTTCTTCACCCTGAGCCTGTCGAAGGGTCCAGGGTCTTGAAGAAAACGCCCTTCGACAGGCTCAGGGTGAAGAAAAGAACAGAAGCCTCCACGATAGACGCTATTTCTTAAGGTTGGCGAGCACGGCTCCTGCATACACCGACGGTTCGTCCGACAGGCGATAGGTTTGTTCGGCAACGCGGATGCCCTCCAGGATGGCAGCGTCGGTGCCCATGCCTTCCCAGCGGCGGACTAGGTCCTTCTGCAGGCGGACTGAGTTGGGCGCGGCGTGGACGATCATCGAGACGACGCGCTCTACCTCAATATCAAGCGACGCCTGGTCTGGCGTCACCGCCTCAAGCAGGCCCCAATCCAGCGCCTTAGCGGCGTCGATAGCTTCGGCGGTATAGACGAGATGCTTTGTCTTACCCCAGCCGATGAGCTGCGGCAGCAGGCAGGCCTCGACCACGCTCGGCAGGCCGACATTCACCTCCGGCATGCCAAAGACGGCGTTGGCGGACGCGATGTGCAGGTCGCAGGCTGCGACTAGTTCAAGCGCAGCGCCGAAACAAGCGCCGTTCACGCGAGCGATTACTGGTACAGGGCACTCGCGCACAGACTGGCACATGCGATGCACGCGGGTGAGGAATAGCTTGGCGCCGTCCGCATCCTGGCCGGCGATCACATTCAGATCAGCCCCGGCCATAAAGGCGCGCTCGCCAGCGCCGGTGATGACCATGGCGCGGAGGTCCGGAGATTTGCTCTCCTCGTTCACCTTGTCGGCGAACTCCAGCAGTGTTTCGTGGTCGAGGCAGTTAGCCCGTTTTTGCTTGTTCACCGTGATCCAGGCGACGTGGCCGCGGTCGCTGTATAAACGACGCTCGGCCAATACCAATGGTTCAGACATAATTTAGCTTGCCCCTAGAATAACGTGTACGCGCCATCGATGACGATGACGTCGCCGGTGTGATAGCGGCTGGCGTCGCTGACCAGATAGACCGCGATGCCGGCGAAATCCTCTTTCGTGCCCCAACGGCCCGCCGGCACGCGCGGCAGTACGGCGTCGCGGAACTTGTCCCAGTTGAAGGCAGGAGCAGTCATCTCCGTCTCAATCCAGCCGGGCAGGACAGCGTTAGCGCGGATGCCGTGGCGGCCATACTCGACGGCCAACGCCTTGATGATGGCGTTCATGGCGCCTTTTGAGGCGGCATAGTGCTCCCCGCGCGCCTGTCCCATGATCGAGGCTGTCGACGATGTACCGACCAGCGCGCCACCCTCGCCGCGCTCCTTCATATGTCGAGCCGCCGCGCGCAGCGTGAAGAACACGCCGTCCAGGTTGATATCCAGCACACGGCGCCATTCGGCATAGTCCATGCCGCCAAAACCATCCTTCATCTGGCGCCGATCGCCGGAGATGCCAGCGTTGGCAAAGCAGGCGTCGACCTTGCCGCCCAGGAATTCGAGTGTCTCAGCGAAACTGTCTTCGACTTCGGTCTCGCTGCCGACGTTGACTTTCATGGCGGCAACCTTAGTGCCGTATTGCTCCAATTCTTTGAGCGCGGCGGCGTTCTTGTCCGGGTTCGTGCCCCAGATGACGACGTCGGCACCAGCCTGGGCCACACCTTCCGCCATGCCGAGGCCGATACCGCCATTGCCGCCGGTGATGAGGACCGTCTTGTCGGTCAGGTCGAAGGGTTTGAAGGTCATGGGTATATTCCTCGCAGTCAGTCCAAAATTTCACTGCATAGGATGTAGGACGGTCCCAGTCGCAAACGCAACCCGTGGCTTTTGTGGGTGGTGCGCCGCGCTCGGTTTGCAAGCCCTGGACTATCCCTAAGAGCCTGCCCGAAAAGTAGTTGAACGATATCAGTGGATTGTGATTCACCGTCTTTGTGAAGAGATGGAGGCTCAGATGCCCTGGACAGATACCGCTCGCGTTGAGCATAGCCGCAAGACAGGCCGTTATCCAAGCGA
>CALKDI010000002.1 GCA_938084065.1 uncultured Alphaproteobacteria bacterium
GTCCTCCTCTTGGGTTGCCTGCTATAGATTCACACATTTCCCGAGATTCGAATCCCAAATCTTTCCGCCAGCGCGCTTATTTTGGCTCCTGTGGCATTTCAGACTCACTTCAAAGAACAGAGCGTTGAACAGCCCTGGGTCGATTCCGGAGAACCAACTCTCGCAGACGATCCAACATTTCTTCATCGGAGAAGGCTTCAGCCGGTTTCGGCGAGAAACCACAAGAGGTCTGCGCTTCTGTTGCCGCACGATATCGCTCTGTCATGCCTTGGCTCGTCAGACACTCACCGCGCACCAGCGCCGCGGCCCACTCCTGCTCTAGGCCGAGTGAAATTTGCGCCGCTTTTAGCTTGGCCTCGGAGAAATTCGACGTCTTTAAGCTGAAGCTAATCAGACGGCGATGATCAAGATCGCAAAACCCCTCGGCACCGCACGATTGTTGCGCCACCAACGGCCACGCAGCTTTAGATGCTGTCCCCACTTAACCTGGATTCCTTTTGTCCAGAATTTGTTCAGAATCGGTAAAATACCGATCCGCAGTGGTCATCATGCATCCGATTATATCAGGGGCTTAGAGACGGCGCTCCGTTCTTGACGGAGGCGTATGGTACCCGGAGCGAGACTCGAACTCGCACTCCTCGCGGAATCGGATTTTGAGTCCGACGCGTCTACCATTCCGCCATCCGGGCACGAGGTAGGAGCAGAAATCTAGCGAGAAATTTTGGTATTGCAAGCCCTGCGTCTCCAAGAGCCCTTGTGCCGCGGCTGCGGTCGCAGGCTTTATGGCCCGCTCAGTGTTTCCGCCTAGCAAAGGGCCCTCCCGTGCTCCGACGCCTCTATGATCGCACTATGGCAATTGCCGCCACGCCATACGCAACATGGGGCTTGGTGATGGTGGCTTTTGCCGAGAGTTCAGTTTTCCCGATCCCGCCGGACGTGCTGTTGATCCCGATGATCCTGGCCGCGAGGGATAAGGCATTCAACTACATCTTCATCGCGACGCTGGCCTCTGTCGCAGGTGGGCTGGCGGGTTATGGCATTGGTTGGGGGCTGTGGGAGATTGTCGGGCAGCCGATCTTGAATTTCTATGGCGCGATGGACAAGTTTGAGGAGTTCCGGTCGGGCTATAACGAGCATGGTGCGTTAATTGTTTTTATCGCGGGCCTGACGCCGTTTCCGTTCAAGGTGATTACGATTGCCAGCGGCGCGTTCGGCTTGGATCTGATGGCGTTCATGGTTGCCTCTGTGCTGGCGCGTGGCGGACGGTTTATGATTGTTGGCGGCCTGCTGTGGCGCTTTGGCGAGCCGATCAAAGCGTTTATCGAGCGGTATTTGGGCTTGTTGACCACCGTGTTCTGTATCCTGTTGGTCGGAGGGTTTGTGGCGGTGCGGTTCCTTGTTTGAGTTAAGAAATTTAGCATTGCTGACGGCTGTCCTAGGCGTTGCCGTCCTGGCGACCGCGTTTGGGTTCCAGCATCTGGGGGGGCTCGACCCCTGTGTTCTGTGCGTCTATCAGCGCTGGCCCTGGGTGGCTGTGATCGCGCTGGGACTGCTCACGTATTTGGTGGGCGGCAGTATAGGCCGAGGCTTGGTCGTGCTGACGATCTTGGCGCTGTTAGTCGGCGCTGGCATTGCCGGCTTCCATGTGGGCGTGGAACTGCATTGGTGGGCGGGTACAGCCGAGTGCGGCGGGCAAAGCTCAGCCGAAATGAGCGTTGAGGCGCTGAAGCAATTGCTGCTGGCGACACCGGTCACCCGGTGCGATGAGGTGGCATGGTCGCTCGGTGGCATCTCCATGGCGGGCTATAATGGCATCGTCTCCATGGCCGCCACATTGGTACTGGCGATCGCATTGACAGCCAGCAAGGGGAGGGCGCGCCGGTGAGCCGGCGGCGCTTGCCTGGGGAGCTGTCCCGTGCGCAGGAATTGGCGCGTATGCTGCGGGTTGATCATGCGGGTGAGGTCGGGGCGACGCGCATCTATGCCGGCCAACTGGCTGTGCTAGGCCATCGGCCGGTCGGGCGCACCATCCGCCACATGGCAGCTCAGGAACGGGCGCATAAGGCAGAGTTCGATCGCCTGTTGGGCCTGCATAAAGTGCGACCCACGGTGCTGGCTCCTGTGTGGAACGCCGCTGGGTTTGCACTAGGCGCCGCAACGGCCCTGATGGGCGAGCGCGCGGCCATGGCGTGCACTGTCGCGGTCGAAGAGGTGATCGGCGAGCATTACGCGGCACAGGTCGCTCGGCTTGAGGATATCGGCGAAGGAGATGATGATGCCGCCATCGCCACGACCATCGCCCAATTCCGGGATGACGAACTGGAGCATCGCGATACGGGCCTGGCCCACGATGCGGAGGGTACGCCGGGCTATGGTCTGTTGTCCGCTGCGATCAAGCGGGGCTGCCGCTCAGCGATCTGGTTGGCGGAACGGTTTTAGCGGCTTGACGGTTGGCCCTATGGCCCGCCAGTTTAACTGGCGCAGAACAGCCCGTGCAGAATACCCGTGCAGAATAAAAGGAATTTGAGCAATGTCGGACGGCGTAACAGTCCTGTTGATCGGTTGTGGCAAGATGGGCGGGGCCATGTTGGCCGGCTGGCGCTCCTGGCCGGGTTTTGGCGCTGCCGTCGTTGAACCAAAGGCTCCGGTAAAGACCGACGACGTGGTGCGGCTTTACATGGATGGCAGTGAGCTGCCTGCCGACTTTGCGCCGGATGCTGTCATCGTCGCCGTTAAGCCGCAGGAGATGGATAACGCCGCGCCGGTCTATCAACGCTTTGTCCAGCCAGGCACGGTGTTCCTTTCGATCGCAGCAGGCAAGACCATCGCCTCGTTTGAGGGCTATTGGGGCAAAGATGCCGCCATCGTTCGTGCCATGCCGAATACGCCGGCAGCGGTTGGGCGCGGTGTGACGGTGCTGGTGGCCAATGACCAGGTCTCTGAGGACCAGCGGGTGCTCTGTCAGCGGTTGCTGGAGGCTGTTGGGTCTGTTGAGTGGGTCGAGGATGAGGGCATGCTGGATGCGGTCACTGCGGTCTCCGGCGGCGGCCCAGCCTATGTGTTCCTGTTGATGGAGGCCTTGGCCGATGCCGGCGTTGCTGCCGGTCTGCCACGGGCGCTATCCGAAAGCATCGCCCGTCAGACGGTCGAAGGCTCTGGTGAGCTGTCGCGGCAGTCGTCGGACAAGCCGGAAACCTTGCGCAAAAACGTCATGTCACCGGGTGGGACGACGGCGGAGGCGGTCGGCGTTCTGGATGCTCCGGACGGGATTCGGCCCTTGTTTGAGCGGGCTATTGCAGCAGCGACGCAACGGTCGCGGGAGCTTGCCTGAAGCAACGGCTCAGGGGGTGTCCTCACCAAACTTGGCGGTGCGTTGCAGGATTTCATAAAAGCCTGCATGTTTTGAACGCCGAGGAGATCGCCAAACTCTGCCTGCGCCTGCTGCCAAAGCGGGCCTGCCTGCGTGAGCTTGGCCATACCTGCCTCCGTGATGGTGACTTGGCGGTCCCGCCGCGATTGGCCAACTTGACGCGATAACAGACCTTGAAGCTCCAGCGGGTCCAGCGCTCGCGACATAGAAGACGCGTCGAGTACGACCACCTCAGCTAGCGCGCGAACCGTAACTGGGCCATGCACAGCGGCTGCCATGAGTACGGTGATTTGGGAACATTTCAGGCCGGTTGGCTCGAACGCTTGATCGAAGTGGCTGGTTACCGCCCGCATCGTCCGCCGCAATCCACTGCATGAACAGGTGGACAAGGCCATAGCCATAATATCCATGTCAATTTCCATGGGGTTTCCGTTTCTTTTTTTGTATTTTTTTCAGATTGCCGCGGACATTAGACAGTGTCTAAAAAAATAGGCAATGTACCAAAAATTACAAAGTTGACGGTTAGCCACCAGTGGTTGAATCAGTCTTTCGTCGCCTTGAAGCTTAGTTCGGGAAACTGTTCCGCAGTATGGGTTAAATGCCAGGCATTTCTCGCCAAAAAGACCGCAGATCCATCATGGTCTTCGGCAAAAGCGGAACGGTTCTTTTCTTGAAATAATTTCAGATCGCGCTCGGTTTTAGCGTCTATCCAACGGGCAGTGTGTAATCCTGCCGATTCAAACCTTACGGGTATACCGTATTCGGCGCGAATGCGGTCGGCCAAAACCTCGAACTGCAGAGCGCCGACAACACCCACAACCCAGTAGGGGTCCATCAGCGGGTGAAACACGCGGGCGACGCCTTCTTCTGCCAATTCGAACAGCGCCTTGCCCAGATGTTTGGCTTTCATCGGGTCCGATGCCATGGCGCGCTGTAGATATTCCGGTGCAAAGCTAGGGATGCCGGTGAAGTGCAAATCCTCGCCCTCGCTGAGGGCATCGCCGATTCGCAGATTACCGTGGTTGGGAATGCCGAGGATGTCGCCTGGAAAGGCTTCCTCCGCCACCTCGCGATCCTGTGCCAGGAACATCAGCGGTGCCGAGATTGCCATGGTTTTGCCGGTGCGCACATGCTTCAGCTTCATACCGCGTTTGAACTGACCAGAGCACAGCCGCACGAACGCAATACGGTCGCGGTGCTTCGGATCCATGTTCGCCTGGATCTTGAAGACGAAGGCGCTGACCTTGTCCTCGACCGGGTCAATCGAGCGGCCCGCGGTCGGTTGGGTGCGCGGCGGCGGGGCGAGGGCTGCCAGGCCCTGTTGCAGCTCATGCACGCCGAAGCTATTGATAGCACTGCCGAAATAGACAGGCGTCAGATGGCCGGCTCTGAACATCTCCATGTCAAACTCTGGGCAGAGCGCGCGGGCCATCTCTACCTCTTCGCGCAGTTTGGCGACCTTGTCTGCGGGCAGCACCTCGTCCAGCCTGGGATCGTCAATGCCCTCACAGCGCACGCCGGGGTCTGGCAGGCCATCGCGAGAGCGGGAAACCAGATGCAGGCTATCGCGCAGCAGATCATAGCACCCGAGAAACTCCCGCCCCATGCCGATAGGCCAGCTGGCCGGTGTTACATCCAGTGCCAGAGTCTGCTCGATTTGGTCAATCAGCTCGAATGGGTCGAGTGACTCACGGTCGAACTTGTTGATGAAGGTGATGATCGGGATATCGCGCAGGCGGCAGACCTCAAACAGTTTCAGGGTCTGCGGCTCTATACCCTTGGCGCCATCCAGCACCATGATGGCTGAATCGACCGCGGTCAGGGTGCGGTAGGTGTCTTCGGAGAAATCTTCGTGGCCCGGCGTATCAAGCAAATTGAAGGTGTTGCCTTCATGCTCATAGGTCATGACGGACGATGCGACGGAGATGCCGCGTTCCCGCTCCACCTTCATCCAGTCAGATCGGGCGCGCCGCTGCTCGCCACGCGCCTTAACCGCGCCAGCCGCCTGAATAGCGCCGCCGAACAACAGCAGTTTCTCGGTGAGGGTGGTCTTACCGGCGTCCGGGTGCGCAATGATCGCAAACGTACGGCGACGGGAGACCTGCTCCGCTAAGGCGGCGGTCATGCGTCAATTCCAAATGGT
>CALKDI010000003.1 GCA_938084065.1 uncultured Alphaproteobacteria bacterium
TGTTCCAGGCGGCTGACGATAGTTTCCAGTTCGGACAACGCTTGCTCGAACGAGAGGGAGGCGACGTCAGGCAAGGCTTCAGCGGGATCACTCATCCGGCGGGACTCATCAATTCGGAGACATGGGCGGCGACGCTGTCGCCGAGAGCCTGCAAGTCATAGCCGCCCTCCAGCACGGAGGCCAGCCGCCCGTCACAATAATCCGCTGCAACCGTCATCAACTGGCGCGTGACCCAGCCAAAATCCTCGGTTTGAAGGGCCAGATTGGCCAGCGGGTCGCGGGCGTGGGCGTCAAAGCCGGCGGACACCAACAGCAATTCTGGTTGGAACCGGCGGAGCGCTGGCAGCACGCCCTGCTCAATAGCCGTCCGAAAGGCGGCGCTGCCGGCACCAGATCGCAGGGGGACGTTGCAGATATTTTGGCCGTTTGCGCCCCGCTCACTGGCGGCTCCGGTTCCGGGATAGAGCGGCATCTGGTGGGTTGAGGCGTAGAACAGGCTGGGTTCGTCCCAAAAGGCAGCCTGGGTCCCATTGCCGTGGTGCACGTCAAAATCGACGACTGCGACACGCTCAATACCATACTCCTGTTGGGCATAGCGGGCGGCGATGGCGATTGCATTGAACAGGCAGAAGCCCATCGGCTTGTTTGGCTCCGCATGATGGCCGGGCGGGCGCACGGCGCAAAAGGCGTTGGTGCCGGGCGACGTCATCACCAGATCAACCGCATCCAGCATCGCGCCGGTGGCTTTGCGGACAGCGCTGATGGAGCCGGGCGACATGAAGGTGTCGCCGTCAATCTGCACCAGCCCTTCTGACGGGGCAGCGTTGACTATGGCCTCGACGTAAGCTGGCGGATGCACCAGCGCAAAGGCGTCATCGCTGGCGTCGCGAGGCGTGCGCCTGTCCAGTGCGGCGAAGGTTGGCTGGTTCAGGGCCTGCCACACGGCCTCCAGCCGGGCGGGGCTTTCTGGATGGCCGTCCGGTGGCTGGTGCTGCACACATGCCGCATCTGTGAAGAGGGTGGTTGTCATCTCTGCCTTCGCGTTGGGTCACAGAACAGCGTATGATGATGTGACCGATTTGGCCAGCGCAGGGCACAAGGTGGTTTTGACGCGCTTGGCTAACCGGCACCTCAAACCGTTGGACGAGGCAGTTAGCGTTGGCGAACAGGATTCCCACATTTCATTTTGGCCAGGCTTTGCTGATGGTCGGATATTTGGCCGCCGCTTTGCTGGCGCCAGTATCTGCGGCCATGGCCCAACGCGCCGCTTTGGTGGCGGTGGATGCTGTGGTGCTGGGGCCTCTGCGCCAGACCCAGCCGATTGAGGGACGGTTCGTAGCGCTACGTGCCGGGCCGATTGCGGCGCAAAGCCGGGGCGCGGTAATGGAGATGCTAGTATCTGTCGGCGACCGGGTGGAAAAAGGTGCGGTATTAGCTGTGCTCGATACCGACCGGTTAGAGGCGGAAGTGGCGCGGCAGCGGGCTAATGTTGGCTATCGCGAGGCGCAGGTGTCGGGAGCAAAAGCACGCTATCAACAGGCCAATCAGCAACTGGCGCGCATGCAAAAGTTGCGCAAATCCTCCGCCTTTAGCAAGGCGCGATTGGACGATTTGACCAGCGCGTCGTTGTTGGCCCGGCTAGAAATCGCCGAGTCTGCAGCGGTGCTGGAAACAGCGAAGGCGGATCTGGCTTTGGCAGCGCTGACGCTAGAGCGATCCCGCATTATCGCGCCATTCGCGGGTGTGGTGAGCCGCCGTTACATCCAGGCGGGCGCCTATGTGGTGGATGGCGCCCCCGTGGTGGATCTGATTGACGACCAGTCGTTGGAGATAGAGGCCGATGTCCCAGCCAGTCGAGTGGCTGGGCTGACCGAAGGTTTGTCGGTTACGGTCGAGTGGGAGGGGATTGCCTCACAACGGGCCGTGGTGCGGGCGGTGATCCCGCAAGAAAACGCCATGTCGCGAACCCGCGCCGTTCGCTTTACCCCACAATTCGATCCGCGAGTGGTTAACGCCGCCTCCGGCGCCTCTGCGACTGTGCGTGTGCCGGTCGGTGCCGCCAGAGATGTGCTGACGGTGCACAAAGATGCGGTGATTGAGCAGGGCGGTTACTACGTATACGTCGTCGATGAGGGCAAGGCGCTGCGCAAGCGGGTGCAGCTGGGTGAATCCGCAGGTGGGCGGTTTATCGTTCTGGAAGGCCTAGAGGCGGGGATGCTGGCGGTCACGCGCGGCAATGAGCGGTTGCGACCGGGACAACCGGTGACAGCGGGTGAGAAGCCCACCGAGGGGAAATCTGAGGATGGGAAAACAGCAGGGGGAAAACCAGCAGGCAGTAAGGGTAAGGGCTCATGAACCTGATTCGATTTGCCATTGATCGTCCAATTGCGGTTATCGCCGGCGTGATCCTGGTGGTCATGTTCGGCGTGATCGCGCTGCAGACCATCCCGATCCAGCTGATTCCGGACGTGCGCAAACCTATCGTTCAGATCCGGACCAATTGGCCTGGTGCTGCGCCAGCGGAGGTTGAGCGGGAAATCGTTAACCGCCAGGAAGAAGCGCTGCGCGGGTTGCGTGGGCTGGAGAGCATTCAAAGCTCGTCCGAGACTGGCAGAGGCAGTATCACCCTGAATTTTCAGGTTGGCCAGAACATGGACCAGGCGCTGCTGCTGGTCTCAAACCGGCTTGATCAGGTCAATGGCTATCCGGCGGAAGCGAACGAGCCGTCGCTGAAAACCTCGTCCTCTGAAGACAATGCCATCGGCTGGTTCATCATCACCCGTCAGCCAGGCAATGACGCGCCGATCCACACCTTTTTTGACTTTGTCGAGGATGTGGTGGCGGAGCGGCTGGAACGTGTGCCTGGCGTTGCCGGGTCCGCCATCTATGGCGGCGCGGAACGCCAGTTGCAGATCACCGTCAAGCCAGAGCAGATGGCGCACTACAACCTGACCATTGGTGAGATCGTCGGCAAGTTGCGTGCGGCCAACACCTCTATGTCAGCAGGCGACGTTGATGAGGGCAAACGAACCTATGTGGTGCGGACCCAGGGGGAGTTGACCACGCCCGCCGCGGTAGGTGCTGTTGTCCTGCGCTCACTGAGCGATCCGGTGAGCGGCCGGATCGCGCGGGTGACGATGGCGGACGTGGCTGAAATTGGCTTTGGTTACGCCACGCCGCGGGCCACGATCCGCCGTCTGGGTGAGTCCGCTATCGCCATACCGATCTATCGCGAGACGGGCGCAAACGTTATCGAGACGATGGACGGTATCCGCGAGGCCGTCGCCGAACTCAACCGAGATTTCCTGCCGCGGATGAAATTGCGGATCATTCAGACCTATGACGAGACGGTCTATATCGACTCGGCCATTGATCTGGTGCAGCAGAATATCATGGTCGGTGGTTTTCTGGCGGCAGGCCTATTGTTGCTGTTTCTGCGCTCCTGGCGGCCGACGTTGATTATCTCTATCGCGATTCCGGTCTCAGTTATCGGATCATTCGTGGCGATGGCGGCGTTGGGTCGGTCAATCAACGTAATCTCTCTGGCGGGTATCGCGTTTGCGGTAGGCATGGTGGTCGATGCTGCGATTGTCGTGTTGGAGAATATCTACCGCCTGCGGGAGTCTGGTCACTCCCCGCGCGACGCGGCTTATGAGGGCGCAAACCAGGTGTGGGGCGCGATCCTGGTGTCAGCGCTAACCACCGTGATGGTGTTCATTCCGTTGTTGGTGATGGATCTGGAGGTCGGCCAGCTGTTCCGGGATATCGCGGTTGCGATCTCGGTCTCGGTCTGCCTGTCGCTGGTGGTGGCCATCACCATGATCCCGGCGATGGCGCAAAGCTTGCTGACCCGGCCGGTGGCAGAAAAGCCTATGCATATCCCGGTGATCGACGACTTCGCCAACTGGTTTAGCCGGGCTGTGATTGGCTATGTGCGGCTGGTGCTGCGCAACCGGGCTATCGCAGTCGGCTCGGTCGCCATCATCGTTGTGACGGCCGTCGCGGCGACGCTGGTGTTGTTGCCCAAGCTGGATTATCTGCCGGACGGCAACCGCAACCTCATCATTGGCTTTATGATCCCGCCGCCTGGCTACAACCTGGAAACCATGACGGCCATCGCCAGCCGGGTCGAAGCCCGCACCAAGCCTCGCTGGGTGAGTGAGACTGGACCAGAGGATAGTGCTGACGGGATGCCAAAGATCCAAGATTTCTACTTTGTAGCCCTACCAACTCGCACACTGGTGATTGCGCGATCGGCGGATCCAGCGCGGGTGACGGACCTGATTCCAGCGTTGCGAGCACCGGTGTTCGAGGAGCCGGGGACGATCGGCTTTTTCCGCAATGCCTCGCTGTTTGGGCGTGGAATCGGCGGCTCACGCGCCATCAACCTGGATATCTCCGGGCCGAACCTGGAGGAGATCGTTGGCGTCGCGCAGGCCGCGGCGGGGCATGTTGGCAAGGCGTTGCCACGGTCGGGCGGGCATCAGATGCGGCCATTGCCAGACCTGACCCTGGGGGCGCCAGAGGTGCGGATTACGCCGAACCGGGCGCGTCTTTCTGATGCGGGGGTGAGCGCAGTGGAACTTGGTCAGACCATCGATGTCTTCAACGACGGCCTGCGTGTGGCTGAGGTGACAGTCGGCGGCAAGCGCATGGATTTGGTGCTGCGTGGCCCCTCGGAGGATATTTTGCGCACCCAAGGCATCAACTTCCTGCCGGTGGTGACGGGCGAGGGCATGATCTTGCCGGCGAACGAGTTGGCGACGATCGAGATCACGTCCGGCCCGACGCAAATTCGCCACGAGGAGCGGCTGCGCACTATCACCCTGCAAATCAGTCCCAGTGCCGACCTGCCATTGGAACAGGCTATGGACATTATCCGCAGCCAGGTGATCGCACCTTTGGAGGCGGCTGGCCTGCCGCCCGGCGTCAAGTTCCAATTGCGCGGCTCGGCCAGTGAATTGGCCAAGACGTGGGATCACATGTCGGTCGATCTGATCCTGGCAATTGTCATCGTGTTCCTGGTGATGGCGGTGCTGTTCGAGAGCTTTGTCTATCCGCTGATTATCCTGCTGTCGGTGCCGGTCGCAGCGGCAGGCGCGGTGGCGGGGTTGGCAATCCTGAACATCTACACCCTGCAAAACCTGGATATGCTGACGCTACTGGGCTTTATCATCCTGATCGGCATAGTCGTGAACAACGCGATCCTGTTGGTGCACCAGTCGCTGTTTCATGTGCGGCATGAGGTAATGTCGCCCCGTGATGGCATTCTGGAGGCAACCAGCAACCGTATCCGACCGATCTTCATGTCGACCTTGACCAGCATTTTTGGCATGGCGCCGCTGGTGATCTTTCCGGGAGCGGGGTCGGAATTATATCGCGGCTTGGGCAGTGTGGTGCTGGGCGGGCTTAGCTTGTCTGCGGTGCTAACGCTGTTGGTGGTGCCACCGTTGATGGCCGTGGTCGTCGGGCCGCTGGAGCGTCGGCGGTTGGCCAAGCAGCAGGCGTTGGCAATCCAAAGTGGGACGCGCAGAGCCAACGTGCCGAGACCGGCGGAGTAACAAACCTATGTCAGAGACCTTTGATTTCGCCGTGATCGGCGCCGGCATTGCAGGTGCTTCAGCGGCCTATCGCCTGGCGGAGCATGGCTCCGTCGTGCTGCTGGAGGCGGAGAGCCACCCGGCCTACCACACGACCGGACGGTCGGCGGCGCTGTTCTCCGAGCGCTACAAGAACCCACTTATTCGTGGGCTTGCGAAGGCCAGCGGCGCACTGTTAGCCAACCCACCAGATGGCTTTGCCCAGGCGCCATTGTTGACGCCGCGCGGCCTGTTAATCGTAGGTCGGGAGGATCAAAAGGCGGCGCTAGCAGGGCAATTCTCAGCAGAGCAATTGGCGGCGGGCATCGCCGAGCCTATATCGATTGCCGACGCCTGCCGGATGAGCCCTGCGCTTCGGCCAGAGCCTCTGGTCGGTGCCTATCTGGTGCCGGCAGCGCAAGATATCGACGTGAATGCCTTGCATCAGGGCTTTCTGCGGGGCTTTGCCAAAGCTGGCGGGCAACTGGTCTGTAACGCCCGTGTGACTGGACTGGCCCGGCGAGGCGATGGTTGGCAGGTGCAAACGGCAGCAGGTGACTATGCCGTCGGTATCGTAGTGAACGGCGCTGGTGCGTGGGCTGATGAGGTTGGCAAGCTGGCCGGGCTGCAACCGCTAGGCCTGCAACCGAAGCGGCGCACCTGCATTACGTTCGACGCGCCTGCGCATCTGGCCGATGGCCTGGCGGGTTGGCCGATGGTGATCGACGCGACGGAGGAATTCTACTTCAAGCCGGAGGCTGGCCGCGTGCTGGCTTCGCCGGCAGACGAGACCGATACCCCGCCGGTCGATGCGCAGGCAGAGGAAATCGACGTTGCCATCGCCGCCGACCGGGTGCAGCAGGCGACCACATTAGAGGTCCGCCGCATCACCCACCGCTGGGCCGGTCTGCGCTCGTTCCTGCCGGACAAGATGCCGGTGGCAGGCCCAGACCCGGTGGAGGCAGGCTTTGTCTGGCTGGCTGGCCAGGGCGGCTTTGGCATTATGACATCGGAGGCTATGGGCCGTGCTGCGGCGGCGGCGGCGATTCAGGCTGATCTGCCAGTAGATCTGGTGGACTGCGGCGTGACTGCGGAGGCTTTGGCGCCAGCGAGGCTTAACCCATCACCTTAAACCGCTCCAGCGTCGATGGCGGGTCGAGTAGGTGGGTAACCCGCAGCGATTGCCGGTGCAGTTCTGGGTTGTCCGGCAGCAGGTCGTGCAAGGTCCGGGCGAATTGCCAGCGGGCCTCGATATCGGCAGGGCGTTCGCCCTCAGTCGTCGCAAACATCAAGTCGGCGGTTTCCATGATGGACCAGCCCAGCTGATTGCGCGCGGTACATCCGGCGAAATAGTCGCTGGCGAGGTCGTTTAAATCCTGGCCACTACGCGCGCGCAGGCCATCCTGCAGCGCCAAAGCTTGAGCGCAGGCGAGCCCTATTCCCTGCCCATACATTGGGTTGTAGGCACAAATGGCCTCGCCCAGCGGCAGAATTCCCCCCGGAAAATGGTCCATCAGGTCATACCGGAACCAACGTCCGGTTGGCAGGCCGTAGGTGTGAAAATCGCTTGCGAGTTTGGTCTGCGCGAGCCGTTCATGGATAACTGGATGTGGCAGGCCCCTGGACCACTCGACAAAGCCCTGCAGGTTTGCCGGAGCGATGTCCTGACCGCGGCCATACAGTGTGACAATCCACAAACCACCCTCAATGGGCGTCACGTACCCGCCTCGGGGAATACTGGGTTGCGGCCCGATCAGACAGGCCGCGGGGGTCCAATCCCAACCGGCCGGTGGGCGGAACAGGGCTGAGGTATAGGTCATCGCGATTTGCAGTTGCTGCCGCTCGACCGCGCCAAAGCCCCAGTCTTTCAACCATCCGGGCAGGCGGGTGGCGCGTCCGGTGCAGTCGATCACCAGCTCTGCCTGCAAAGACCGCTGTGTACCGTCAGCGGTGGCGACTAGGAGGCTTTTGACCTTTTGGCTCTCGTCGAGGGTCACGCTGCGAACGCGGCATTGGTCGAGAAACTCCACCCCTGGCAGCGCCGCAACTCGGGCGCGGGTGACATGCTCCAGCAATGGTCGGGACATAGACGGTGAGTCAATTTCCAGGTCGCGTATCGGCGTTGGGCCAAAGGGATCGTGGAACCAGACGTCCTTGTTGCGGCGGATCTGAACTGCGCCCGCAGCCAGCAATTCGTCGGTAAAGCCCGGCAGCAGCGCTTCAATACCTTCGCCCGCGAAACCGTTTAGCGTATGGACGTGTGCGCCCTGAGAGACGCCGTTGCGAAGTGCTGGCGTTTTGGGCAGGCGGTCGCGTTCGACGATCAGCACCCGTCGGAAGTGTTCGGCCAGAACCGCCGCGGCCAGCAGGCCACTCATGCCAGCGCCGCAGACGATCGCTGTGTCGCGCAATGGCGGCGTGTTGCTTGCTGCTGGCATGGCGCGGGCTCCTGGGTAAGCCTGCCGGCTCAGCCGATGGGCGTGTTGTCGATCAGCCGGGTTTCGCCCAGAAAGGCGGCGGCGAAGATGCGTGCCGGTTCGCCCGAAGAAAACTCTATGTTTAGATCGGTCTCCCGGCGGGCTTCCAGATAGTCGATGCGGTTATAGCCGGCGGCGAGAATGGCAGTCTTCGCGGCCTCCAGCGCTTGGTCTCGGTCGCGGCCACCGGCAATATCCGCCGCTGCTGCTGTCATAGCGCGGTACAACGCCGGAGCGATCGCCCGCTGCTCTGGCGACAGATGTTGGTTGCGTGACGACAGCGCCAGACCATCCGGATCGCGGACGGTCGCGCAAGGGTGGATGGTGATGGGGATGTCCAGATCAGCCGCGAACCGCTGGACGACTTTGAGCTGCTGATAATCTTTCTCGCCAAAGAACGCGCCGTCGGCACCGGATTGCAGGAACAGCTTGGAGCAAACCGTGGCAACCCCATCGAAATGCCCGGCCCTAGCCCCACCACACAGTCCAGCACTGACGCCGGAAACGGTGACATTGGTCGAAAAACCGTCCGGATACATTTCCGCTGGATAGGGGCAGTACAGCAGATGCGCGTCGGCTTCGGCCAGCTTGGCCGCGTCGCTTTCTTCGGTGCGTGGGTAGTTGGCGTAGTCAGCCGGGTCGTTGAATTGCTTCGGGTTGACGAACAGCGTCGCGATGGCCCGGTCATAGTGCGATAACGCTGCGGCAACCAGGCTGAGATGGCCGGCGTGCAGTGCCCCCATCGTGGGGATCAGGCCTACGGTCTGGCCCGCGGCATGCCATTCGCCGACCTGCGCGCGCAAATCAGCGACGGTACGGACAATCGGAACCGATGCGCTCACCGCGCTCTCCTGTGGTATCGTTGGGACGCTGAAACCTTACCCATTCAGGCAGCTCTCCGCAATTGGCGGTGGGTGGTCGCATCGCCTCAAGTGCGAGTTTACGCTTTCTCGATCTGCGCTGCTTTCCCAGGAATTGGCGAGACCGAGAACACCCCGGCATTGCGCACGGCCTCCAGCCCGCCCAAGGCTTCGGCATGGGCGAGTTGGTCGGACTTGGCCTTGGCATCCACGGCTTCTGGATCAACGATGGTCCGCAATTTTGCCTCTAGTGCGTCGGCGAGCGGATGATCTGGGGCTGACAGTAGCAGGTCATGCTCCTCCAGAGGATCGGCCGTGACGTCAAACAATTGCCGTGGCATGCCCACGTGATAGATCAGCTTGTGATTGCCTTCCCGCAGCGAAAATCCGGCGTTCAGTGCGCCCATGGCGTGAAATTCGGCAAAGGCATGATGCCCGTCCTGACGCTCGCCCATGATCGCTGGCCAGAGCGAACGACCGGGCAGGCTTTCGTCCTCGCTGGAGAGCTTCGCGCCCAGGGCTTCAGCGATGGTCGGGAACAGGTCGATGTGGCTGGCGATCTCATCCACCGTTTTGCCCACGGGAACCCCTGGGCCGCTAACCAGCAGCGGCACGTTGAGCGCGTGCTCATAATGGTTGGCCTTGCCCATGATTCCGTGATGCCCTGCCGCTTCACCATGGTCGCTGGTGTAGATCACGCGCGTGGTATCCATCAGCCCAAGCCGCTGTGCTGCTGCCATGACGGTGCCGACGTGTTCATCAACGACGGAGATCAGGCCGCAATAGCCGGCGATGACCCGGCGGATGAAATCCTCGCTGAAGTCTTCGTCAAAGCTGTTCATCCAGGACAGATATTGCGTCGCCGGGTGCTGCGGCTGGTCGGCTTTGCGCCATTGCACCGGCATCGGCACTTGGTCCAGCGGATACAGGTTCCAAAACCGCTCCGGCACTTGAAACGGTGGATGTGGGCTGGCGTAGGATACCAACAGGACCCAGGGTTTGCCGGTGTCGCCCGCATGGGCTTCCAGCCATTCTACCGCTTTGTCCGTGATTTGTTGGTCGTAGAGCTGATAGTCCGCCTGGCCAATGCCGGAGTTCTCGTAGATCTCCTTGTGGCCCTTGCGCTGCGGCATGCCCTCTGGTGTGGCCCGCAGCAATGCGATCACCGCGCCTTTGCCGTCAACAATATGCAGCGGCACGATTTCTTCGGAGAAACCGTTGTCCACATCGCCAGAGCGGTAGTGCAATTTCCCAACCGCCGCCGCCGTATGACCTTGGTCGCGAACACGCTGCTGCCAGGTCGGAACCGAGCCATCATAGGCTAGCGAATTATCCCAAAACCCAGTCTCATGCGGGTAGCGGCCTGTGGCAATCGCCGCCCGAGATGGGCAGCACAGCGGGCTGACACAATAGGCGTTGGTGAACCGCACGCCAGTGGCGGAAATCCGGTCCATGTTCGGCGTCTTAATGATCGGATGCCCCGCCGCGCCCATCAGCGCTGCTGCGTGGTTGTCCGTCAGAAATACAATCAGATTTGCTGGCTGGTTCATCCGGTACACCTTGCAAAAAAGTCCAGCAGCACGCGGTTGGTTTCGTCTGGATGGGTCATAGGCAGCATGTGGTTCGCATCGGCCATAATATAGCATTCAGCATTTGGCGCGATCCGTGCCATCTCTCGTGACATGGCGGGCGTAGAGCCGGTTTCGTGCTCGCCAGTCAGGATCAAGGCGGGGCATTGCATGGCGGCTAAGTCGTCGGTTGGTGGGCCATCGGCGTGTGCAAACACGGTATAGGCCTTGGCATAGCCGGTATGCTCTGCCCCCAGCAGCCACTCGCGGCAAGCCTCCATCGCGGATTTGTAGGCGCCAGTTGGGGTATCGCCGAACCACCGTGGCAGGGTCGCCCCCAGGTCCGCGCTTTTGCCGGCTGTAAGGTCTGCTGCCCGACCTTGTGCGCCTTTCTTAGCTGCATCCGACCGGCGGAAGACACCATTGAGCGCGGCTACGCCGCTGACCAAAGCCGGATAGCGAATGCCCAAATCCAGCACGATTAGCGCGCCCATCGAATGACCGGCCACCAGAGCCGGCTCGTCCAGCGTGGCGATAGCCTCTGCGAACCGGTCTGTATAATCCGCCAATGTAGGGTTTTCGCCGACTGGTGCACTGCCGCCGCGCCCTGGCGTGTCGAAGGCATAGACGCGGTAGTCTTGTGCTAGGGTCTCTATTTGCGCTCCCCACGTATCAGCGCGAAGGCCGACACCATGGATCAGCACGACCGGCGGGCCATGGTCGCCAGCCTGGATCATATCCAGCTGGGACGGCCCCGGGATACGCGGCCAATTTTTCCATTCCATGGGGACAGCCTCAACTTGGGAACACCGGCTATTTCAAGCGGCACAGCGTAACCAGGGTTCGCGTGAAGGGCTAGAACAGGTTGCCCTAGGCGGGAGTGTGCATTCACGATACGCTTGGCTCTACAGCTGCCAACTGCTTTAAATTATGGAGTGCTTCAATGAATACCCAACACAACCCCAGCACGATGGCCGCGCCGCTTGGTCCGTTCTGCCATGCCTCGGAGGTGCCGGGCGGCTCTCGGTTGCTCTATATTTCTGGTCAGGTGGGCATGCTGCCCGACGGGACGATCCCGGAAGGGGTAGAGGCGCAGGCGGAGGCAACGTGGCAGAATATCCAAGGCTGCCTTACTGATGCGGGCATGAGCATTGCCGACCTGGTTAAGATCACAACCTTTGTCGTGCGGGCAGAAGACCTGCGTGACGTCGGCAAGGTGCGTGCCAAGTATTTGGGCGATGCGCGACCGACCTCCACGACCGTCGTTGTCAGCGCGTTTGTGGTCCCGTCCCTGTGGGTGGAGATCGAGGCCGTCGCCGCTGCGAAGGCGTGACGTCAAACGCTGCTGGGGGTTGCGCCGGGGACTGCTCTCGCCCGCGAAGCAACCTCTGACGCAACCTCTAATGTGCTAGGCCGGAATGCGTTCGCGCTGGGTGAGGGCAGGCGCGGGCGGCTTTTGGGTGCCGATGCCCAGCATGCCGTTCAGCTGATCTCGGGTCTTCACGAGCTGCTTCAGCTCCCGCGCATCTTCTCGGTCGTAGACCTCTACACACCCGAGCCTAATCTCTACCAAATCCAGCAGAGTTTCGAGGGCCTCACGGGTGAGTGCGGTGTTCGCGTCTAATTTGCGGTGCCGGGCCATCGTCGATTCCTTTCAGGCCAAAGAGGTCCACAGGCTACAAACCTTATGATTAACATGGCGCTAATGCGGTACGGGATCGGTGCCCTTGCCTATTAGGATCGCCCTTGGCGGGCCGGGCGGAGTCTGCCTATGCTGCCTTCTCAAGCTATGACAGATTAGGAGGAATTCCATTATGCGCCTCGCCAACAAAATTGGACTTGTTACCGCCGCCGGCTCCGGCATGGGCCGGGCTGGCGCTATTCGCTTTGCCAAAGAGGGCGCCTGTGTTGGCGTCGTCGATCTGGACCAGGCCGCGGTCAATGACGTCGTCGCCGAGATTGAGGCTGCGGGTGGAAAAGCCATTGGTATCGCCTGCGACCTGCGCGATGACGCCAACGCCCGCCGTATCGTCAAGGAGATAGCAGATGCGTTCGGCGGTCTCGACTTTGTCTGGAACCATGTGGGCCATCCAGGCCCGGCAGCGGTCGAGGGCATCGATATGGCCGATTACGACCTAGCCATGGATCTGAACGTCCGCAGCGTGTTGGTCACCACTGAGGCTGCCTTGCCAGAGTTGCGGGTACGGGGCGGCGGGGCGCTGCTCTATACGGCCTCAATCAGCGGCCTGAAGGGCTCTCCATTCAGCCCGGTCTATGCCGCTGCCAAGTTTGGCGTGGTTGGCATGGTGCGCTCGTTGGCGGGCCGATATGCCAAGGACAAAATCCGCGTGAACGCCGTCTACCCTGGCATCACTGATACGCCAATGGGCCGGGTGTTCGTCGCCCGTCCAGACCAACAATCCACCCAAGGTCAGGACCGGGAAGCGATCCTGGCCAACATGGCATCCACACTGCCCATGGGCCGGGCGGCGACGCCAACAGATGTGGCCAATGCCGCGCTGTTCCTGGTCTCCGATGAGGCCGAATATGTCAGTGGCGTGGCGCTGCCTGTCGACGGCGCAGCAATCGCTTAAAGGGATGATGAATACATGGCCAGATTATCAAAACTCTCGCGTTCCATCGCCGGCAAAGTGGCTTTGGTCACGGGCGCCGGCTCCGGCATGGGCCGGGCGACGTCCTACCTGTTCGCGGACGAGGGCGCACATGTTGCCTGCTGCGATGTCAATGGCGATACGGCAGAAGCCACCGCCGCGGCCATCCGCGAGGCTGGCGGTTCGGCACAAGCCTGGACTTTGGACGTGGCCAACAAGGCCGCGGTGCAACAGGTGGTAAATGCTGTGGCGAGCCAGTTCGGCGGGCTCGACATCCTGGTGAACAATGCCGGCGTCTCTACCCCAGCGAACATCGATGCGGACAACTATGAGGCGCAATGGGAGAAGGCTGTGGCGGTCAATATCACCGCCCATACCTACACCATCCGCGCGGCCTTGCCGTATCTGCGCAAGACCGAAAGCGGCGGCCGGATCGTCAACATCGCTTCAACCGAGGGGTTGGGGGCTACGCCCACCGTCAGCTCGTACACGGCCACCAAGCACGCCGTGGTCGGCCTGACCCGCTCACTGGCAGTGGAGTTGGGCAAAGAGGGCATCACGGTCAACTGCATCTGCCCCGGCGCCATAAATACCGGCATGACGGCCAAATATGCGGATGACGCCAAAGCCAAATTTGCCAAGCGCCGCATTCCTATCCAGCGCTACGCAGAGCCAGAGGAAGTGGCCCACGGCACATTGAGTTTGGTGCTGCCGGCGGCCAGCTACATCAACGGGGTAGCCTTGCCGGTGGATGCAGGGCTGACGATCAAGAACGCTTGATCGGGAGGCGCTCACATCTTGTCGCGGGAGGCATGAGTCGTTTGGGCGCTTGCTCCAGATTCTGGCATCGGTTACGGTTAAGCTTCAAACTGGAAATATGAACTGGAGGGATCGTGTCAGCAATTAGGTTGCCCAAGCTTCTTGAGCGCGAACCGCTTGTTGACGCAGTTTTCGAGATGCGCCTGGGCGGGGACCCCCACATGGCCGATCTGCTTCCCGGAGTCTTTTTCGGTCAGTATGATCCGAGGCCCAAGCTTCAGCGCCTCCCGGCTGCTGAAATTCCGCAGCCAATTAGGGCAGGCGACCCGAATTTGGCCTACTCTCCTGTAATTCGACTGGACCTTCCTGAATACACGATCTCATTTGGGGACCGTAATTTAGTCATCGGTTGTAGGCTCCCATACCCGAAATGGCCGACCTTCAAAGCGGCGATTCTAGCTGTAGTAGATACGGTTGCGCGTGTAGGAATCGCAGGACCTGTAGAACGATACTCTTTGAAGTATGTTAACTTGATCCAAGCTTCGACGATTTCTGACCAAATTGCCAAGATTAATATGGCGATTAGGGTTGGTGATGTGAAAGTTCACGATAATCACCTATCTGTAAAGGTCCATAAAAATGAAGACGATATACTCCACATCATGTCAATAGTGACGGGCGCAAAAGGAAAGCTTGCAGACGGCGAGCCAATTTTTGGGGCTATCGTGGATATTGATTCGATCCGTACCGTTCAATTCCCAGACATAGGCGCGTTTGCTGAGCACCTTGAACCAGCAGTTGAAAGCCTTCGACAAGCTAACAAGATTAAATTCTTTAGCTGTTTGACCGAACTAACTATCAATGAGATGGGTCCCAAATATGACTGAATTTATTACTGAACGGTCAGCCTCAACAACCGCCGTTGCAGCTGTGATGGGAGCGGCCATGCTCTCCGGCGCGTTCCAATACCCGCAGCGGACCGCGCCGTATGAAATTGAACAAGTCCAAGGCACGCATAGCGACTTCAGTCTGACCACGGCTGCCCAGGAATTTGATGCAGAGTTTTTTGCACAGCAAATTGCTGCGATCTATAGTTCGTTCGCGCAACGTCAAGAACGGCTAGATCCAGAATTTGAAGCCGCTATATTCCGTGATCTTGAGAGCCTCTACGAGGCTTGATTGCGACAATGAACTTTGACGCTGAAGCGCTTCAACAACAGATACCTTATTATCTTACAGCTGATCCTGCAAAGAAAGTACTTCTGGCTGAACTGAAGTCGTTGAGCGAGGGGGCGGTCCAAGGATACTTCACGCCGTCAGAACTTGACGCTCATAAAGGTGAAATGTTGCAAGGTGATGGTTGGCGCGGCTTTCAGGTGTTTTCATTTGCGACAGGTGATCGGAATAGAGTTCGCGGAATAATCCTGTCAAACTCTTGCGACCTATCCCCTGAGAATGAGCGGGTGCTGCCGCCCAAAATCACTTTCGCTCCGATTATTAGGCTCGCTAAATTAGAAGAGCGATTTCTCGACAGTGGCCTTAAACAAGAACAAATAAAATCGCGCTTGCAAGCAATTAGGTCTCAGTCGATTACGAGCATGTTTTACCTTCCTGCAGATGATCCACTTAGCACTGAGTATGTCGCCCTCCTGGACGACCTGCACTCAATGCCCGTTGAGGCGCTAAGGGAGGTATCGGATAAGCTCTTTACGCTTAGTCTGGCAGGATTTTACCTTTATGTCTTTAAGCTGTCAGTGCACTTCTGCCGCTTGCAGGAAAATATAGATCGCAATCCCAAGTTTGTGGCAGTTTAATAAATTCAGTTTAGATTTGGCGAAATCCCTTAGTTCCGCCCCTCGCGCCGGTTCATTTTGCGGTACATGTCCAGCACAGCCACCACGTCGTGGCCCTCGTAGCCGCCGGCAAGGGCCATGGTCATCATTTCGCGCACCAGCGAGGCGATGGGTGTGGGCTGTTGGATACTCCGGGCGAAATCGACCGCCAGGGCCACGTCTTTCTCGCCCAACTCCATCTTGAAGCCAGGGTCCCAGTTGGACTTTAGCGCGTTCGGGAAGCGCTTGAGCAAGTGGTGTGAGCGACCGCCGCTCTGCGAGAGCGTGTCGAACAGAACCTGGGAATCAACCCCGGCAGCCTCGCCCATGGCAAAGGCTTCAGCGGCGACCAGCACGTTGCCCATGGACATGACGTTGTTGACGAGCTTGACCGTTTTGGCGGTGCCGACGTCGCCGGTGGGCAATTGCACAGAGCCTAGCGTGTCGAACACCGGCTTGGCGCGGGCAATGTCTGCCTCCGCGCCGCCCAGTAGCAGAACCAGCGTGCCGTCAGCCGACTCCTGGGGACCGCCGCTGACCGGCGCATCGACGACGCCCAGTCCGCGTTCGCGGCAGGCGGTGGCGACCTGGACCATGGTCTCGGAATCGATGGTGCTGAAGTCAATGCAGACCGCATTCTGTGGGTCGCAGGCCAGGATACCGTCTGCGCCCAGCCAGGCATCACGAACGATGGCGGAGTTAGGCAAGCTGGAGAGCAGAAAGTCTGCACCGCTCACCGCCTCGGCCATGCTAGCCGTCACAGTCAGCCCCTGCGCTGCCGCCGCATCGCGACTGGTGGCACTGACGTCATAGCCAATAACATCGAAGCCGGCGCGCTGCAGGCAGAGCGCCATGCCGGCCCCCATCTGGCCAATGCCGAAATACGCGATACGCATTGTGATTTGGTCCTTGTCGTTGTCGAAGTGTCTCTAACGATTGTGCTTTGGGCGGGAGTCTAGAGGATCGCCCGGTCTATTGGCCATACTGCAGAGTTTGGATTTCTCCCTGCTCCACCCCGTCCCAAACTTGATTTGGGACCCATGCCTGAGAGCTTCTCATAAAGTTCGAGTTTTGCGATTGGCTCTCAGGCATGGACCCCGGATCAAGTCCGGGGAGGGGGGAGATGGAATGTCAGGATATATCATCTCCGCATCACCCCAGCGCGTCGGCGATGGCTTGCCCGGCTTTCAGGCCGTGGCCAGTCAGCACCAGCACGGCGGTTTCGCCGGCTTTTACATGGCCAGCAGCGAGCAGCCGACTGAGCCCCGCCGCCGCCGCCGCCGTGGTGGGCTCTACATACCAGCCGGCAGCCAGCAGATCGCGCAACGCGGCGCGGATCTCGGCTTCCGACACCGCTAGCGCCTGACCGCCAGAGCCGTGCACGGCCTCCAGGATCGTGGCGGCGCGCACCGGTTGTGGCGTCGCGATGCCGTCAGCGATGGTGGGGTTGACCGGCGGCACATCACGGCCCTCGAACAGGGCCGCCAGGGGCGAGCAACCTTCCGCCTGAATCGCATGCAGCTTAGGCATCTGCGTGATCTGGCCGGCAGCCAGCAATTCGGCAAAACCCGTTGTAAGCCCCAGCACGTTGCCGCCCTGACCGGCGGGCATCACGATATGATCCGGCAGCGCAAAACCCATCTGCTCCCAAATTTCAAAGGCCAGGGTCTTGGTGCCCTCGACAAAGAACGGCTGCCAGGCGTGGGAGGCATAGAACCGGCTGGCGGATGCGGCCAAAGCCGCGTCGGTGGTGTCCTGCCGCGTGCCTGGAATGCGGGTTACATTAGCCCCGAACGCCTGCATCTGCATCAGCTTGCCCGCGGGCGCGGAGGCGGGAACGTAGATGGCGCAATCGATGCCGGCGGCGCGGCAGTAGGTAGCCATAGAGGCACCAGCATTGCCGCTGGAATCTTCCAAAATTTCCGTCACACCGGCCTCGATCATGGCGTTGACCAGCATGGCGATGCCGCGGTCCTTATAGGAGCCAGACGGCTGCAAATGCTCACACTTGAACAGCACCGGCTGCCCCTGCCATTCCCCCGCAACCAGGGGCGTCCAACCCTCGCCGAGGCTCAGGTGCTTGGGCGTTCGGATTGCCGCGGCGTAGCGCCAAAGCGACCCTTCGTTTTGGTCGATATCCGCTGGAGAAAGCCCTGGACCATCCGTCAGTTCCACCACGCCCTGATCATCCGGCGCACGCCAGAGCGGCGTGGAGAGTGGCCAAATGGCTCCCGTGCGGGGATTGATATAGGTGGCGGTGGTCATGGCTGAATTCTCTAGCAAGAGGGCATTGCTTGCCCGCTATAGCAGCCCAACCGACTGCTGCGTAGGGGCTCTAGCCGTAGCGATGCAAATCCCGGCCATGGCGTTTTAGCCAGAGCTCCTGCGCCTCATAGCCCGGCATTAATTCCACGACCAGCGCCCAGAACCGAGAACTGTGGTTCAACTCGCGCAGGTGGGCCACCTCATGGGCGGCCAGATAATCCAGCACCTCTGCGGGGGCCATCGCCAGCCGCCAGGAGAACGACAGGCGTCCGCGGCTGGAGCAACTGCCCCAACGCGTCCGCGGATCACGCAATGATAGCGGCGGCGTTGGCAGGCCCAGAGCGGTGCTGTGGCGCTGGACAGCGTCGGTCAGGCTCAGGCGGGCCTGCACTCTCAGCCAACCTTCGACTAGGGCCGGCAGGCTTTCAGGCCGCCCACCGACCAGCAGGACACCGTCACGCGCTCGCACCGGATCCGTTGCCCGCACGGACAAGGCAATGGTGTGGGGCACGCCGGCTACGGGCACGATGGAGCCCACCTGGAATGGCACAGGCTGCGGCTGCCGGCTTTGTTGCGCCTCTAGCCAACCTTGCTTCTGTGCGAAAAATTTCAGCGCCTCGGCTTTGAGGCGGGGATGCGGCAGGGTCAGCACTGGCTCACCCTGGGCTGACAGGCGTAGTGAGATTCGCTTGGCTCTGCGGTCGATGCGGATGGTCGGCTCTGGCAGGGATGATGATGGAATTGATGATGACATCGGCGGCGGCGCTCGCGGCTACAATTGCCAGTCGACGACATAGCGGATCAGGTCCGCTTCGTCCGCCAGATCGTCTTCGGAGATTGTTTTGTGCCGCACAGAGATGCCGGCGCTGTGCACGGTCTCTGTGTCTCCCGAAACCAGCGGATGCCACCATTGCAACGACTTGCCCTCCCCCACCAGCCGATAGGCGCAGGTCTGGGGCAGCCAGGGCAAAGCGTTCAGGTCCGCCTGGGCCAGATCAATGCAATCGGGCACATGCTCAAACCGATTGCCATAATTGCTGCACTGGCAGGTATCGGAATCCAGCAGCTTGCAAGCAACCGACGTCGGGTCGATCTCGCTGGTGTCTTCGTATTCGATCTTCAGCAGGCAACACTTGCCACAGCCGTCGCAGAGCGATTCCCATTCCGCAGACGTCATCTGCCAAAGCTGTTTGGTTCGCCAGAAGGGCTTGTCCACCAATTCAGCCTCGCCCCTGAACCTCACGGCCGGTTAAGCTCATAGACCACATCAGGCCCAGCACACCGCCTTTGAGCACGGGCAAACAGATTAGAGCCAGCGCCAGGGTCATCGCCGGCCAAACCACCATGTGCAGGCCAACTGGCCATTGATAGGTCTGCTCGACCATCAACAGGGTTGGCACGACCAGATGGCCAACCAGCAGAATGGTCAGATAGGGCGGGAAATCATCAGCGCGGATATGGCCCAGATGCTCGCCGCATTGGCTGCAATCCTCGACCTGTCGCAGATAGCCGGAAAACGCGCGGCCATTGCCACAAGCAGGGCAGCGGCGCTTCAGGCCACGCGCGATGGCGGATGACTTCGATGCACGGCGGCGGACGATGGGCATGGCGATGCAGCCTCCACAGGTGATGCCCGGTACAGATAAGCCTGGCCGCGCAGAAAGACGAGGCGACCGAACGTCCGCAGGTGCACTTGCCGGCGACTCATTTGCGCGACTCGCTTATAAGCAGAACCTATGGACACACTCACCGCCTTGCTGCCGCCCGCGCCGATCGATCCCGGCCTCTATATCGTCGCCACGCCCATCGGCAATCTGGAAGATGTGACCCTGCGCGCGTTGCGGGTGTTGCGTGATGCCGACGCCATAGCCTGTGAGGACACACGCACGACCGTGCGCCTGGTGCAGCGCTACGGCCTCTGCCGCACGCTGTTGCCCTATCATGAGCACAATGCCCGGCAGGCTTTGCCGGGGATCTTGCGCCGGCTGGCGGCGGGAGAGGTGGTGGCGCTGGTCAGCGACGCTGGAACGCCCCTGATCTCCGACCCCGGCTATCGCCTTGTCGAGGCGGTGCTGGAGGCCGGCCATGCCGTCGTGCCGATCCCAGGGGCCAGCGCCATATTGGCGGGGTTGGTGGCGGCAGCATTACCGACAGACCGGTTTTTCTTCGCGGGATTCCTGCCAAACCGCCAGGCCGCACGCCGCGCTGCGTTGGAGGAATTGGCCGCAGTCCCCGGAACTCTGGTCTTTTACGAGGCCCCTGGCAGGGCGGCGAGCGCGCTGGCTGATATTGCCGTCGTTCTGGGTGACCGGCCAACCTGCCTCGCCCGAGAGCTCACAAAAAAGTTCGAGGAATGGCGGCGCGGCCCGGCGTCTGTGCTGGCGGTCAGCGCCACGGAAGACCCGCCGCGCGGTGAGTGTGTGATCATGGTAGCACCGCCGTCTGCCGATGCGCTCGCGACCTCAGCCGAGGACATCGACACGATGCTGCGCGCCGCACTGGCCCATGACAGTGTCCGCGATGCTGCCTCCGCAGTAGCCGAAGCGACGGGGCAGAAGCGCCGGCTGGTCTATGCCCGCGCGCTGGAGTTGGCCGGGGAATTGGCGAAAGAACTGGCAGAGGATCCCGAGCCGTGACCGCAGAACGTCAACGGCGCGAACAGCGCGGTCGCGATGCCGAAGCCAAGGCCGCCGCCTTTCTGCGCGACCAAGGCTTTGCCATTCTGGCCGAACGCCTGCGCACGCCGTCCGGCGAGATCGACCTTATCGCCTACAACGAACCGGTCCTGGCCCTGGTTGAGGTCAAGGCGCGGGCGTCGGTGGGCCGTGGCCTGTTCTCGCTGTCAGCCCGTCAGGCATCGCGGATTGCGGCTGCCGGCGCGTATTTTCTCGCGGATCACCCGGAATATGCTGAGGCCTTGGTCAGTCTAGACCTTATCGTAATCACCCCAGATGGCCCGCCCCAGCATTTCCCCAATGCCTGGCAGCAGGATGGGGATGACTCTGCCTGGTGATGCGCTACCATCACCTCAATATTTTGAGAAGGAGCCACGCCATGTCCAAATCCTCGCAGCCACCGAAGATCACGCTTGCACCCGCACCCGATACGATCCGGGTCGAGTTTGGCGGCCAAACCGTTGCTGAGAGCAGCGCGGCATTGATCCTGCAGGAGGGCTCCTACCCGCCAGTTGCCTACATTCCCAAGGCCGACGTGCGGTGGGAGTTGATGCAGGACAGCGACCACCACACCTTCTGCCCGTACAAGGGCACAGCCCAATATTGGAGCATCTCCGCCGGTGATCGCGTGGCAGAGAATGCGGTTTGGGGCTACCCGGAAGCCATCGACGCCGTCGCCGAGATCCAGGACTGCGTCGCCTTCTACTGGGACCGCATGGACGCCTGGTATCTGGGCGGCAAGGCCATCAGCAAGCCAGCGTTTTAAGGGGCAGAACGCCCCCGCCTGATCCCGACCTTTGCCGGGATCTCCAGCCGCGGTGGGCCGCTGCCTCTCCCTCCCGTCCCGGCCGGAGCCTGCGAAGCAGGTGGAGAGCCGGGATCTCTGGCTGGGGAGTGCTCCGCACGGCAGAGCGAACGCACAGGGAGATCCCGGATAACAGCTGCGCCGTTTCCGGGAAGGCATGGATGAGGGGGCGGAGGGTCAGGCGTTGCCGCCGGAGAGGTGGGCTTCGGCTTCGGCGAGGGCTTGGCGGGCTCCCTCAGCGAGCGGCATGCCGAGTTCCTCGGCGAGGGCGAGGGAGCGGCGGAAGTGCTCGGCCGCGCCGGCCCAGTCGCCTTTGTCTTTTAGGACATTGCCGAGGTTGAACGTTTGTCGCGACTGTTCAGCTCTATCGCCAAGTTGCTCGGCGATAGAGAGGCTCTTCCCATGTATCTCCGCTGCCTGGTCGAGATCGCCACGCAAAAAGTGAATCTGTGCAAGGCCACCATACTGACGAGATTGTTCAGCGAGATCGCCTATTTGTTCGGCAAGCGAGATGCCCCTAAGTTGAAATTCTTCAGCTCTTTCAAGATTTCCCCGCAACCGGTAAATTTCAGCAATATTCCCAGACTGAACCATCACACTACGCCTAGAATTACACTCCTCTGCCAAAAGAAAAGCCGTGCTATACGCCTCCAAAGCTCGATCTAAATCATTGTATTCTCTATAAACCTCGCCAAGGTTTCCAGTTTGTTTTGCTATTCTGATTTTACTTCCAAGCGTCTTAGCCAGAGCAAGGCTCCTTTGATGCATATCTTCAGCTAGTTTAAGGTCGCCACGCCTTCGGTACGCAAGCCCGAGATTCCCAGCAGCCGTAGAAATCGCCGTAATGTTCCCTTTTTGTTCAGCAACACTAAGAGCACTTTCCCGCCAAGAAACTAATTCCTCAACGCTCAACCTTAAAGATATCGGGGATATCGTGCGCAATTTAGATATCACTTTCTTCGCTATATCATCGATCAAGGCACGCTCTTTCGCCCATGACTGGACCATTCGCAGCAGCGGTAACTCTTGATCTAGTTCTAACAAAGAGGGCACTACTGCCTCGCCGCCCTGTTTGAACCTCGAGCTAATTTCATTAAGCCGCGCCACCGCCGCCGGCCCCAACTGCCGCCACAGCGCCTGCTCCCGCTCCCCGTCCGCAGCCAGCGCGGCCAGGCCGAAGCGGCGCAGGACGTCGTGCAGGCGCCAGCGGGGCTCGTCGCCGGGCAGCTTTGTCACCAGGTTGCGGCGGGTCAGGGCAGCGAGGTCGTCGACCGGGTCCTCTTCCAGCCACAGCGCCTGCACAGCCCAGAGGCCGAAATCGCCCGGCGGCAGGGCCAGGGCCTGCCAGCGCTGTTTCTGCTCGTCAGAGAGGCCCTCCAGGCTCCACTCCAGCACGCGGAGTAGCACGTTCTCTTGTTCCGTATCGCCCTGCAGCACCCGCGCGGTCCGGTTCGGATCGGCGAGGCGTTTGGCCAGCGCCACGACACTCTCACCCGAGTCGTTCAGGCGCTGCGCCGCGATCTCCACCGCCAGCGGCAGATAGCCGACCGCCTCGGCCAGTGCCCGGGCGTCGTCCTCCGAGAGCTTGGGACAGTTCTGCCGCGCCAGCGCCGCCGCCTCCGCCGGCTGCATCACGCCGACGTCGATGCCAGGCACGCCCTTTACCAGATTGCTGGTACGGCTGGTGACAAGCGTGATGCCGTCGCTGGGCCGGAGCCGGTCGATCAGACCCGAATCCTTCAGATTATCGAGGATGACCAGGGAGCGCCTGCCACTCGTCACCTGCCGCCAGTGGGCGCGGAGACTGGGCAGCGGCAGGGTCGGGTCGGGTCGGTCGTGTGGTCGAGCTGTGGGCAGAGCTCGCGCAGCGCCTCCTCCTCGTCCATGGGCTGGGCGGAGTCCCAGCCGCGCAGGTTCACCTCCGCCGTGCCGCCGGGGCATTGCGATTTCATCCGCCGAGCCACCTCCCGCGCCAACTCCGTCTTGCCAACACCCCCCATGCCTTGCAGGGAGGAGATGACAGCGGTGCGGGGGCCAGCGGCGGGGTTTTGCGGCGCGATGGCCTGCATGACTTTGGCGATGAGGTCGGGCCGGTCGACGAAGTGCGTGGCGAGGGGGATGTTGGGTGGTGGCGTTGGTGCGGGCTGGCTCTCGACCGATTGGGGTATCGGAACGTGCTTTTCGCCAACCGGGGGCGTCTGTTTGGTCTGCTTGCGGGTGTAGTAGACGCCAACCGCGGTCACAGCCAACGCTGCCAACCCGATGCCTATCCCGATTTCGGTTTCCGAAAAGCCGAGTATTGTCGTCACCGCCCACGCCCTCTGTGGTTATCGCTGCGCCTCTCGCAGTATAGGAACGGTCGCGCGCGAAACGCCAGTGCTTACTCCCCTCACCATAATCCCTGGCGCCGAAAAAGCGAACCGGCTTCGCAGGCTTCGGGTAATCGGCTAGGCTCCGGTTCCACGCCATCTCGCCCCGCCCGATCCGCAAGAGAGAGCCCTTTGCCCATGGACGGCATCGCCCGTTTCGCCGCTCACGTCGCCGACACCCCGTTCGAGGCTCTGCCGCCGGAAGCGGTGGCCGCGACCAAGAAATTCCTGCTCGATAGCCTGGGCGTAGGCCTGGTCGGCAGCATCGGCCCCTACGCGGCAGAGCTGGCCGGTCTGAATGGCGGCAGTCAGGCCTCAGCCGGCATGGCGCGGGTGTTGGCCCAGGGCTCAACCCGGCTGCCGGCCTCTGGCGCGGCCTTCTGCAACGCCTACCAGATCCACAATTCCGAGTTCGACTGTGTGCATGAGGAAGCCGTCGTCCACCCCATGGCCGTCATGCTGGGCGCAACCCTCGCCCACCTGGACCGCACCGGCGGCCAGGCTTCGGGTAAGGAGCTGATCGCCGCCATCGCGACCGCCATCGATCTGGCTGCTGGCATCGGCGTCGCCAGCAAGGCTGGCCTGCGCTTCTTCCGCCCCGCCACCGCCGGCGGCTTTGGCGCGACCCTGGCCGTGGGCCGGCTGATGGGCTTTGACGCGGGGACGCTGGTGGACGCCTGCGGCAACGCCTACAGCCAGATGGGCGGCACGATGCAGGCCCACACTGAGGGCTCGCCCCTGCTGGCGATGCAGGTCGGCTTTAACGCCCGCAACGCGATGGTGGCCTGCGATATGGCTGCGGCAGGCATCGCCGGACCGCAAAACGTGCTGGAGGGCCCCTTCGGCTATTTCAACCTGTTCGAGGGTGACTACGACCTGGCCCCAGTGGTCGCGAGCCTCGGCCAGACCTGGCGCATTACGGAGGTCGCGCACAAGCCCTTCCCCTCCGGCCGGGCAACGCACGGGCTGGTGGATGCGGTGCTGCAACTGCAGGCAGAGCACGGCTTCGCCGCGGCGGAGGTAACCAGCGTCTCCGCCGACGTGCCACCGCTCACCCATCGCCTGATCGGCCGACCCGTGAAGGACGACATGGCCGTCGGCTATGCCCGGCTCTGCGGCCAGTATGCGGTGGCGAGCGCCGTGCTGACCAAGGGCCTGGGCATCGCTGACTTCGCGCCCGCCGCCATCGCTGACGCACAACGCCTGGACTTGGCCAAGCGCGTGACCATTACCGCGGACGCCAACCCCGACCCGAACGCGCTCAGCCCCATCACCGTCACCGTGCGCCTCGCCAACGGGCAAGAGCACGCCCGCACCCTCACCGCGATCTATGGCAACCCGGCCAATCCGATGACGCGCGAGGCCCACCTTGCCAAATTCCGCACCAACGCAAAGGCCGCGGCCAAGCCGCTGTCAGACGCCGCGATTTCCGAGGTCATCGCCTTGATGGATGACCTGGAAAACCAAGAGAGCACCGCCCCACTGCTCGCCCTGGCCTTCGGAGAGCTCGCATGAGCGCACAAGACATAGACCTGCCGCCCTACTGGGCCGGCTTTGACCCGCGCGAGATGCTGACGGACTATCCCATCGGCCCCGCATTCCTCACCGGCCCGGCACAATGGTCGACGGACGAACTCCGCGCCGTGCAGGAGCGGCGCTTCCAGCGCGTCATCGCGCGGGCCTGGAGCGTGCCGTTCTACGAACGCCGCTGGAGCGAGGCAGGGCTGGAGCCGATGGACATCCAGACCCTGGACGACCTGCCAAAGATCCCGTCCTTCTCTAAGTCGGACCTGATGGCCAGCATCGAGGAGCACCCGCCCTGGGGCGACTATCACGGCCTCGACCACAACCACCCGCACAGCTTCTTCCACACCACCAGCGGCACCACCGGCCTGCCGCAATCACTGTTCTTCGGGCCAAAAGACCGGGAGATGCAGAACCTGTTGCTGGCTCGCGCCTACCTGCTGCAGGGCATGACGCCTCAGGACGTGGTGCACTCGGTCTATGGCTTCGGCATGGTCAATGGCGGCCATTATGTGCGCGAGGCGGTGACGCACTTCACCAGCGCCCTGTTCATGCCCGCCGGCACGGGCCGCGACATGCCGAGCGTGCAGCAATTGCAGCTGATGCAGCGCTTCGGCGCCACCGTCATCGTCGGCTTCGTCGACTACATCAAACGCCTGGCGGAGGTGGCGCGGGAGCAGGGGCTGGACCCCGCCAAAGACCTGAAAATCCGCATGATCACCGGCCATCTGGGCTCGGAAGACCGGGCGGCACTGGCGGCCACCTGGGGCGGGGCGGAGAGCTTTGACTGGTATGGCGTCGGCGACACCGGCGTCATCGCGGCGGAGGGGCCAAGCCATGACGGCCTGCACATTTGGGAGGACGCGCATCTGGTCGAGGCGCTGGACCCAGACACGCATCAACCTGTGGCGGACGGCGAGCCCGGCAATCTCTGCACCACCGTGCTGTTCAAGGACGGCGTCTATCCGATCATCCGCTTCGACACCAATGACCTGACGACCATCCTGCCGCCGGCTGGCGGGATCAACTTCCGGCGCATGGCTGGCTTCCAGGGCCGCAGCGATAACATGGTGAAACTGCGCGGCATCAACGTCTACCCAACCGCAATTGGTTCACACCTGGAAGGCGTGGCGGAGGCCACAGGCGAATACATCTGCCGCTGGACCCGCGATGGCTCCCGTGAGGAGCTCTGCGTGGTGGTCGAGGTGCACGCGCGGTCGGAGGCGCTGGAAACCCGGCTCCACGGCCTGCTGCGCGAGAAGCTAGGCGTTGAGGTGCGGGTGGAGTTGGTCTCGCCTGGCGAGACCGCCCCGCTCACCCAGATCGAGAACCGGCAAAAGCCAATTCGCCTGCTGGATGAGAGAGGGTAGGGGGATTTAGTCTATAGGAATCGTTATTGGCGGAGGTCAATTGCCGTCCAACGCCTTCAAGAAAGCTGGCCCGAACTCCTCCAACTTGCGAGCGCCGACGCCATAGAGCCCGCCCATGGCATCGAGCCCAGCCGGGCGGGCCGTTGCCATCTCGCGCAGGGTACGGTTCGAGAAGATCACATAAGGCGGCACGCCGCGCTTGGCTGCCATCTGGGCGCGCAGCTTGCGCAGGCGTTCGTAAACCTCTTGGTCGGCATCGCTCAGCACTGCTCCATCGCTGGTGGACGAGGCTTCGCGGCGCAGCTTGGCGGTGGTTGCGACCTTCGGATCGCGCACCAATTCCACCTTGCGCTCACCCTTCAGCACGGCGCGGGCATGCTCGCCCGGGATCAGGCCGCCATGGCCCTCCAGATCGCTGCGGAGAATGTCGGCAGCCATCATTTGGCGGGCGATGGAGCGCCACTCGGCCTTGGTATGCTCCTTGCCGACGCCAAAGGTGGGCAGGCGGTCATGGCTGAGTTTGCCGATCCGCTCGGACATCTCGCCGCGCAGGATAGAGATCAGGTGCTCGGCCCCAAACCGCTGTCCAGTGCGCACCATGGCAGATAGGAATTTTTGCGCTGCCACGGTGCCATCGACGCGCGCGACGGGCGAGATGCAGCGGTCGCAATTGCCACACGGATCGTGCCGCGTCTCGCCGAAATAGGCCAGCAGGCCCTGCCGCCGACAATCGCCGGTCTCGACCAGGGCTAACAGCTGGTTCAGGCGCATGTGTTCAATGCGCTTCTGCTCGGGTGATTTGCCTGAGCTTTCGATCAGATCGCGGCGCAGCTTGATGTCGTCAGCGCCGAACAGCAACAGCGCCTCCGCCGGGTCGCCATCGCGGCCGGCACGACCGATTTCCTGGTAATAGCTCTCGATAGAGCCAGGCAGGTCGTGGTGGCACACAAACCGTATGTCCGGTTTATCGACGCCCATGCCAAACGCGATCGTGGCACACATGACCAAGCCATCTTCGGCGATGAAGCGATCCTGGTTCGCGTCCCGCTCATGCCCAGGCATGCCAGCGTGATAGGCCAGTGCGGGGATGCCCTCGGCCTGCAATGTCGCGGCGGCATCCTCCACCCGCTTGCGGGAGCGGCAATAGACGATGCCGGCGGCGCCCTTATGCCGACGTACGAACGCCAGAACCTGAGATTTCACGCTGGCCTTGGGTTGGATTGACAGGCGGATGTTCGGCCGATCGAAGCCGGAGATAAAGACCTTAGCGTCCTGCCCGCTGAACAGCTTATCCACGATATCGCGCTGAGTGGCAGCGTCGGCGGTAGCGGTCAGCGCCATACGCGGCACGTCCGGTAGATGCTCGGCCAGGGCGGATAGGCGCAGATAATCCGGGCGGAAATCATGGCCCCACTGGCTGACGCAATGGGCCTCGTCGATGGCGATGCGGCCAGGCTTGAGATTGCGCAGGCGGCCCAGCATATCGTCGGTCAGCAAGCGTTCTGGCGAGATATACAGCACCCGTAACTCGCCATTGTGGAGGGCTGCAAATACCTGACGGTTTTCCTCCGGGCTGTTGCTGGAGTTGATTGTGCCTGCTGGCACGCCTGCGGCGGTCAGGTTGGCCACCTGGTCGCGCATCAGCGCAATCAGAGGAGAGACGACAACGCTCAAATCGTCTCGCACCAATGCTGGCAATTGATAGCAAAGCGACTTGCCGCCGCCGGTCGGCATGATCGCCAGCACCGGCTCACCCGCCAGCGCAGCCTCGATCACCGGCCATTGGCCCGGACGAAACTCGCTATAGCCAAAGACATCGTGCAATACCTTCGCCGGGTCAGCATCTTGCCGACCGGAAATCACAGCGTCTTTGGATGGGGATGCGAACAGGTCGCCGTCGGGCATGAGGCGGAAGGCTTTTGTCTGGGCTGGCAGACTGCCATTTGACCCGGATTCTCAGTCTCTCGCAAGGTGCCAATCATGCGCCGCCCAGACATTCAGGCACTAACAGCTTGAATCCCCTGCCGCCAGGCTTTCAGGAACAAATGCTCGCGCTTCGGGTCCATGGAAATCCGGTCGGCAACGTAGGCGGTGAATTGGTGCCCGACGTCCTCTGGCGAGACATCAAAGGTCTGGACGAACTGCCGAAGCGTCTCGGACAGCACCGACTGTGTCGCGCCTGGATATTTGAACGGCAGGCGCATCAGATCAACAATCAATGGCCCTTCCCCACACCCCTCCCAGTCGAAGAACACCAGCTTTCCATCGGACACACAAAGGTTAGAGGGCAATAGATCGCCGTGACATAGCCCGAACGGCATCACGGGGTTGGCCGACATAGCTGCCTCCAGCGCGGCAGCGAACTCCCGATCGGTGGTCAACCCGGTTGCAGCGGTTGCGCGGCCCCCTTCCAGGAACCTGGCTAGCGGCTCATGGCGAATGCCAAAATGAACATAGGTCGCCAGCAGTTGCGGCAAACCCTCCGCCAGATATAGCGATGCATCACGCCAGAATTGGAACCGCCGGCCAGGGACCATATCCTCCACAATCATGATGAAGTCGCCCTCGTCTCGGGCCTCGATCATTCGGGGGACGGTGATTGTTCCCCCTTCGGTCAGCTTCGATCTCAGGTCGATTTCGGCGCGCGTGCCTTCGGCAATCGTCCCTTCGCCAACGACGACTTTGATGGTTGCGGCAGTCCTTCGGTCAGAATGGCAATAAAAGCCACGCAGCCGCTGCCAACTGCCCTTGAACTGCAGAACGTTCGCCCGCGACGCGACGCCCCCGCGTGTTGGCCCACCCTGGAGCAGCGCCATCTTATCGCCGACACCCAGCCCGGATATAGCCCGGCTTCGATCTATCAGGGACCGCGCCAGATAGCCTGCCCGCCTCTCGCGCTGCAGCGCCCAGGTGCGATATACTGCCCTCACTCCAAAACCCGAAATTTCTCGTGTGTGATGACGCGGAAGTTGTCTGACACCGTGTCGCGGAAGTTTTTCCATTCACGCGGGATGGTTTCCCGCATGAAGGCGAGGATTGCGTCGGCAAACAGCTTT
>CALKDI010000004.1 GCA_938084065.1 uncultured Alphaproteobacteria bacterium
AAGCTGTTTGCCGACGCAATCCTCGCCTTCATGCGGGAAACCATCCCGCGTGAATGGAAAAACTTCCGCGACACGGTGTCAGACAACTTCCGCGTCATCACACACGAGAAATTTCGGGTTTTGGAGTGAGGGCAGTATACCTGTAAAAAATATTGAGGTGTCACCTATCGAGGGACCGAAACGGCCAAGCCAGGCGCAAGACGCGCGGGTTAATATCCGGCCGGTTTTTGCGAGACAGGTGGTCGATGGGGGGTCATTAGATCGCTCAGGGTTTCGGTATGTTGTGACTGATCCTAATGGGATCCAAGTCGCGCAAGGGCAGGTTGGTACTGCTACGTTGCCTCGTGGCCGGTATGACCTTGTGGTTAGCGCCGATGGGCAATCGTGGCGGCAGGCGGTTGATGTCAGTTCGAATATGACGGTGGATGTGCCGGTGCCACCGGGAGTGATTTCGGTGCGGGCGATGGATGCCCGAACGCGTCAGCCAGTGCGTGGGTCTGTGCAATTGCAGGTTTATCGCAGTGATCCGGGGCAGCGGGAGCGGCGTGTCCATGCGAATACATTCCGCCAGAATCCGGAGCGTGTGGTGCTCGGGCAGGGGTTGTTTCGGATAGCGGCGACTTTTGGCAACAGCACCGAGTCAAAATCTGTTGAGGCGAAGATCGGTAGCGATCTGCAGATGGACCTGTGGTTTGAGGGGCAAGCCGCAGAGCGGTCGGCGACGATCCGGGTGGTGATGCACCGACCGTCCCTGTTGCCGAATGCATTTAGCCCGCCGCGGGTGGAGTTGAAAGGCGCTGGCGTAGCGCGGATCCTGTATGAGGGGCCGAATTCTCTAAAATTACCGCCGGGGAATTATGAGATCATTGTTGCTGGCAACCCGCCGCACCGTATGCCGTTCACCCTCACGCAAGACGGATCGCAATTTGACGCTACCATAGAAATTGTGCCGGGCTGGTTTGAGGCGGGCACGGGGCAGGCGGGGCATTTTGAGTTGTTTGACCAGGGGGGCAATCCGCTGGCGCAGTTCGATGGCACAAAGGTGGCGCATAGTCTGCCGGACGGTCGCTACCGCCTGGACTATTCCGATGCCAATGGTGGGATGAAGACTGGGCAGTTCGATATTTCGGTGGGGCGGATGCAGCGGGTACGCCTGAACTAAGCATTCAAGCTGCGATTTTGTGTTACGGACTTTAGGCCCAGTTGATCGTGGGTGATCTGGCCCCATATTCCCCGCATGCAGAAGGCAGAAAATGCGAAGGGAGCCGCCATGTGGTGGCGAGCGTCGGTCGGTCAATGGGTGTGGCGTGTTGTGCCGTTGGTCGTGCCGGTGATTGGCGGGCTGGCGTTTATGCTGCTGGTCTCAACGCGTCCGGAATTGGCGCAGCAGCCGGTGGCCGAGAAAATCTGGTCTGTTCGCGCGGCTCCCACAGAAAAAACCACCATTCAACCGACCTTGCTCTTCTATGGCGAGGTGATCGCTGGTCGCGAGGTTGAGTTGCGGCCACTGGTGGGCGGCCGCGTTGTGGCGGTTGGGCCGCATTTTCAGGATGGCGGGCGCGTCGAAGCGGGCGAGAGCCTCATTCAGATTGAGGCGTTTGACTATGAGGCTGCGGTTGACGAGGCGACGGCCGATCTAGCCGAGGCTCGCGCTCGGGTGCGGGAATTGCAAACGGATGTTGAGTCCGGCAAAGCGATGCTGGAGCAGGAGTTAACGGCTAAGGCTTTGCGTCAGCGCGATGTTAACCGTTACGTAAGGCTGAAGCGGCAAGGCGCTGTCAGTGTGCGGGCTCATGATGACGCCCAGATGGCGTTGCTTACTGCCGCTGAACGGGTGATTGAGCGCGGCTTTGGTATAGAGCGCTTGGGCGCTAACCTCGCGCGGCAGGCCGCGGTCATCGACCGGTTGGAGGTTAAGGCCAAACGGGCTGCGCGGGATTTGCAGGAAACGAAGCTGACCGCACCATTTGCGGGGTATTTGACCGATATTGGCACGCAGGTTGGCAAGCGGATCGGGCAGAATGATAAGGTCGCCCGATTGATCGACTCTTCGCGGCTGGAGGTTCGGTTTAATCTGGGCATGCAGAACTTTGGGGAGTTAAGCGCTGCTGGTTCGCTGGTTGGTTCGCAGGTTACGGTGATCTGGCGACTGCAAGGGGAGGCCAGACGGTTTTCAGCCGTGATTGAGCGAACGGGGTCTGAGATCGATGCCTCAAGCGGTGGGATCGCAGCGTTTGGGCGGATCGAAAGCGGCGGCTCCATGGCCTTGTTGCGGCCAGGCGCGTTTGTGGAGGTGGAGGTGCCAGGCCCCTCATATCAGGATGTTGTCCGGTTGCCAGAGACTGCATGGCATGACGGCAAGGTTCTGGTGATCCAGGACGGCGGCCTGGTCGAGCGGCAGGTGACTCTGGCGCGCCGGTTGGGCAGCGATATCTTGGTGCGTGGCAAGTTCGCTCCTGGTGAGACGGTGCTAGTGACGCCTATCCCAGGAGCTATGGCGGGCATGCGCGTCACTGTGGTGCCTGAGGCCAGTGACGGTGGATAGGCCGGGCGAGCCGCCACCACCAACCCAGGAAACAGACCAGCGTTTAACAAGCGGTGGCGGCTCTGGCGGGGTGTTGAGCTTTTTCACGCGCCATCGCACGGCGGCCAATCTGGTCATGCTTATGATGTTCCTGGCCGGCGTGGTCGGGCTCAGCCGGATGAACACGCAATTTTTCCCAGACTTTGGCATTGATATCGTGCTGACCACGGTAGCGTGGCCCGGGGCGAGTGCTTCGGATGTGGATGCCAACATTATTCAGCCAATCGACCGAGAGGTGCGGTTTCTGGACGGTGTGAAGAACGTCATTTCGACCTCACGCGAGGGCTCCGGCAGTATCCTGGTCGAGTTCGATCCAGGGACGGACATGCAGTCGGCATTGGCCAATGTGGAAACCGCCGTGGCGCAGGTCTCGACATTGCCGGAGGATAGCGAGGCACCAAAAATTCAGCGCATCGTCCGCTATGACACAATTGGCCGGCTGTTGCTGTCTGGCCCGATAGGTGAGGCGGAGTTGAAGCGCCTAGCCAAAGTCGTGCGCGACCGGCTTATTCAGCGGGGTATTGACCGGGTAGATTTGTTCGGCGCGCGGGACGAGGAGATTTTGGTGGAGGTGCGCCCGGAGGTGTTGCGGGCGCTCAATCTAACGGTGGCGGATATTGCAGGCAGCATCGGCGCAACCAGCCAGGACTTGCCGTCTGGCGACATGGGGGGCGTGAGCGAGAAGCAAATCCGCTCCATCGGGTTGGTTGAGGATGCGGCCGGTGTCGCCGGGATCGAGATCATCGCACGGGCTAATGGTGAGAAGGTTCGTGTCGGCGATATTGCGACCGTCCGCGATGCCTTTGACGATGACAACAACACCGCGTGGCAGCGGGGCAATTTTGCCATCAGTCTGAATGTGCAGCGGGCAACAACTGCGGATGCCCTGAAGACCGCCAAAGTCATGCGAGATGCGGTGGCGGAGTTGCGGGGCGAGATGCCACCGGGCGTGTCGCTGATGATCTACAACGAGTCAGCAAAACTCATTGAAAGCCGTATCCGGCTGTTGGTGACCAATGGTGTTGGCGGATTGGTCATTGTGCTGTTGGTGTTGTTCACATTCTTGAATACCCGTGTCGCTTTTTGGGTGGCAATTGGCATCCCTACAGCCCTGTTTGGTGCCATGGGTGTCATGTTCCTGACCGAGCAGAGCATCAATATGATCAGCTTGTTCGGCATGATCTTGGTGTTGGGTATTGTTGTCGACGACGCCATTGTTGTGGGTGAGCATGCTGAGATGCAGCGCAGTAACGGGCATGACGCTCTGGCAGCGGCGGAACTGGGAGCTAGGCGGATGGCGCCGCCGGTGCTGGCGTCCATTTTGACAACTATCGCTGCCTTTTTGCCAATGTTCGTTGTCGGGGATATCATCGGTACGATTATCCGCGCGATCCCGATGGTGGTGGTGGCCACGCTGCTGTGCTCTTTAATCGAGTGTTTTTTGGTGCTGCCTGGGCATTTGCGTCATGCCATGGCTGGCGATCCGACGAAGATGTTGCCAGCCAGAGCCACATTTAACCGGTGGTTTGACCGGTTTCGTGACGGATGGTTTCGTCGGTTTGTCCGCTCGGCCTTGCGGCGGCGCTACACCACCATAGCCACAGCGGTGGCCACCTTAGTCCTGGCGATTGGACTGATCGCCGGCGGACGGGTCGGGTTTACCTTTTTCCCGACACCGGAAGTGGACGTGATTTTTGGCAATGTGAAACTCGTGCCCGGCTCCAGCCGAGATGCAGTGCGCGAGGCGTTGCTGAAGATTGAGGAGGCGGCCTACCAGACGCAGGCAGACCTCTCACCCGGCAAGCCATTGATTGTGACGAGCGTTGCCAACGTCGGCACACATCTAGGGTCTGACGGTCCTGGCGGTGTTGCGCGTGGCCAGACCTATGGCTCTGTGTTTCTGGAACTGACTGCATCCGAAGAACGTGATGTGCGAACGCCGGATTTTGTAGCGGCCTGGAAGAAGCGGCTGCCGCCGATCGCCGATGTTGAGACACTGAGCTTTCCACCAGTTGGCGCTGGTCCGCCGGGCCGGGAGATCGACATTCGGCTATACGGGGGCGAGCCTGCTGTGTTGAAGCGCGCCGGCGCTGAGGTTCAGGCGTTGGTGGCCTCCTATCCGGGGATTTCCGATCTGGAAAACACGCTGCCCTATGGCAAGCAGGAGTTGATCCTGACCCTGACGCCGGCTGGCCGGGCCTTGGGCTTCACGACCCAGAGTGTCGGCCGACAGGTGCGCGATGCCTATGAGGGTGCAATCGCCAAACGCTTTGCCCGTGGCGATGAAGAAGTGCTGGTTCGGGTGCAATTGGACGAGGAATTGTTGGCGGGGCAGGCGCTGGAAGATCTGTATCTGCGCGGTCCAACCGGTGCGGAGGTGCCGCTGGGCCAGGTCGTAGCGATGACGACGCAACGGGGCTTCGCCACGATCCGCCGCCAAGACGGCTTCCGCGAAATCGCCATTGCCGGTGAGGTGGACGAGACTGTCACGACCGGTCAGGAGGTTCTGGCAGCCTTGGAGCCGGATATTGTGACCATCGCCAGCCAGAATGGCTTGCAGTACCGCTTTGCCGGCAAGGCAGAGGAGCAGGCGCAGACCTTTGGCGATATGAAGATCGGGGCGATGACTGGTCTGGCGCTGATCTATATCATTCTGGCCTGGGTGTTTGGCAGCTATTGGCTACCGCTGGCTGTGATGTCGATTATCCCATTTGGTATGATTGGCGTGAGCTTTGGCCATTTCCTGATGGGATATGATCTGACCTTCCTGTCTATGGTGGGAATGCTGGGGCTCTCTGGTATCCTGGTGAATGATTCGATCGTGCTGATTTCCACCATCGACCGACGCATAAGCGACGGACTGCCGTTGCTGGAGGCGATTGAGCAGGGAACGTGCGAGCGGTTTCGCGCTGTGCTGCTGACCTCGCTCACGACTATCGGCGGGCTGGTGCCGCTGATGTTTGAGACGAGCTTGCAGGCCCAATTCCTGATCCCGATGGCTATTACCATCGTCTTTGGACTGGCGATTGCCACGGCATTGGTGCTGGTGGTTGTGCCATCGCTGGTCGCCATCGGGGCAGATGTCCGCGGCGGCGTGCGTGACATCTTAGACCATCGCGCTGCGGCACTGAATCGCGAGGAACCGCCACTGAGGGGGCCTGCATTATGAGCGACGACGATACGATCCGGCGTTCGATTGCCGACTGGATCATGGAGGCGGCTCTGCGCGGTGTCGATATGCAGACGCTGGTGGGAGGGACCTCCAACCGGCTGTTGGGGGCGGGTGTGCCGCTAGCTCGTACCCATGTTAGTTTCCCCACTCTGCACCCCTCATTCGAGGCAGTATCGCTGGTGTGGAAGCGCGGGCTAGGGGTGTCTGCCCAAGAGTTTGCCCACGGTTCAGGCGATACCCGATCATGGAAGCAGAGCCCGTTCTATTTCATGATTGAGAACGGCATCCGCTTGCTGCGCCGGCCTTTGGTCGGCAAAAGCGCGTTGCATGATTTTCCGATCCTGGCTGATCTGGCTGAGGAAGGGTTTACCGACTATCTGTCATTCGTAGTGCCGTTCGATAGCGCCGAAGTTTCCATTGTCGACAAGCGACCGGACGGGATTGCGACATCATGGGTGACCGATCGCGCTGGCGGGTTCTCTGATACGCATCTGATGATCCTGCAGAACGCGGTGCAACGGCTGGGTGTCGCCTGCAAGCTGGCGATCCGTGAGGAAATTGCCCGGAACGTGGCGGAGGCCTATCTGGGGCACAGTGCTGGAACAGAGGTGCTGGGCGGCCACATTCGTCTGGGCGATTACGAGACGATCAACGCCGTTGCCTGGTTTGCCGACCTGCGCGATTCGACCGGACGGGCAGAGCGGCTGGGGATGGAACGGTATCTGGCCTTGCTAAACGGCTTCCTCGAATGCACAGCCGGCGCAGTTCAGGCCTATAACGGCGAAATCCTGGCTTATCCGGGAGACGCGGTGCTGGCGATTTTCCGCGACCCAGATCCAGCAATGGCGGCAGAGACCGCGATTGCCGCTGCGGCGGAGGCGCGCCGACGGCTGTTCGACGTCAACGCCAATCTGGTCGAGATGGGGCAGGAGATCCTGGCAGCGGGCCTGGCAGTGCACCGGGGTGATCTGGCGTTTGGCAATATTGGTACAGGTGGTCGGCAGGCGTTTACGGTGATTGGCCCCGCTATTAATGTCGTCAATCGGCTCGAGGATATGACCAAGAGCCAGCCATTTCCGGTAATTGTATCTGATACAGTGGTTGATTTGCTGTCTACGGATGCGCCGACTTTCTCACCGTTGGGCAGCCAGATGATCCGTGGCAGTGAGGTACCGTTGACCGCGTATGGCGCTGCGGATGACGTATTGTTGCCGTACAAAGCACCGCCCGGTTACGCCGAGACGGTTCTGGAGCCTCTTCCGAATTTGCTTGAACCAGCCTAGAACCGGTCCGTTATGCAAATGCCAAAATAGAGGAATAGCCGCTATGATCTCGCTCGCCGGTCAAAAGATCTTCGTTACTGGGTGTGGCTCGGGAATCGGCGCTGCCACGGCCAAGACCCTGGCTGAAGCCGGTGCCTACGTCATTGCGACGGATATCAATGCGGATGGTGTTGAAGCGACAGTGGCCGATATGCATACCGCTGGCCACCAGGGTGAAGCACGGGTGCTGGATGTCTGCGATCCGGCGGCCATTCTCGCTATGGCCGAGGCGGTGACGGACGCGCATGGCGCGATGAATGCGGTGGTTAACGTGGCTGGCTGGGACAAAGGCCAGCCGTTCATGGAGAACACGCCAGAGTTTATCGAGCACATCGTCCAGTTGAATTACCTGGGGCAGGTGCGTGTCTGCCAGGCGTTCCTGAAGCCGATGATTGAGGCCGGGCAGGGGACTATTGTTAATGTTTCCAGCGATGCCGGGCGGGTCGGCAGTTTGGGCGAGACCGTCTACGCCGGTGCCAAAGGCGGGGTCATCGCCTTTACCAAGAGCCTGGCGCGGGAAATGGCGCGCAACGGTATCACCGTAAACTGTGTAGCACCTGGACCTACCGAGACTGCTCTGCTGGCTGATATGCCGGATCGTATTCAGGAGGGCCTGAAGCGCGCTATTCCCATGCGTCGGCTGGGCAAGCCAGAAGACATCGCCAACGCCATCCTGTTTTTCGCCAGCAACCGCGCTAGCTATATCACCGGTCAGGTGCTGAGCGTCTCTGGCGGGTTGACGATGAGTGGTTAGCGGCGGCGGCGTCCCGACAAATTGTATCCTCAAGGTAAAGCGGTAACTGAATGTCTTTTCGACGCCCATCCGCACTGACCATCATCCTGGCACTGGTTGGCTTGGCGATCATGCTGGGCCTGGGCTATTGGCAGCTAGAGCGGCGTGAGTGGAAGGCAGATTTGCAAGCCACGGTTGATGCTCGCCTGCAAGTGCTGCCACAGCCTTTGCCGCAACCATTCTTGGCGGACGCGTCTCAGGATTGGGAGTATCGCCGGGTGACAGTGCAAGGGCCGGTGGCTGGCGGCCAGTGGTTCCGCTTCCCCGGTCGCACGCGGGATAGCAAGGTCGGCGACGCTCTGATGCTGTTAGTGCAGCGGGATGATGGCAGCTTGGTCGCAGTTGAGTATGGCTGGGTCGATTTCAATGCGCCTCTGCCGCCGGTACCATTAGCGCTTGCCGCTGAGGGGGTGTTGCGCGATCACATAGAACCAGGGCTGTTTACGCCCAATAACAATCCACCTGCCAACGCTTGGTACATTGTGAACTCAGCCGCGATGGCAGAGGCGGCGGGGCTGGATCCGGGTAAGGCGCTGCCGCAATACCTTAAGCGCAGCGATTGGACGCCGTCTCTGCCAAACGATCACCTGCAGTATGCTATTACGTGGTTCTCGCTGGCGGGTGTATTTTGTGTGATTTTTGTTCTGTTTCACCACAAAAAGCGGGGCGAAGTCGCTTAGTTGCTGATCCCGCTGTGGAGGCTTCTGATCTACAGAGACTCGGTCCGCGCTGTATCAAGGCAGTTCAGCGGCTTTGACACAACACTGTGTGAATACTGAGGCTGGTTGAAGTACAGCCTAGTAGGCGCTAACGCTGGCATCTTGCAGCTGCAATACGATCATATGCTCCCCAGCGAACGCCGTATGGAATTTAATAATTCCAAATACTTTATGAAACACAGTTGACTCCCAAATTATTGTCAATAGCATCATTGAAGTGTTCCTGGTTGGAAGTGTTCAATATTTATATGAGTACCGCTCATATATACGGCACTGTAGTACCTGAATTCAGAGTGTGTAAGGAGGATATCATGCGAACATTCAAAGGGTTGACCCGAAATACTTTGGGGGTCGGAGCTGCGCTCGCGATGGGCATGGCTGCGACAGTCGCTGTGGCCGAAGACCTGCCAAAGACCATGGTTTGGAGTTCCTATGATCTGGGCAGCGCCGGCCATACTGAGGCTACCGGTATGGCGAACGCGCTGCAAAACTCCTATCCGGTTCGGATCAGGATTGTGCCGTCTGGAACGTCCATCGGGCGCATGCTGCCCATGGTGACCGGGCGCGTTACCTATGGCTTCCTCGGCAATGAGGCGTTCTTCTCTTCGGAAGCAACGTTCGATTTCGCAGCCAAACAATGGGGCCCGCAAGACGTTCGCGTTCTGATGGGACGGCCATCGCCGCTAGGCATGGCGACCAGTCGTTGCGACGACCACAACGTCCGAACCATTGCTGACCTCAAAGGTTTGAAGATCGGCTATGTGAAGGGCAATCCGTCAGTTAACGTCAAGAACGACGCCTTGCTCGCCTTTGCCGGTTTGACCCGCGATGACGTAGAGGCTGTGTGGTTTGGTGGCTGGGGCCAACAGCTGCCGGCCATTCTCGCCGGACAAATTGACGTGATGAGCAACGTCCCAACCTCTGGCCAGGTCCGTCAGATCGAAGCGTCTCCGGGCGGTCTTTGCTGGCCAGAAATGCCGGCGAGTGATACCGAGGGCTGGAAGCGCACCCAGGCGGTTGCCGGTTTCCTGAAGCCGGTTAAGGCCATCGCGGGCGCTGGGCTGTCTGAAGAGAGTCCGAAAGAGCTGGCGGGCTATCGCTATCCTATCCTGACCACCTACGCCAAAACTTCCGATGATGAAGTCTATGCCCTGATGAAGGCCTTGCATGCCACGTTCGACGGTTACAACAGCACGACCGTAGCATCGAAGGGTTGGGCGATGGGAATTGGCGGTTTGCCACCATACGACGCTCCGACTCATTCAGGTGCGGTGCGCCTGCTTAAGGAAATCGGCGTGTGGAAGGCCGAGAACCAAACCTGGAATGATGCGCGCCTCGACAGGATCGCCAAGGTGCAGATCGCCTGGGATAACGCGGTTGCAGCATTTGATGACTGGCGCGTTGAGCAAAAAGCGGCCGGCATAAAAATCAATGCTGAGGAAGCTTGGCCTGGCTACTGGTCTGACTGGCGCGAGAAGCACCTCTAGCAGTCACTACAGCCTGCAGGCCCGCTCCCGATCAATTGGGAGCGGGCTTTCCGCGCCTCCGGGCGTTCATCGCCACCCGCATCATCATAACTGTCATTAGACCGACCGGTTGGTTGGCCGTCCTTGGAGTTGCTAAGAATGCCGGATCGCAAGGATGGGGCTGCGGAGAGTGCGCCCGACACCACCAAAATTCTGGAGCAATTTAAGGAAGGTGAGGCGGCTGCCGACCGCCGACTGAAGGGGGTGGCTTACTGGGTGGCCTTTGCGTTTGGCGGGGTTGGCATTCTCGTCAATATCAATCAGATCTGGAACCTACACGCGCTGGGCATCGTGTTGGTTGATACGGCCTACTTGTTCATTCTGTTGGGACTGTTCATGTCCCTCGCGTTTCTAGCGTTTCCAGCGAAGGACTCTCAGCGCGACCGAATCCCCTGGTTTGATTGGGTCTTATTCATCGCTGTGGCGGGCGCCTGTTTCTACCTCTCGTCAAACGGCAGCCGTATTGTGTTGCAGGGCTGGGATTTGATCGCGCCGCCGTTGGCGACATGGCTCGGCGCATTTTTGGTGCTGGCTGCTCTGGAAACCGTCCGGCGCGCGGGGGGGACGTCGCTTTTTGTAATTTGTGCGAGTTTCGCGTTTTTCCCACTCTATTCCGAGGCTTTGCCGGGCTTTCTTTGGGGCCCAAGCATCAGCGTTGAAGAGTTGTGGCGCGCTCATGCAATGGGCAACGAGAGCATGATCGGTCTGCCGATGCGGGTAACCGGCGGCCTGCTCATCGGCTTTCTCATTTTTGGGTCTGCACTGGTCGTCACGGGAGGAGGTGACTTCTTTATGGCCTTCGCGACCGCCCTGATGGGCCGAACCCGAGGCGGCCCTGCCAAGGTCGCGATCCTGTCGAGCGGGTTCTTTGGCTCTCTGTCCGGAAGCGTGATCTCGAACGTTGTTACCACGGGGCAGGTCACGATTCCGACCATGAAGCGAACGGGATATCCCGCGGTCTATGCCGGGGCTGTCGAGTCCTGCGCTTCGACCGGCGGCGCGTTGATGCCGCCGGTGATGGGCGCCGTTGCCTTCATCATGGCCGAATTCCTGAACGTGCCCTATTCGACGATCATGATCGCGGCGATAGCACCAGCGGTGATGTTCTATCTGGCGCTGTTATTGCAGACGGATGCCTACGCCGCCCGCAACAATCTGAAAGGCTTGCCACCGGAAGACATTCCAAAGATTTGGCCGGTGCTGCGGGGCGGATGGCATTTTCTCTTTTGCCTGGCGATGCTGATTTACATGCTGGTGGTCATGCGCATCGACGCCTACGCGCCTTATTACGCTACCGCCGTCTTAATCGTGACGTCCGCGCTGCGCCCCAAGAACCGTTTTGGACCGCGTATGGCCAGGGCTCTGGTCGCGGAGTCGACCAAGACCATCGTGAATATCGTTGCCATCATTGTCGGCATTGGCATGGTGCTGGGCTCTCTGTCGCTAACCGGCGTTGGCGGAGCGTTCTCGCGGGAGTTGCTGCAGTATGCCGGCGACAATGTCTATTTGTTGCTGGGACTGGGTGCGCTCACCAGCTTCCTGCTTGGCATGGGAATGACGGTAACTGCCTGTTACATCTTCCTGGCGATTGTTTTGGCGCCAGCGCTGGTCAAAGGCGGACTTGATCCAATCGCGAGCCATTTGTTTATTCTGTATTGGGGTATGCTGTCCTATATTACGCCGCCGGTTGCCCTGGCAGCGGTGGCCGCATCGACCATCGCCGGTGCCAACGCGCTGTCGACGGGTATTATGGCGATGCGATTGGGCGCCATACTATTCATTCTGCCATTCCTGTTCGTGCTACATCCAACCCTCATCCTGAATGGTGAGCCGCTGGACATCGTGCATGACATCATCACCGCACTCATTGCGGTCTGGCTGCTTGCGTCAGCCTTTGAGGGGTGGCTGTACTGGTCTGGGCGGATCTCCTGGCAAAGAGCGCCATTGCTGGTGGCCGCAGCCTTGTTCGTCTATCCGGAATGGGCGAGCGATCTGGCTGGTGTTGTGGTGATTGCGGCGGTGTATGCGGTGACGGCGATGACGAAGCGTCGTGCTGTTGGTGCCTAGAGCTGGCAGAAGGAAAAGTGGTTATGCGTTGTGAAAATTTAGACAATGAGCGCCGCCGGCATTAGTATTTCAGCGAGACAGTTGGGACCTGCTCAAAATTCCAGCCGTGGAAACCCTGCACCTGGAGACCTATGATGGCGATAGATCTTAAAATACTGCATCCCGAATTGGCGGTAGAGGTCAGCGGTATCGATCTACGGAAACCGCTTGAGGCTGATGTGCTGGCGGAACTGAAATCCACCCTGGCTCGGTATCCAGTGCTGGTTTTCCATGACCAGAAACTGTCCGATAATGAGCATGCGGCGTTCACAAGGTGCTTCGGATCAATTGATGCAGGATTGACGCTTGCATCAAAACGCAAGCAGCGGCTCAAGAATACGGACGTGATTGACCTGGCCAATATCGATGGCGACGGCAAGGTTCTGGACGCCGCCAATGCCCGTAACGTCTCGCTGCTAGCGAACCAATTGTGGCACAGTGACAGCTCATTCAAATCTCCGCGGGCGCAGTATTCGGTGCTTTGCGGCGTTGATCTGCCGGGAGAAGGCGGTGATACCGAATTTGCTGACCAACGGGCGGCCTATGACGCCCTGTCCCAGGCGATGAAGGTACGGATTGAACCCCTGGTCGCGGAACACTCAGCGTTTCATTCCCGTGGCCTGCTGGGCGGCGCCGATTTCACACCAGAAGGCATGGCTGCACTGCCGCCGGTGGACTGGCCGATTGTCAACACGATCCCAGAATCCGGCCGCAAGTCGTTGTTTATCGGTGTTCACACCCGTGAAATCCGCGGAATGGCGACTGCCGAGGCCCGATTGCTCCTGCTCGACCTGCTAGAGCACGCAACGCAGCGGGATTTCGTCTTTCGCCATGTTTGGCACAACGATGACGTGGTGATGTGGGACAACCGCTGCACCTTGCACCGCGGCCGTCCCTACGACCTGTCGAAACTGCGCGAGTTACGCCGCTGCACGACGGAATATATCGCCGCCTAAGCTCTAATCCTCAGCGCGCAACGGAGCCACCAGCGGTACGCCCGGCACTTTGATTCCATCCGGTCGGCCGCTCGCTGTCTGGCCCTGATGCTCACCAGTGAACGCTGCCGGCAGTTTTGGTCCATCTTCGCAAGCCAGCCAGAGCCGCAGCAGGTGCCGGCGTTTGTCCAGCTCCTGATAATCCTCATAAGCGGTGCGCGAGTGAGCGATGGAGTGGTTGCAGACGAACTGCATGTCGCCCGGCTCGAAGGTCATGTCTAGGTGCAGAGCCGGGTCGTTTGCGAGTGAGTCGAACAGGTCCATGGCCTCTTCCTGCTCTGGCGTAATGCGAGGGACCACGTCCATCAACTGCGCTTTGCGCACGGCGCTGCGCACATAGGTGCAGATCACCCGGCCATCAACGACGGTGAATGGAGCGGTGCCGTAATACGGTTTGCGGCCCTCTGGAACCTCGCCCCAGCGGGTGCGGTAGACCGGCTGCATCAGCACTTCCGCCAGATCGGGTCGGCGTTTCACCATCTCGTTGAAGATGGTAGTGGTCGAGGCTATGGAGGATAGCCCACCGGCCTTGCTCTTCTTCAGGCAGAGCAACCCAACAATGTCAGAGCTATCAGTGTGGTAGGGCAGGCGGGCGCTGGTTTGGTAGCCGCGGGCCTGTGGATCGGCATAGTCCAGGCCCAAATCCTTTACATGGCCCAGCACATGGCCTTTGCCATTCTGGCTAACCGCCTCACCCCATTGCGCGCCAATACCCCAAAAGATCCGGGCGGCGTCCTCAACGCTGTAACGCTCAATCGGTAGGCCACGCACCATGAAAAATCCGCGGCCCCGCAGTAATTCATGCTTGATCGCCGCGAGCCGCCCAGCCAGGCCGGGGACAGGAAAGTTGGCGGCCGTGATCTCCAGGATCGGCGTGTCTTTCGCGCCGGCCAGAGCTGCCTCAATCTCCGCAACATCATCGGCGGTGAGGGTGATGGCCCAGTCGGAGAGACCAGCCACGTCCCGCCCGTACCACGCCTGCGGGCCTGTTACGGTCTCCAACGCTGTGGTGGGTGAAAGGGCTGTGGTGGGTGAAAGGATTGT
>CALKDI010000005.1 GCA_938084065.1 uncultured Alphaproteobacteria bacterium
CGGGCCGGACCACGTCGGTCATCGCCTGTGGCATGGTCGGTGCGCGCCAAGGCTGGGTAGAGGCCCCTTACACCGCCACCCCCTGCGCCCCGCTCGCCGCCGCCCATTGCATCCCCGCCCCAACCGCAGACCCCCGTCTCGACGTCCGCATCATCCCCGGCCTGAAGCAGCTCACCTCGCCCGATGTCATGCGCGGTGAGGAGACTCAGATTGCCGGCTTCCTGGCCACGCATCCAGGCTATAGCGGCACGCTCTGCCTGCCCGGCACCCACAGCAAATGGGTCAATCTCCGCGCAGGTCAGGTACAATCCTTCCAAACCACCATGACCGGCGAATTGTTCGCCCTGCTGGCGGAGAAATCCGTGTTGCACCACTCCATTGGCACCGGCTGGAACGACCAGGCCTTCACAGAAGCCTTCGAAGCGGCCATCACCGACCCAGAGCGCCTGGCCACCCGCCTGTTCTCCATCCGCGCCGGCTCCCTCCTGACCGACCAGGACCCGGATGCCGCCCGCGCTACCCTCTCCGGCTGGCTGATCGGCACGGAATTCGCTGCCATTCCAAGGCCGGATGGCCCGGTCGCCGTGATCGGCTCCGATGCTCTAACTGGCCTCTACCGCAGCGCCCTGGCACAAGTTGGCCAGGAGGTCATCGTCGTCGACGGTGCCGGCATCACCCTTGCCGGCCTGACCGAGGCCTATCGCACCTTGCAACAGGATCAACCGCTATGAGCCGCCCTCTGGTCGCCATCCTCCGCGGCATTACACCGGGCGAAGTCCTGGATATCGCCGCAGCCCTGCTATCCGCCGGCATAGACCGTATTGAGGTGCCGCTGAACTCACCCGACCCATTCGACAGCATCCGCCTGCTGGCCGACGCGCACGGCAACCACGCCCTCATCGGTGCCGGCACCGTGTTGACCGAGACGGACGTCGAGGCCGTCGCCAACGCCGGCGGCAAGCTCATAGTCTCCCCCAATTTCGACCCAGAGGTGGTGACGTGCACCAAGGCCCTGGGCCTGCATTCTCTGCCCGGCGTGTTCACTGCCAGCGAGTGCTTTGCCGCCCTCAAAGCTGGCGCTGATGGCCTAAAACTGTTCCCCGCCTCCAAGCTCGGCACCGACGGGCTGAAGGCCCTGCGCGACGTGCTGCCCCGCGAAGCGCCGGTCTATGCCGTCGGCGGTGTCGGCGCGCCGGAGATCCCTGCCTGGGTCGCGGCAGGAGCATCCGGCTTTGGCATCGGCGGCGCGCTCTACAAACCCGGCACCTCCGCAGACCAGATCACAGCCAGAGCCAACGCCCTGGTGCAGGCCTGGGATGCCGCTTCCTGCTGAGCCTCAGCCGTTCGCAATGGATTTGGATTGGCATCCACATTGGTGCTACTATCTATAGTCTAGGCCTTGCGCAGTACCGCCCACTACCGGAGCCTGACCATGACCTCCGCCACCGAAGAAGCCCGCTTCCAGGCGCACATAGACGCTGAGGGCAAGATCGAGCCCAAGGATTGGATGCCGGAGGCCTATCGCAAGAGCCTCGTCCGCCAGATCAGCCAGCACGCGCATTCCGAATATGTCGGCATGTTGCCAGAGAGCAACTGGTTGCGCCGCGCACCAACGCTCCGGCGCAAGGCGGCGTTGATGGCCAAGATACAGGACGAGGCAGGTCACGGCCTCTACCTCTATTCCGCCGCTGAGACCCTGGGCACCTCACGCGATGAGATGTACCGCGATCTGCTGTCCGGCAAGGCAAAATACTCCAGCATTTTCAACTACCCGACCCTGACCTGGGCTGATATCGGAGCGGTTGGCTGGCTGGTCGATGGCGCTGCAATCACCAACCAGGTGCCGCTCTGCCGCTGCTCCTACGGCCCCTATGCCCGTGCCATGGTGCGCGTGTGCAAGGAGGAGAGCTTCCACCAACGCCAGGGCTTCCAGATCATGCTGGGCATGGCCCACGGCTCGCCCCAGCAAAAGGCCATGGCGCAGGATGCACTGAACCGCTGGTGGTGGCCCTCCATCGCCATGTTCGGCCCACCGGATGGCGAATCCAAGCATTCGGCGCAGAGCATGGCCTGGAAGATCAAGCGCCACTCCAACGACGAATTGCGCCAGCGCTTCATCGACATGACCATCCCGCAGGCGGATTTCCTCGGCCTGCGCATCCCGGACGATGACCTAAAATTCAACGAAGAAACCGGCCATTATGACATTGGCCCGATCGACTGGGACGACTTCTGGGCCGTGGTGAATGGCGAGGGCCAGTGCAACACCGACCGCCTCGCCGCCCGCCAGAAAGCCCATGATGAGGGCGCCTGGGTGCGAGAGGCTGCCACCGCCTACGCAGCCAAACGCGCCGCCCGCAAAGCCGCTGAGAGGATCGCAGCCGAATGAGCGAACAAACGAGCCAGCACGAAACAGAATGGCCGCTTTGGGAGGTCTTCATCCGCGCTCGCGGCGGCCTCGACCACCGCCATTGCGGCTCCCTGCGCGCACCGGATTCGGAGATGGCGCTGATGAACGCCCGCGACGCCTACACCCGCCGCGGCGAGGGTCACTCGATCTGGGTGGTAAAGGCAACCAACATCGTCGCCAGCAACCCGGATGACAAGGGCAGCTTCTACGACCCTGCCGACGACAAGGTTTACCGCCATCCCAGCTTCTACCAGCTGCCGGATGAAGTAGACCATATGTAGCTCTCGCACGCCTTCCGGGCTTGACCCGGGAAGGAAGACTCGATAGGTTTCTGTATTGCCGATGACCACATCCCCCCCCCTCTTCGATTACACCCTCCGCCTGGGCGATAGCTGTCTGATCCTGGCGCAACGGCTAGCAGAATGGACCGGCCACGCGCCCGTGCTGGAGGAGGACATCGCCCTCGGCAATCTGGGGCTGGACCTGTTGGGCCAGGCGCGCTCTTTCCTAACATATGCCGGCGAGATTGAGGGCAAGGGCCGCTCCGAAGACGACCTGGCCTTCCTGCGCGACGCCTTCGATTTCCGCAATGTCAGCCTGGTTGAGCAACCAAACGGCGATTTCGGCCAGACCATAGCCCGGCACCTGTTGTTCGCCGGTTGGCACGAGTTGGTGCTGGAAAGGCTGACACAGTCCAAAGACGCTACGCTTGCCGCGGTAGCTGAAAAGGGTGTGAAGGAAATCGCGTACCACTGGCGCCACGCTGCCGAATGGACCATCCGCCTGGGCGACGGCACCGAAGAAAGCCACGCTCGCATGCAAGCCGGGCTGAACCAGGTTTGGGGCTACACGCCGGAACTGTTCCGCATGGACGAGACCGACGCCGCCATGCTGTCCGCCGGCATCGGCGTCGATCTGGCCGGCCTACAACCCACCTGGGACGCCCGCATCAACGCGGTGCTGGCAGAGGCGACGCTGGACAGGCCAACCAACATCACCCGCTCCAACGGCAAGCAGGGCGTGCATTCGGAACACCTCGGCCACGTCCTGACCGAACTGCAATACCTGCAACGTGCCTATCCGGGAATGCAATGGTGACCGCCATTCTGCACCGGCTTGACGAGGCCCGCATCTGGCGAGTGCTGGCCGAGGTGGGCGACCCGGAACTGCCATTTCTCTCGGTCGTCGATCTGGGCATCGTCCGTAGCATCTCGCTCGACGATGGC
>CALKDI010000006.1 GCA_938084065.1 uncultured Alphaproteobacteria bacterium
AGGCGGCAAGATACCGAACGGATGGAACAAAGAGGACCTGGACGGGCCAGCTTGGCACGCTTCACCCTCTTTCTGGCCCGGCTACCGAGCCACCATGTAAATTCGTTGACCACCCGCAGCGGTGACGCTGCGCATGGAGAGCCGGATGCCGGGAAACTCGCACGTCCGGTTCGGAGAGCGGGATGGTGAAACCGACCCCGGCAACGGGACACGGCGCACCATTCCGACTCTACATTGACGACCCACCCCACCCCGCGTTTCGCCGGGTGGGGTTTTTTGTGTCAGAAAGTGATGATGTCCAGGCGCTCGCGCTCGATCAGTCCCCGCTCTTCCAGAGCCGCCAGGATCATCTCGGCCAGTCTTGCCTGATCCGTTTCCGGCAAGCTCGGCAGGCATTGCGCCGCTATCTCCAATTCTTTGATCATGTCTCTATTTTACCGCACACGATCGCAGGCGGCAAATCGGGCCGGCAGTGTCCACATGTCCCCGTCGCCCGGCGAAGATGCAGGGCCGCATGGTAGAATAACGCCATGACCCTGTTTCCATTCCAACGTACGGACAGGCCCGGACAGGAGCCGACAGAACCGGACACCGCCGGACACACCACTGTGCAACCTGCCCAAGTGTCCGATCCCAATCTGATCTGGCTGACCGTGCCAGAGGCTGTCACCTATTGCGAAGCGAACGGCCTCAGCCGCAACATCAAAACCATCCGCCGCTGGGCGGCCCGTTCCCTGTCCCGTCCGGATAATGAGGAAGTCATGGTGCGGGAGGAAGATACCGAGAACGGTTTCCGCTATGTCATTGAACAGCAATCACTCGACCGCAAGATCACCCAGGAACTTGCCTTCGAAGCGCAGCGGACAGCACCGGACGTGTCCCCGCCCGTCCTGACGGAACCGGACACATCCGGACAAGCCCTTGCGCCGCCGCCGCCGGGAAAACCGCCACAAGCCGAACCGGACATGCCAGAGCCGGCGCCCGAACCTGTCCGGACAGAGCCGGACCCGTCCGCCCGACAGTTGAAAGTCACCAGCGTTGGCGATGATTTCCTTCGGGATCAAATCCACCAGAAGGACACCCAGATCGCGGAGTTGAACGACCAGTTGAAACGCCGCGACGAGCAGATCATGACCATGCTGGAGCGAGACCGTGAGACCAACTACCTGATCAGTGGATTGCAACAGGCATTGTCGCAAACTCTTGGCATTGAAGGCCCGATGCGAACCCGTAACAACAGAGGAGGGGATAGTCGGCCGGGTGTTCCGCCGCCACCTGGGGTATAATGCTACGTATGGAGGGTAATCTCAAAAAGCTTGGCAACTTTATGGCTAACAACGCCGTAAAGTACAAACGCCGTCCGCGCTACACAGTGGTCCTGCATGATGTGCGAGAGAAGATGGGCATCTCGCTCAACACCTACGTCATCGTTGACAGTGTGCACAAATTGTCGACCAGCAATCCCAAATTCCCATATTGCGTCATGTCCAAGAAGGAGCTTTCGGACTTTCTCTGTCTCAGCGAGAGCACGGTCTACCGTTCCTTGAATGAGGCCGCAGAGAAAAACCTGCTGGAACGATCCGAATACGGCCTTCGCGCGACTGAGCAATGGCTGCGCATGGTCGAGACCTATGACATCCGCAAGCATTGAACCACCCACTGTCAAAATGACAGTCGCACTGTCATGGCCCAACCGTACTGTCAGAATGACAGAAAAAGCCTGTCAAATTGACAGACCCATACTGTCAGAATGACAGCCTCATACTGTCAAAATGACAGCCCTCTATATTAGTATGATATTAGTATGAAATTATTAAATAAATATGCTTTCCAAAAAAGATATAAATGTTACAATTCATTCAATCATCTATGAATACTGCAATCACACTTTACGACATTCTCCTCGAACAGGGCATCGCCAAAGACCGCGCCGAAAAAGCCGTCAGCGCTTTCATCACCCGAGAGGAAGTGCGGACAACTCTTGCAACCAAGGACGACCTTCGAAAGGTCACCATGTGGATCGCCGGTATGCTCGTTGGGCAGGTGGCGATCATGACAGCCATTATGACGTTGATAGCCTGATGGTAACGCAACGGCATACTGCCAGAGCGGAAAACTCCTGCGCACTCCTATCCGCGATCAGATGCTAAAAAGCCGGGGGTATGGTGCTGGTGTCCATTTCTATCCTCTGTATCGGCAGTGCGAGAACACTCAGAATTTCTCATAGCTGTTCAACTGGAAAATGAAACTGAGAGAGACAAAACTGCCTCCAAATCACAGAAAATTTCTCTAAGCCATTGAAAATATTGGAGCGGGCGATCGGGATCGAACCGACGACATTCAGCTTGGGAAGCTGACGTTCTACCACTGAACTACACCCGCATCCATGCCGAGCACGATAGGCGTTCCCATCGCGCTCGGCAAGCATTCAGCTAGACGGTGAAGACCGTCGAGCCGGTGGTTTTACGGCCTTCCAGGTCGCGGTGGGCCTGGGCGGCCTCGGACAGCGGATAGGTTTGGTTCACCTTAATGGAGACTTTGCCGCTGGCCACCACGTCGAACAGACGACCGGCGGACAATTCCAGCTCGCCGCGGGTACCGGTGTAGGACACCAATGATGGCCGCGTGACATAGACCGAGCCTTTGGCACCCAGAATACCCAGGTTCACACCATCGACCGGACCAGAGGCATTGCCGAAATTGACCATCAGGCCACGTGGTGCCAGGCAGTCCAGTGAACCTTCCCAGGTCGACTTACCGACGGAGTCATAGACAACCGGAACACCCTTGCCGCCGGTGATCTCGCGCACTTTCTCCGGCACGCTTTCGGTGTTGTAGTCGATGACGTGGCTGTAGCCGTTCGCCAGCGCTAGTGCGCATTTCTCAGGACCGCCAGCGGTGCCGATGGCGTTCACGCCCATGGCCTTCATCCACTGGCCAGCAATCAGGCCAACGCCGCCTGCCGCCGCCTGGAACAGCACGGTCTGGCCGGCTTTCAGTTGGAATGTACGGTGCAGCAGATATTCCACCGTCATGCCTTTGAGCATCATGGCGGCACCAGCCTCAAAAGAGATGGCGTCAGGCAGCTTCAGCAAGGAGCCAGCTGGCATCACGCGGGCCTCAGCATAGGCACCGATTGCGCCCGTTCCGTAAGAGACGCGGTCGCCTGGCGTCACGTTGGTGACGCCTTCGCCTACAGCCTCAACCACGCCAGCGCCTTCCAGGCCAATGCCAGACGGCAAAGCCAACGGATACAGGCCGGAGCGGTGGTAGGTATCGATATAATTCAGGCCAACGGCATGGTTGCGCACAAGAGCCTCGCCCGGGCCTGGCTGGCCGAGTTCGACCTCCTGCCATTGCAGAACTTCGGGGCCGCCAGCACTGGCAAAACGAAATGCATGAACGCTCATCGGTAAGACGCCTTTGTCATGGTGAAAGATGCAGCGGACCCTAACCTTAGGGCATCGGAACCGCAATGATAGCCACATAGCAGGCTGGCGGCCGGTTAGCCAGAACGCGTATCGCTCACGACGATGGCCTGCGGCGGGGCAGAGCGCAAACAATGGCAACCCCCGTGCCGTCATGCTGCTGCACTCGCATTCGCCCACCGTGTAATACTGTCAGACGCTGTACCAGTGTGAGCCCCAATTCGTTCTCGATCGCCCGGTGGTCGAATGCCCGATCGTCAGCCTGCAATCCAACAGCAAGCTCAACCTGGTCACCGCTGTAGTCACAGGTCAGGTCAATACGACTGCCAGACCGGTTATGTCGGACGGCACAGGACATCATGTTGAACAGCAATTGGCGCAGCCTCCGTTCATCCGCCTGGATCATCGGCACGCCAGGTGCCAGCGCAATGTCCAGGGAAAGCCCTTGGGCCTCCATTTGTGGGCGCAGCACGGCGGCAACTGAGTTGATTACCGGCGCCAGCGCGATCTCTGTCGCCGCCGTATCCCATTGACCAGCTTCCCCCAAAGAGACGTCGAGGATGCTGTCAATCAAAGCCGCAAGCGTCTGCGACGCCTCCGAGATGCCAGCGAGGTGGTCGATCTGCGTTGGGTTCAATGGCCCGCTCAGTTGCAGCTCCAACAATTGCGCAAACCCGGAAATCGTCGTCAAAGGGGTGCGTAACTCATACGAGGCGTTGGCCAGGAAATCCGTCTTCAGGCGGTTGGCTTCCTCAAGTGCTGCGTTGCGCTCCAGCAGCACGCGCTCAACATTGTGGGTGTCAGTGATATCACGCACGCTCATGAGCACGCTGGCGTCAGATAACGGCCCGAACGCGACATCGAGGACACGGCCATCATTCAGGAACAGCGGCTGCCGCATGGCCTTGCGGTCCGTCACGGCAAATGCAGCGGCTGTGCGAAAATCGGCTGATTGCGGCCCGTCATGGATATTAAGCGACAGCCGGGACAGCAGCTCTGAGATATGCGCCCCCACGTCCAATTGCCCGTCTGCAATCCCCAGAAGCCGCAAGAACGTCGGATTGAACATCGTCACCCGCCCATCCGTAGCAAAGGCTGCCACACCGTCGGCCAATTGGTTCAGGACGCCGCGCTGCACGGCGATCAGCGTGTTGTAGCT
>CALKDI010000007.1 GCA_938084065.1 uncultured Alphaproteobacteria bacterium
AAGATCCCGCTTTTGCCACTGTCGTCGGACTAGTGCTGTTCGCGCAACGCCAAACATCGGGCCCCAACCCGTTTGGCAATGGCAGCAGCCGGGAAAGGACCGGAATGTTCTCGCGTATGAGCGGTTGGCTTCGAGGTGATCGATGATGGCAGCCCCTGCCCACCCCAAGCAATCGCGCACAACACCCGCCCGCAAAAGTCCTATCCAAACGACAGCCAGCACCCACCATTTTTCAGCCCCGGAGACCACCCCATGACCCTAGACCTCTCCTTGCCCGAACAGATCGACGATCTGAAGCCCAATATCACTGTGATTGGCGTCGGAGGTGCCGGCGGCAATGCGGTCAACAACATGATCCGCAGTGGGCTAACCGGCGTCGAATTCATGGCGGCCAATACCGATAGTCAGGCGTTGCGCTTGAACCTGGCCGATCACAAGATCCAGCTGGGCCTGAACATCAGCCACGGTCTAGGTGCTGGCTCTCGTCCAGACATCGGCCGCGCTGGCGCTGAAGAAGCGCTTGATGAGATCATGGCGCACCTCGAAGGCACGCATATGGTGTTCATCACCGCGGGCATGGGCGGCGGAACCGGAACCGGTGCCGCTCCGGTGATCGCCCGTGCAGCGCGTGAGCACGGCATTTTAACCGTTGGCGTCGTGACCAAGCCCTTCCATTTTGAAGGCATGCACCGGATGCGCACGGCGGACGCCGGCATCGAAGAATTGTGGAGTTATGTCGACACTCTCATCGTCATCCCCAACCAAAACCTGTTCCGCATTGCCAACGAAAAGACAACGTTTGCCGACGCCTTCCACGTCGCAGATGACGTGCTGCATTCCGGGGTGCGCGGTGTGACCGACCTGATGGTCAAGCCTGGCCTGATTAATCTGGATTTCGCCGATATTCGCTCTGTTATGCGCGAAATGGGCCAAGCAATGATGGGCACAGGCGAGGCCTCTGGTGAGCGCCGGGCAGTTGAAGCAGCCGAAGCTGCCATCTCCAACCCACTGTTGGATGACGCATCGATGAAGGGCGCGCGCGGCGTGTTAATCAACATTACCGGCGGCGCCGATATGACCTTGTTTGAGGTTGACGAGGCCGCTAACCGCATTCGGGATGAAGTGGATCCGGAAGCCAATATTATCTTCGGCGCCACCTTCGATGAAAACGTAGAAGGTCTCATCCGCGTCAGCGTGGTCGCCACTGGCATCGAGAGCACCGGGATGGCGCTTGCTCCACGAGCGACGGCATCTTATGCGGCGCCGGAAACCAAACCAGTAGAAGTTGAAGCGCCACTAGCCCCCGCTGCCGAGACGGATGCTGCACCTGTCGAAACAACCGCTCCTATCGAGGCGGTTGTACAAGACGAACCGGCCAAGGACCTGGCCCAGCCATTGGAAGCGGCCCCACAGCCGCAAACTGATCCGTTGCCGCTAATGGCAGAAGCAGAGGCGAATGGGGCGGCAGAAGAGCCCGAAAAAGCACCTCGTTCCAGCCGTTGGTCGTTGTTTGGCAATGGCGAAAAATCAAAAGCAAAGCCTGCAAAGGCAGAGCCGTTTGTTGCAGCAAAACCTGCTCGCCCGCCGGAAGATGTAAGCGGCATGCCTCGCACCAACCTGGATAACCCAGTCCAGCAGCCCGAATCTTTGGACGAACCTGCAGCAAATAACGGTGGTGGATTCGCATCACTTTTCTCTCGCAAGCCCGCAGAAGCGCCAAAAATTCCACCGCAACGCCAGCCTATCGAGGACGAAAATGTCCTCGTATTGCCAAAGCAGCCTGTAGCCAAGCCTTCGCCTGCCCCGGCAGCGCCTCCCCAACAAAGCGAAGATGTGCTTGAAATACCAGCGTTTTTGCGACGCCAGGCACGCTAACCAAAACTCGAGATTGGATGAGGCCATCGGTGTTCTGCCGGTGGCCTTTTCTATTTGCAATTGATTGATTCAAATCATTCTTTTCCCGCAACAAACCGTAACAAACCGTGACTTGTCGGCTAACTGCTTAGATCGTAGAGCAAGACCTAGTAGGAATACGTCACGATACTCCGAAACAGGGTTTGCCGTTGGCAGTCTGGATTGGGCAGTAACCAAACGTGGTTGTGATGTAGGCCGACTACAGCGGCGTCTTCGGAAGCAGTTGTAGCCAACACAGGATGTTGCGGGATTACAAACCAATCCATGCAGCAAGGGCGCAGCCCCAAGGGCAAAGACCATGGTAGACGGCCTGGCATTACAACAACGTACGTTTGTCGATAACGAAGCCTTTATCGCTTCGGACGACAGCATGCAGAGCTTTTACTCGCAAACCGCGCCAGCATTTATGCCTGGGCAGCAGACAACCTTGCGTCAACAGGTTCGATGCTCTGGCATAGGTCTCCATTGTGGCCAATTGGTTAATTTGACTTTGAAACCGGCCCAGCCCAACACCGGACTTCGCTTCATGCGGACCGATTTGGACGAAGCCAGCGCTTGGATTGATGGGACCTGGGATAGTGTCAGCGAAACAACGCTGTGCACAACGATCAGCAATAGCGCCGGTGCTCACGTCGCGACGATTGAGCATTTGATGGCGGCATTGGCTGCCATGGGTGTCGACAACGTAATCATCGAACTGGACGCGCCGGAACCACCGGCCATGGATGGCAGCGCGGAACCGTTCATGTTCCTGATCGAGTGCGCTGGTGTGGTTTCTCTGCCAGCCCGGCGTGCGCTGTTGCGAATACTCAAACCTGTTCGGGTGACCGAAGGGGAGAAATTCGCGGCCCTGATCCCCGACAATGGCTGCAGCATGGATGTCGCTATCGATTTTGAAAGTCCAGTCATCGGGCAACAGCGGATAGCGGTGAACCTGTCAGGAATTCGGTTCAAATCCGAACTTTCGCGAGCACGCACCTTTGGCTTTGCACACGAGGTCGCCTATTTGCAGAGCAAAGGATTGGCACGGGGCGGATCTTTGGATAACGCAGTGGTGATTCAGGACGACGCGGTCATCAATCCAGGCGGTTTGCGGTATGCTGATGAGTTCGTCCGCCACAAAGCGCTGGATGCCGTTGGCGACCTCTTCATAGCCGGCGGCCCGTTCTGGGGTCGCTATGTCGGCAACCAGGCTGGCCACAAGCTGAACAACCTGTTGGTGCGCGCCGTTATGGACGACCCGAGTGCCTATGAATGGACGACGGCTAACCTCACCACATTGCTAGCACCAAAGCTGGCAACCTAATAGCGCTATAATACGGGGCAGAGGTCTGCTGGGTCGTTGCTCAACCGGACGAATCCGGGCTACATAAGCGACGCGACGCTTGCTCCGCAGCTTAGGACTTTGAAAAAATCGTGTCCCACTGGCACTCTATAATCAGCGCCTCACGCGGCTGGTTGCGCATAGCGGCCGCCCTTGCCGTTGTGGCAACGCTTGCAACCGGATGCAGCAATACCGACAAACCGAAGTACGAAGAAAAGCCTGTTACAGACCTCTATAACAATGGCTTAGATTTTTTAGCTGACGGAAACTATTTTAAAGCAGCTCGCGAGTTCGAAGAAGTCGAACGGCAGCACCCATTTTCAATTTGGGCACCTCGCGCTCAGATCATGGGTGCCTTTGCGCACTTTGAAGGCGACAAGTATGATGATGCCGTCATCAGTATCGACCGCTTTATTCAGCTACATCCCAACCATGTCGATGCGCCCTACGCCTATTACCTGAAATCGCTGGCGTATTATGAGCAAATCGTCGACGTAGATCGTGATCAGGCGACGACCGAAAAAGCGCTGCGCGCTCTGGATGAAGTGGTCCGTCGTTTTCCGGCTTCGGTTTATGCCCGTGACGCGCAGCTAAAGCGCGACCTGGCGTTCGACCACTTGGCCGGGAAGGATATGAGCATCGGTCGCTACTATCTGCGTAGTGGAAAGGCTGTGGCGGCTATCAACCGTTTCCGCCGGGTGCTGCGCCAGTATCAGACAACCAGTCACACTCCAGAGGCTCTGCATCGGTTGGTTGAGGCTTATTCGGCTTTGGGCTTGGAAGACGAAGCGAAACGCACAGGTGCCGTGCTGGGGCACAATTTCCCTGGATCAACTTGGTATGCGGATAGTTATTACCTGCTGACCGGCGAACGTGTGGACGTTAAACCATCCTTCAGCCCCAGCGATTGGATTGATGATTCCTGGGATTACTTGTTCGTTCCAAAACACGCGATCGGCGTTGTCGATCTGGATGCTGAACCGAGCCGCAAGGACGACTTAACCACGCCGGTAACCGATACTGGGCCGACTGTTGCATCCTTGGGTGAGTTCAAGCCGGTTCCGAAAGACGGCGACAAAGCAAAAGCAGCACTAGCCGCCGCCCCATCGGCTGGAACTCCAGATTCGGCAGCCGCGACCGCGAGTGCCGCAAGTTCGGCCTCGCCGACTTTGCCGGAACCCGGTTCAGCAAAGGTGGTTGAGCAACCAACAGCAGTGGCGACGTCTAATAACACCGCCCTGAATGCTCAACTGACCTCCGCCGAAGGTCAGCAGTCTAGCGCTGCGGCGTCGGCTGTTGGTTGGCAGAAAGCCGCCGATGCTGCGACCGATCCAGCCACCCGCGAACGTGCATCGAAAAATGTGGAGATAGCCAACAGCGCCAGCACCTATTGGCAGGCCAGGGCGGACCTGTTGCGGTTGGCGGTCAATGATCCGACCAACGTCACAGCCAAACGTAGCCAGGAAGAACAGGTCGCCAAAACAGCTTTAACCTATTGGCGAACCATCGAAAAACACGGCGAATCCGAGACCGAGCGATCGGTTGCAGCAGCCAATGCTGCTGAGGCTGAGAAAGCGCTGGCTTACTGGAAAAGCCAGGGCCGAGGCTGGCTTGGCCGACTATTTCGCGGAAATCGGTAAGAGGTAGAATGAGGCCATGCTACGCCAGCTGGCCATTAAACGCGTTGCTCTGATCGACGATCTCACGCTGGAATTTACCGGCGGGCTGGGCGTATTGACCGGAGAAACCGGCGCAGGCAAATCCATCCTGTTGGATTCGCTAGGACTTGTGCTCGGTGCGCGAGCTGACGCGGGGTTGGTCCAGGCTGGTGCTGACCGAGCCACGGTCAGCGCTGTTTTTTCAGAAGATGCCGTTGCTATCGCTTTGCCCTACCTGGAAGACGCAGGGCTGGAGCTGGAGCCTGGGGAAGATCGGCTGATCTTGCGTCGGGTCCTCTCTGCCGAGGGCCGAAGCCGAGCCTATATCAACGATCAGCCAATTTCCGCAGGCCTTCTGCGCCAAATCGGGTCGCGGTTGGTGGAGGTGCAGGGCCAGTTCGACTCCGGCGGCCTGACAGACCCTGCAGGCCATCGCGATCTACTGGATGCGTTCGGCGGACTGGCCAAGCAACGCGGGTCTGCGGCTGAGGCTTATCGGACCTGGCAAGACCTGGACAAATCGCTCAAGGCACAACAGGAGGCGCTAACCAGCTCACTAGGCGATGCAGATTGGCTACGCCATGCCCTGAGCGAGTTAGAGGATGCCGGTCCGGAGGCTGACGAGGCCAGCAAACTGGCGGAGGAACGCCGCTTTCTGCAAGCTCAGGAGCGTATTCTGGAGGCTATCAAAGGCGCGCAGAATGCCGTCGCCGGTAAGAACGACGTGGCCGGCGCTCTCCGCACCGGCATGCGCACGCTGGAGCGGTCGGCAGACAAAGTCGGTGAGCGGTTCCAGCCTGCCATCCTAGCGCTGGAGCGTGCTGCGATCGAGTTCGACGAGGCGTTAACAGCGCTGGATGAGCTGGCGCGGGACGTTGACCTAGATGGCTCACGACTAGATTTTGTCGAGACCCGCCTGTTCGCCCTGCGCGACCTCGCCCGCAAGCATCGCTGCGAGCCCGATCAACTGGCCGCTGTTCAAGAAAAGCTGGCAGAGAACCTGGAAGCACTCGAACGCGCTGATCAAGCATTGGAAGAAACGCACCAGGCGGTGGCGGAAGCGCGAGTGGCTTTCGAGACTGAAGCAGCGGCCCTTTCTAGCGCACGCACCGAGGCCGGGGTCCGGTTGGATAAGGCTGTGGCCGGAGAGCTGGCGCCGCTGCGCTTGGAAAAAGCGGAATTCCGCACCGATATCGAAGAACTACCCCCAGACCAATGGGGTGCCACTGGAGCAGACCGCGCGCGGTTCTCGGTGCGCACCAATCCCGGCATGCCCTATGGCCCGATTGAGCGCATAGCCAGTGGCGGCGAGCGAGCGCGGTTCCTGCTGGCATTGAAGGTGGTGCTGGCCGCGGCAGACCCTGTCGGCACGCTGGTGTTTGACGAGGTCGACGCCGGCATCGGCGGCGCGACGGCAGCAGCAGTCGGTGAGCGACTGGCACGCCTGGGTGATGACGTGCAGGTGCTGGTCGTGACCCACTCACCGCAAGTCGCGGCCCGCGGTGTCAAGCACATGCATGTGCGCAAGGCTGACGTTGATGGGCACACGCGGACCAATGTCTCAATCCTGGCCGATACCGAACGGCTGGAAGAAATTGCCCGCATGCTGGCCGGCGAGATCGTGACCGAGGAGGCGCGGGCGGCAGCGGTTCAATTACTGTTGCCCGGTGGGGGAAGCGGCAAGACCGCGGCCTGACACCGGGCTTGCGCCGTTCCAGTAAGCGCGCGAGACTGGGCATCTACTAGCCAAGGAGAAAAACCATGGTCGACCTCGACAAATTCGTTGCCGATTGCCGCGAGGCGCTGAAGACCCGTGACCCCGCCAGTGTGGTGGAAAAATTGGTTCAGGACGTCATTGCCGACCCAGCCGCGCTGGATGCCGCGTTTGCCGCCCGGATCACCGGCACGTCGCTGCAGGATCGGATGATCTGCAATGATGAAGAGCTAACCGTGGCCCAAATTGCCGCCCCGCCGGGCCTGCGCTCGCCAGTTCACAATCACTGCATGTGGGCGGTGATCGGCGTTTATGATGGCCAGGAGCACAATCGTTTCTTCAGCGATGCCGGTGGCGAGCCGGAGCAGATTGGCGAGCAATTGCTCAAGGTCGGCGATATCTGCCGCCTAACTGCGGATACGATCCACGCCATCCACAATCCGCTGCCGACCCGCTCTGCCGCGATCCACGTCTATGGCGGCAATCTGGTGACTCGTGAGGGCCGCAGTGTCTGGAATCCGCACTCGAACGAGCGTGAGGATTACGAGATCAACCAGCTGTCGCGCTACACGAAAGAGCTCAGCGAACTGGCTTGATGCGCATGCTTTGTGGTAGTGAGGGGCAATAGTCCCCTCACCCGAGAAGCGCCCTCTGTGAGCACCGACCACACGCCCGTTGAGGCCTTGACCGACCGTGAAGCCGCAAAGGAATTGTTGCGGCTCGCGGGGCTGATCAAACACCATGACCAGCTGTACTATGCCCGCAGCGCGCCAGAGATTGAGGACGCTGCGTATGACGCGCTGCGCCTGCGCAATCTGGCCATTGAGGCACGATTTCCAAGCCTGAAGCGCGCCGATAGCCCGAGCGACCGAGTGGGTGCGGCACCGGCAGACGGCTTTGCCAAAGTTCGCCATTCCCGCCCGATGCTTTCGCTCGGGAATGCATTCGATGCCGATGACGTAGAAGAGTTCCTGGCACGGGTGCGGCGGTTCCTGGGATTGGCCGAAACAGAAGATATCGCCGTCATCGCGGAGCCCAAAATCGATGGCCTCTCCCTCGCACTGCGGTATGAGGATGGCCGCCTGGTGCAGGCTGCGACCCGGGGCGACGGCGCTGAGGGCGAGGATATCACCGCCAACGCCCTAACGCTCAAGGACATCCCAGCTCGCATTGCCGGCGCACCACCGGTGCTTGAGGTGCGTGGCGAAGTTTATATGAGCCACTCCGCATTCGCGCGGCTAAACGAACGGCGGGCGACGGCAGACCAACCGCTATACGTTAACCCACGCAATGCCGCCTCCGGATCGCTCCGGCAATTGGACACGCGTATCACCGCCGAGCGGGAATTGGGGTTCTTTGCCTACAGCCTGGGGGAGGTCTCCGCTCCCATCGCCGAAACGCATTCGGGTCTGTTGGCGCAATTGGGCGAGTGGGGCTTGCCGATTAATCCGCTCTCTCGCGTTTGTGGATCACTGGACGAACTGTTGGCCACCTATGCAGACTTTTTGCAGCAACGCGCCAGCCTCGATTACGATATCGATGGTGTCGTCTACAAGGTGGACCGCACCGACTGGCAGGAGCGCCTGGGCCAGGTTAGCCGCGCGCCGCGATGGGCTATCGCGCACAAATTCCCGGCGGAACAGGCCGAAACCATTCTGGAGCAGATCGATATTCAGGTGGGCCGCACCGGCGCTCTGACCCCGGTGGCTCGGCTCGCGCCTGTATTTGTCGGCGGCGTCACGGTCACCAATGCCACCCTGCACAACGAGGACGAGATCGCCCGCAAAGACGTTCGCGTGGGGGATACCGTCGTAATCCAACGGGCCGGCGATGTGATCCCGCAAGTGGTTCGTGCCGTGCTGGAAAAGCGGCCAGCGGACAGCCAGCCCTACGCCTTTCCCCACCGTTGCCCGGTCTGCGACAGCGAGGCGGTACGGCCAGAGGGAGAGGTGATCAGGCGGTGCACCGGTGGCTTGATCTGCTCGGCCCAGGCGGTAGAGCGCCTGAAACATTTCGTCAGCCGCAACGCCTTCGACATCGAGGGCATGGGCACCAAGCGGATCGAAGAGTTATGGGCGGACGAAATAGTGCGCTCGCCGGCCGATATCTTCCGGCTGAAAGATCGCCGCGCTGACTTGGTTCAGCGTGAACGCTGGGGCTCGCAATCGGTGGTCAATCTGCTCGCTGCCATTGAGGATCGCCGCACCTGGCCGCTGGAGCGGTTCATTTTCGCGCTCGGCATCCGCCAGATCGGCCAGGCAACAGCAAAGCTTTTGGCGCGTGCGTATGGTTCTCTAGACGGCCTGATTGAGGCGGTGACAGCTGCCCGAGACAGCGAGAGCGAAGCCTATGCCGACCTGATCAACATTGACCAGATGGGCAAGGACGTCGCCGCCGACCTGATCGCCTTCTTCGCGGAAGCGCATAACCGCGAGGTGGTCGCTGATCTGGCGCAATTCCTGACCCTGGAAGCGCCGGAGGCGGTGCAGCAATCACCGGTCAGCGGTAAGACCGTGGTCTTTACCGGCACGCTGGAGCGCATGACCAGGGCCGAGGCCAAAGCCCGCGCCGAAAGCCTGGGCGCGAAAGTGGCGGGCTCTGTCTCGAAAAAGACTGACTATGTGGTGGCTGGTGCAGACGCTGGCAGCAAAGCCAAAAAGGCTGCGGACCTGGGGCTGGCCATCCTGACCGAAGATGAATGGCTGGCCAAAATCGGCCAGGAGGCCTGAACAGCATGAGCGACCACCCTGTCGACCTGGCGATGATCCAAGCGGCTGCGCGCCGGATCGAAGGCAAGGTCCGCGAGACGCCGATGCTGGACCCTGCGCCAATGCGCGGGCCCGTGTTGGATGCCGGCCGGCTGTTGCTAAAGCTGGAATGCCTGCAGGTGACCGGCAGCTTTAAAGCGCGCGGTGCCAGTAACAAACTTTCAACTCTGGACGCGGAGGCCAGGCAGCGCGGGCTGGTGACGGCGTCCGGCGGCAATCATGGTCTAGCTGTCGCCTATGCGGCGGCCAGTGCTGGCGTGCCTGCGGCGATATTCGTGCCAGAGAGCACGCCCGCGGCTAAGGTCAAAAAATTGCGCCAATGGGGGGCAGATGTCACCGTCCATGGCAAGGTTTGGGACGAGGCACAGGAGGCAGCTCTGGCGAAGCAACAGGCTTCTGGCCAGACTTACGTCCACCCCTTCGCCGACCCGGAGGTGATTGCCGGCCAAGGCACGCTAGCGGTTGAGATCCTGCGGCAGGTGCCACATGCGGATACTCTAGTGGTGGCCATTGGTGGCGGTGGCTTGATCGCTGGCGTTGCGACAGCTGCCAAGGCCATCCGGCCCGGCATCAAGATCATTGGCGTGGAGCCGACCGGCGCGCCAACGCTCTATGAAAGTATGCGGGCCGGCGAATTGGTAACACTGGACGAGATCACAACCGTTTCAGGCTCTCTCGCCCCCCGCCGCTCCATGCCGATCAACCTGGAACTGATTGCCGCCCACGTCGACCGTATGGTGCTGGTGTCAGACGAGGAAATGCGCCAGGCCGCAGAATGGCTGTGGTTTGAAACCGGCGTAGCAGCTGAGCTAGCCGGTGCCGCGTCTCTAGCTGCCCTGATGACGGGCCGTCACCAGCCAGAGCCAGACGAAACCGTCGTGGCTATTATCTGCGGCGCAGGGGCAGACGGGCTGAGTTAAAACCCGGCAGGCCGTAAAAACAGCCGGGCCTATAGCGCAACCCGCGTCCCGCGGCTTTCCTCTGCTGATGGCATCGGCAATTCGATCTCGATCTCGAGGGTCGAGACATCATCGCCACGGTCCAACTTCACCACTGCCTTGTTCTGATCAACCGAGACGTAGCGGGCAATCACTTCCAGCAGCTCTTTTTGCAGACGGGGCAGGAAATCATCGCCATCCCGGCTGATACGCTCATGCGCCAGCACGATTTGTAGACGGTCGCGGGCCGCTGCTGCAGATGCAGCGGGACGTTTGGCGCGAAAGAAATTCAGCAGGCTCATGCGGCACCTCGGAACAAGCGGCTGAACAGGCCCTTTTTCTCGGCGACCATAAACCGATGGCTAATATCTTCACCTAGGAAGCGACCAACCGCATCAGAATAGGCTTTACCGGCGGTGGATTCTTCTTCGAGAATTACCGGAACACCCTGATTCGATGCCGACAGCACACTCTGGCTTTCCGGAATAATGCCAAGGAGTGGAATAGCCAGGATATCCTGGACGTCCTCGACCTTCAGCATTTCACCGCGTTCAACACGCCCTGCGTCGTAGCGGGTTAGCAGAAGCTGTTCCTTTACAGGAGTCCGCCCCTGCTCCGCCCGCTGCGAGCGGCTGGCCAGCACGCCCAGGATACGGTCGCTGTCACGGACGCTAGAGACTTCCGGGTTGGTGACCACAATAGCCTGGTCAGCAAAATACAAAGCCAACTGCGCGCCGCGCTCAATGCCAGCCGGGCTGTCGCAGACGATGTAGTCGAACATCTCCCGAAGTTCGTTCAGGATTTTTTCGACGCCATCCTGGGTCAGCGCGTCTTTGTCCCGCGTTTGTGATGCAGGCAGGATCGACAGGTTTTCGACCCGCTTATCCCTAATCAGTGCTTGCTTGAGATTCGCTTCTCCCTGGATCACATTGATAATGTCGAACACCACCCGGCGTTCGCATCCCATGATCAGGTCCAAATTGCGCAGGCCGACATCGAAATCCACAACGACGGTCTTATGACCGCGCATGGCCAAGCCTGTGGCAAACGCAGCACTGGTCGTCGTCTTACCGACCCCGCCTTTGCCCGATGTTACGACGATGACTTCAGACATCGTGCGTTTCTCCTTAACCTCTGGTTTACGCTGCGGCCTGTCTCAACCGAGCGGGGTGAACCGCATTTCTTCGCCATTCAGGCTGATTTGCAGCCGCTGGCCGATCAAAGCTGGATCAACATCGTCTCGCACCCGGTACAGGCCTGCGATGGAGATCAACTCTGGATCGAAATTCAGGGCGAAGATTCTGGCTTCGTCAAAGCCAGAAGCGCCCGCAATGGCGCGACCGCGCAACGCGCCGTACACATGTACATGGCCATCGGCGATGATTTCCGCACCAGCGTTGACGGTTGCGGTGCAAATAATGTCCCGCCCCTGTGCATAAATGCGATTGCCGGCGCGTACCGGAGTGGTGACCAGCAGCGCGGGTTGCGGTTCAACCGCAGCCGATTCGGCTTTGCCTTGGCCAGATTCAGGCTCCGCTACTGCAGCAATGGGTTCAGCAACGGTCAGCTCGGGCACCGCCGGCTCAATTTCTTCCGACACCTGCGCAGTCTTTGGCTTGAAAAGCTGCTGGCCTTTGTTCAGCTGCGAAAGGCCTGCAGCAGCTGCAGCCTGCCGCAAGCTGCCGGTCCCGCCAGTTGTCCCGACTGGAACCAACCGCAGGCTACGCAATCCTTGTGCCAAACCGGCAAAATCAGGCTGGCTACCATTTGCCGGCAGATCATCAAGCCCCAGTACTATCGGTGAATCCCGCAGAAAAGCTGGCGATTGCTGGATCAACCGCTCCAATGCTGGAACGACGATCTCTGGCGCGCCATCGCGAAGCTGCAGCACCACCATATTAAAATTGGTACCGCGGATAGCGAAAGGTTGAGGAGGCGCCATGCTAAGAGAATTCCACCAACGTTCAGGCCGGCCATGTGGGCGCAGGCTTGCTATTGAGATAGTCTTTGCTCTAACTGCCCTGCGGCGTAGCGTCGACCGCCTGGTTACGGGTAGGCGGCGATCTATGATCAAATTCGCTGGCACCCGCTGCATACCTGCCACCGCGAGGGCTATTGAAGGATAGAGCTTTTTAACAGGAAAATCGCACTATTTCAGATCGTTACTTGACCACAGCCCTCACCATTAAAGATAGCCAAACTGCGCCTCGTTGCCATGATCTAGCGTGGCAATACGGCCTAACGATGAACCAATTCGGCAGCGCAGTGGCAAATTTGAGATCGTTGCCGAATCAGGGGGTTAGAATCATCTGGACCGGGACGCCAGCAGCCGTTCCTAACATAGTTGGCTTATAGCACTTTCGGCTGCTACGGCCCGCCGCACGACGGTTGCGGTGCAGCATGTTGATATTTCCGCTCCCGGCTTCTAGGGTTCGCCGCATTCCGCATTGCGGAACTTTGGCCCGCCACCCCTCTGGCCGATACCGACCTCTTTTAAAGGTTTGGACCCATGCAGCAGCCGTCTCTTAAGCCTGCCAGCCCCAATTTTTCGTCCGGTCCCTGCGCCAAACGGCCTGGATGGACACCCGCAGCGCTATCCAATGCGCTGCTGGGCCGATCGCACCGATCTGACCCAGGCAAAGCCAAACTCGCCGCGGTGATCGACAAAACGCGGGCTCTGTTGAGCATCCCCGATGATTACCGCATAGGCATCGTGCCGGCCTCCGACACCGGCGCCGTCGAGATCGCGCTCTGGTCGATGCTGGGCGCCCGCGGCGTAGACGTGCTGGTGTGGGAGAGCTTTAGCAGCGACTGGCTCGGCGACATCCAAGGGCAATTGGACCTGGATGACGTGCGGGTGCTGAAGTCCGACTATGGCGCACTGCCCGACCTCTCCCAAGTCGACCCGGCACGGGATGCGGTGTTCGTCTGGAACGGCACGACCTCAGGCGTTCGTGTTCCGAACGGCGACTGGATTGCGGCGGATCGGGAAGGCCTAACCATCTGCGACGCGACCTCCGCGGCGTTCTCTATGGATCTGCCATGGGACAAGCTGGATGTGGTCACCTGGTCCTGGCAGAAGGCTATGGGCGGCGAGGCTGCACACGGCATGCTGGTCCTGAGTCCGCGCGCTGTTGAGCGCCTGGAGAGTTATACCCCGCCCCGTCCAATTCCTAAGGTGTTCCGCCTGACCAAAGGCGGTAAGCTGACCGAAGGCATCTTCCGCGGCGAGACAATGAACACGCCCTCTATGCTGTGTGTCGAAGACGCCCTCGACGCTCTGGATTGGATCGCCAGCATTGGCGGTCAACCGGCCTGCAAGGCGCGGTCAGAGCAATCCCTGGCGCATGTCGCAGCCTGGGTTGAGAAAACCCCGTGGGCAGCATTTTTGCCAGAGGTGCTTGCCACACGCTCCAGCACATCGGTGTGTTTGACCATCCAAGACACTGACCTGGGCGACAAAGCGGCTGAAATGCCTGCACGCATGGCGAAATTGCTGGATGCAGACGGCATTGCCTACGACATCAACGGCTATCGCTCGGCCCCGCCCGGCCTACGCATTTGGTGTGGCGCGACTATCGAGCCTAGCGATGTTGCCGCGTTATTACCTTGGCTCGACTGGGCCTTTGCCTCCGTTAAAGCCGACCTGCTCAAGGGATAGAGCACTATGCCAAAAGTTCTGATTGCCGATGCGCTCAGTGAGCGTGCCGCCGCTATTTTTACAGCCCGTGGCCTGGAGGTTGATGTCAAAGTCGGCCTGAAGCCGGACGAATTGCTGGCCATTATTGGCGAGTATGACGGCCTGGCGATTAGGTCCGCCACCAAAGTGACGGCCGACGTCCTGGCGGCAGCGCCAAACCTCAAAGTCATCGGTCGTGCCGGCATTGGCGTTGACAATATTGACGTCAACGAAGCTACCGGGCGCGGCATTGTCGTGATGAACACGCCTTTCGGCAACACCATCACCACAGCCGAGCACGCAATAGCGATGATGTTCGCGCTGGCCCGGCAAATCCCGGCAGCCGACCGCTCAACCCAAGCTGGCAAGTGGGAGAAATCCCGCTTTATGGGCGTTGAGGTGTTCGGCAAGACACTGGGCGTTATCGGCTGCGGCAATATTGGTGCGATTGTCGCCGAGCGTACCCTTGGCCTGCGCATGAAAGTGGTGGCCTTCGACCCGTTCCTATCGCCAGAGCGAGCCGTTGACCTGGGCGTTGAGAAGGTTGAGCTGAATGAGTTGCTGGCCCGCGCCGACTTCATCACCCTGCACACGCCGATGACGGACCAGACACGCGGCATCCTGAACGCTGAGACCCTCGCGCAATGCAAACAGGGCGTGCGGATCATCAACTGCGCCCGCGGCGGCCTTGTGGTCGAAGAAGACCTGCGGGCAGCCTTGGATAGCGGCCATGTGGCTGGTGCTGCGTTCGACGTGTTTGTGAACGAGCCAGCCAAGGAAAACATCCTGTTTGGGCTCGACAACGTTGTAACCACACCGCATCTGGGTGCCGCGACGGAAGAGGCACAAGAAAACGTCGCTCTGCAAATCGCAGAGCAAATCAGCGATTATCTGCTGACCGGTGCCGTATCCAACGCGCTGAACATGCCATCCATCAGTGCTGAGGAAGCGCCACGGCTGCATCCGTTCATGGGCTTGGCGGAGCAGTTGGGCAGCTTTGCCGGCCAACTCACCGAGACCAGCCTGCGTAAGCTGACGGTGGAATATCGTGGCTATGTCGCGGAACTAAACACTCGCCCGCTGACCGCTCTCATTCTGATGGGGCTGCTAAAGCCGCTGTTGAACAGTATCAATATGGTCAACGCGCCGGTAATCGCGCGCGAGCGCAATCTTGATGTGACCGAGGTTAAGAATGACCAGTCCGGCGACTTCCAATCGCTGATCCGGGTCACGGTCGAAACCGAACGCCAGACCCGCACGGTGGCAGGCTCCCTGTTCGGCAACAAGTCGCGTGTTGTCCAGGTTCAGGACATCAATTTCGATGCACAGCTAGGCGCAAACATGCTGTTCGTACGCAATGAAGACAAGCCGGGCTTTATCGGCAAGCTGGGCACCACGTTGGGCAATGCCGGGGTCAATATCGCCAACTTCCATCTTGGCCGGTCGCCCAACAATGGCCATGCGCTGGCGTTGGTGGAGATCGATGAGCCTTGCTCCGAAGCGGTGGCCGACGAAATCGCCGCGATTGATGGTGTCATCCAGACCAAAGTCATGCGGTTCTGATGCGCTGGCTCGCTGCTCTGCTTGGACTGCTTGGACTGCTTGCGGCGACATCGGCAGCAGCGGACCCACCATGGGATACACGCAAAATCCCGCTGCTAGCCCAACCGGTGTCCCTATCTTCCGATAGCGACAGCCTGCACTTGGCCTTAGCGGACGGCTCAAACTGGCTTGTCGAGTGGGATATTCCCACCGGCAGGCCCGTGCTGACCGAAGACCGACCCGAGCCAACCATCTCGGTTCCCGGCATAATCCCGGACGGGCGGGTTGCGGTTGGCAGCGGCCTGGTTCATTGGGCATGGCTTGCCGAGCCAACCGACCAATACCCCCACGGCATTCTGGGCGACGAGATAGAAGCCACAACCCTGGTCGTAGAGACGCGAGACGGCACAAAGTTGCAGGCCAAAGCGCCAGATGATTCAGTCTTTGAAGACCTGCAGCCGCGGCTCTGGGATCTGGATCAGGATGGCGAGCCTGAAGTTTGGGTGATACGCGCTGACCATCGCGTCGGTGCCCGCCTAGAAGCCTATGGCGTCGTGAATGGGGCCTTGATGCTCCGCTATTCAACAGCACCTATTGGCAGAGGTTTTCGCTGGCTGAACCCGATTGGCATTGCCGACTTCACCGGGCAAGGCATTCCAGAACTGGCCTTGGTAATCACCCCGCACATTGGCGGGGTATTAACGCTTTATCGTATCAACGGCGACCAGTTAAAGCCGGTCCTATCCGCCCGCAGCTTTTCCAACCATGCGATTGGAAGCCGCGAATTAGGACTGTCCTGGGTTGGTGACATAGACGGCGACGGCCTACCGGATATATTGCTGCCGGGTCCAAACCGCCAATCACTCCAGGCTGTTTCACTTGCCAGAGCTGAGCCAAAGCTCATCGCGCAGACCGGGTATTTCCCGCAGATCCAAACCAGCCTTACAGCATTGCCCCTCGCCGACGGCAGCCGCGTCATCCTATTTGCCGATGAAAGCCCAGCTTTGCGTTGGCTGCACTTGCCAGCGCGGCCCTAAGCGTTAGAACAGGCTCCGTTAGCCCAAAGCTGCCGAAATCCAGAAAGCCCACGCCATGACAGAAAGCGCTGCCCTGCTGCCTAGCGGCCTGCGAGATACCTTGCCGCCAGAAGCCGAGCATGAGGCTGAGGTAACGGCCAGTCTGTTGGCGACGTTCCGGCAGAACGGCTACCGGCAAGTCTCACCTCCATTGGTCGAGTTTGAGGCGTCCTTGCTCACGGGCGCCGGCGCTGCGATGACCGACAAAACGTTCCGTCTTGTCGATCCTGCCTCTCAGCGCACCTTGGCGGTGCGGGCGGACATGACCCCGCAAATCTCCCGCATCGCCGCAACACGGCTGAGCCGCTGGCCCCGGCCGCTGCGCCTATCCTACAACGGCACGGTTCTGCGGGTCACTGGTGACCAATTGCGGCCCGACCGACAGTTCCGCCAGGCCGGCCTGGAGTTGATCGGTAGCGACAGCGACGCTGCTGATGCCGAGGCCATCGTCATTTCCGCCGAGGCCTTGACGGCTCTGGGTGTACAGGGCCTCACCGTCGATCTGAGCCTGCCGCTTTTGGCACCGGCCATCCTCCCTGCCCTATCCCAAGACGGAGCCCTCTCTGGCGAGCTGCGAGAGGCGTTGAACCGCAAGGACCAAGCATCAATTGAACGGTTAACCGGCGACGCCGCACCACTCCTGACGCAAGTTATGGCCACGGCAGGGCCTGCTGCGGAAGCGTTGGACAGGCTTTCAGCGCTGCCTCTTCCCGATGCAGCTAGGCAGGTATTGGCACCAGCACAGACGTTATTGCCGCTTCTGATGGCTAGCCTTCCAGACCTCGTCGTGACGCTCGACCCGGTGGAGCATCGTGGCTTTGAGTATCACAGCGGCATCAGTTTCTCGCTGTTTGCCCGCGGCTTGCATGGTGAGTTAGGCCGCGGCGGTCGCTATTGGGCGACAGCCCCTGGCTTTTCCGGTGAGACGGCGACCGGTGCCACCTTGTATCTGGACATGGTGATGCGCGCGTTGGAGCCAGCGGCAAAAACCAACCGCCTCTACCTACCGACCGGTACCAGCCCAGCCGAACGCAGGAAGTTGCAGAGCGAAGGGTGGTGGACCGTCGCAAGTTTGGAAGCGTCCAGCAACGCTGCAACCGAAGCAAAACGCCTAGGCTGCAGCCATGTTTGGCAAGCGGGGGCGGCAGTCAGCGTCGCATAAGCGACGCGACAGCGCCTCCGAAACACCTACGCAAAATCGCTAGCGAGAGCGGCCCGTGTTCCCTCTGGCACGACGGCGATGTGGCCGTAATGTTCATGGGCAACGCCAACCAAGACCTGAGTGCCGGGCGTTTTGAATAGGGCAATTTGCGCATCCGTAAAATCAAAATGCACGAACTGCACCGATGAAGCCTTGCCGTCCGCAGACGTGCGATCAGCGTCGGTCTCCGCCCTACTCATGATGCGTTCGCCGCCGATCTCAATGAACATAGTGTCCTCAACGCCGCCCAGGCGGTTCAGCACGGACTTGCGGCGAATTTCATCGTCGATCTCGAACATCACCGTCGCGATCAGTTCTTTGCCCTGCGGCACCAGCGGGTTGTAGGCTTCGAGCTCGTCTGGAATTTGCGCTTCCCCGCCCTTCTCAATTGCCAACATCTCGTGGACCTGGTGCCACATAGTGTCATAGCTCTCAAAATAGAAAGTGCAGAAAGGCCCGACCTCCATGCGGCGGGATTTTTTCAGCGCCGACATCTCTGTGCGCTTCTGCTTGCGAATAAGCTCATAGTCGGCCAGCGCCATAAGGTCAGCGCGCGTGATCTCAGTCCGCGACATGATTGCGGTTACCTTCTTTAACAATAACGAATTTAGGCTAGCCCATAGGCGCGGGCAAACAACTCAACCGGATGCGGCGCATCTTCAACACGGGCTCCAGCCTCGATAAGGCCCATACCTTGTGCAATGTGCATGCCAGCAAGCGGGCATTCGGACACGACATAGTGCTTACCAGCGGCCTCTTTGGCATTCTTAACAGCGGCCCGCGCTACCGGTTTCCCGACTTTGTGCCCCACCTCATAGTTGTCTTTCATGATGCCCCAAGAGCCACCATGACCGGAGCAACGCTCCACAACTTTCAGGTCAATATTGGGGATAAAGCGCAATAGCTCGGCTGCTTTCTGACCCATATTTTGCGCCCGCGCATGGCAAGCGATGTGAACGGTCACGCTGCCATCCAGCGGCTTCAAGCCATCGGCCAGACCTTCGTTCTTGGCGATATCAACGATGTACTCGCTGATGTCTTTGGTCGCCGCAGACAAGGCTTTAACGTTCTCATCATCTGGCACAATCAGCGGCCATTCAAACTTCAGCATCAGGGCGCATGATGGCACCAGCGCGATTATCGGCAGGCCCGCGTCTACCTGAGGGCGGAGCTGAGCCGCAACCTTGCGCGCCCGGTCAGCCACATTCTTGATATCACCCTGCTCCAATTGTGGCATGCCACAGCACATTGGATAGATCAGTTCCGCATCGACGCCGTTTTGCGCCAGGATCGCAAGGGCCGCCGTACCGGTCTCAGTCCGGTTGTGCTCCGCAAAGCAAGTGGCAAACACCAACGCCTTGCGCGCTGCGGCCGGTGCTGACGTATTGCGCACCGGCGGCTGAGACTTGGTTTGAGACGACAGCGATTTTGCAGCGAATGTTGGCAATGCCGCGTCACGATGAACGCCAAGAGTCTTTTCCATCAAAGGCCGGGTCAGGTTGTTGCCTTCCTTGCTGGCCCAATTGCAGAGACCGGGTGCCAACCGCGCCATGCTGGCATTGCGGTCAGTCTGGGTCAGTTGTTTGGTGCCGAAATCAGCGCCATCCTTCTGAAACTCAGCTGCCCGATAGCGCAACATCAGATGCGGGAAATCCAGATTGAACTCATGCGGTGGCACATACGGGCACTTTGTCATGTAGCACATGTCGCAAAGCGTGCAGGCATCAATGACCGGCTTGAAATCCTTGCTGTCCACCGTGTCGAGCTCAAACGACGGCGCTTCATCGATCAGATCGAACAGCTTTGGGAAGGAGTCGCAGAGGTTGAAGCAGCGGCGGCAGCCATGACAAATATCGAACACCCGACGCAACTCCGCATCAATCGACGCGGGATCGGTAAAGTCTGGTTCGTTCCAGGGGATGGGGTGACGGATCGGGGCTTCCAAGCTGCCTTCAGCCATAGCCAACTCCTATTCGGCACGCCAATACATGCCGGTTACGATCAGAATAATCAAACAAATGCGGGGGAAGCGATGGAGCGCCGGCAATATCGACGCTCCATCTTTCAGAATAGCTGAGGCGAGGCTTAGAGCTCGTCTAGGGCTTTCTGGAAACGACCAGCATGGCTACGCTCAGCCTTTGCCAGGGTCTCAAACCAATCAGCGATCTCGTCCAAGCCTTCTTCGCGAGCTGTGCGCGCCATGCCCGGGTACATATCTGTGTACTCGTGGGTTTCGCCAGCGACAGCGGCGCTCAAGTTTTTGTCGGTGGAACCGATCGGCAGGCCCGTGGCCGGATCACCAGTTTCCTCAAGGAACTCCAGATGGCCGTGTGCGTGGCCCGTCTCACCCTCAGCGGTGGAGCGGAAAACGGCGGCGACATCATTGTAGCCTTCGATGTCTGCTTTCTGTGCGAAGTACAGATAACGACGGTTGGCCTGGGATTCACCGGCAAACGCCGCTTTCAAATTGTCTTCGGTCTTGGTGCCCTTGAGAGCCATGATGACCTTCCTCCGAGAAAGATGGGAAAACTTGTGTGATGCCGGAGCCCATCCCCGTCACCTGGGCCGATTGTGGTGCCTTGCTGTCCGTTTGTCAAGTTTAGAATATTTCTAAAATATTCGATAACTTACTGATACCTACCTAGTCGTTGCGCACGCGCACTACGATATCGACGCGGTCAATTTGCGTGCCTAACGGCGGACTAGGCAGGCTGGCTACATTAATAAGCTCAGCCGGGATGTCCGTCAGTTCGCCGCGCTCAACGTTGAAGAAGTGGTGGTGCGAACCGGTATTGGTGTCGAAATAAGATCGCCCCGGATCGACAACAACTTCGCGCAGCAAGCCAGCTTCACAAAATTGGTGCAAAGTATTGTAGACGGTCGCCAGGGAGACGGAGAGTCCGGCATTCTCGGCTTCCAGATGCAACTGGTCAGCTGTGATATGACGTTGTTGGTCACCGGAAAACAACAACCGGCCCAACCCCATCCGTTGCCGCGTCGGACGCAAATTCGCGTTTCGAAGCTGCTCTATGATACTGCTGTATGATCGGTCGGTCATTGCCATTCCCTATCGTTGCCGGTCAAAAGTACAATTTAAACTGCACTCTGTGAGCCTCAGTATATATACGAGGCCCACCACCACTGCAAAACGAGACAGCGCAAACAGTGACCGCCGTCACAAACTTAGTTTAAGCGCCGCTTTTGATGCGGTCTACCAACTCTTTAACTGTTGGGACAAAACCATTGGCGTAGTACGGGTCTGATGCGAACCGATAAGCGTTATGACCAGCAAACATCAACTGAGTATCAGGCTCAACGCCATGAGCAATGTTCTGCAATGTCTTTTGAATACAATAAGATCGCGGGTCCGTCTTACGACCAGTGGTACCCGCCTCTGATTCCGACCAGTTCGAGAAGCGACAAGCCGACAGGCAACCCATGCATTCAATCTGATGGGTCAGAATTTGGTTCCGCGATTCCATGGAGACAAATATCAGTGTCGAATCCGGAGTTCGCATAGCCTCTGCAAAGCCATCTGCCTTCCAGCCCTCTGCCCGATGCAACTCCTCGCCCGTCAAATAGACCTTGCGCCCGCGCGGCCCCATCGGGAATGGCGTGTCATGCTCGCCCACCGGTTCGCTGGAGAAGGCAATTTGCCGTTCGTTGCGCTGCCGCAACTCCTCAATAAAATCATTGCGGACGGCAGACGAATAGAAACCCGTCGGGCTGTAACGATTTAGGAAGACGTCGCCTTCCTCTAAGGTCAGCAGCCGCTGTTTCCACTCATTAGAAATAGGACTTTCCTCGGTCAACAACGGCCGTGTTCCGAACTGGAAGGCGACCGGCGCAAGCTCTGGATCATCAATCCAATCGGCCCATTCATCCAGACGCCAGACACCGCCAGCCATCACGACCGGTACGTCATTCAATCCAACCTGGTTCATCAGCTTCCGCAGCTCGCGAACACGCGGTTTGGGGTCCTCTGGCTTTTCTGGATCTTCACTGTTCGACAGGCCATTGTGACCACCGGCGCGCCAGGGATCTTCGTAAACGACACCCCCCAACCATTCCGGGAACTTGTGATAGGCTCGCTTCCACAACGCGCGGAAAGCACGAGCTGACGAGACAATCGGGTAATAGTAGACGCCGTACGAGGCCGTGATTTCCGCAACCTTATACGGCATGCCGGCACCGCAGGTTACGCCATCGATCAAACCATGGGCACCCTGCAAAGCACCGTGCAGCACCCGCTCTGCTCCGCCCATTTCCCACAAAATATTCATGTGGATGGGGCCAGCCCCATTGGAAATTTCATAAGCGGTACGGGCTTGAAAGATCGCACCACGCACCGCGTGGGCGATCAGTTCATCGTGTCGGTCGCGCCGGGTTCTGCCCAGATAATCCTGGAAAACCATTTCCCCGTCGTCATCGCGGGAGTCCGCGTTAACACCAGAGAATGTGCCTGCTCCGCCGGTGGCTGCCCACGCGCCGGAGCTTTCACCGTTGGACACCGCAATACCTTTGCCCCCCTCGATGAGAGGGAGAGCATCGCGGCCGGAAATCCGCATCTGGTTCAGCACAAAGCCCATGAGGGCGCGACCCTTTCGAGAGCGTGTAGCTTAAGAGTCTGCTTGAGCAGAGATCTCTTCGCCGGTTTCTTGATTGACGACTTTCATCGAGAGCTTGATCTTGCCGCGATCATCAATGGCAAGGCATTTCACCTTAACCATCTGACCTTCGCTAACAACATCGCCAACCGTGTTCACGCGCTCGTTCTTCAACTCGCTGATATGGACCAAGCCATCGCGCGGGCCGAGGAAGTTCACGAATGCACCAAAGTCCATGATCTTGACGACCTTACCGTCATAGATCTCACCAACTTCCGGCTCCGCGACGATGCCACGAATCCAATCGATAGCGCGCTGAGCCGAGTCGGGATCCGTGCTGGCGATCTTGACGGTGCCATCATCGTCGATATCGACCTTCGCGCCGGTTTCGGCGACGATTTCGCGAATGACCTTGCCACCGGTGCCAATGATGTCGCGGATCTTATCCTTCGGCACCTTCATCGTGGTGATGCGCGGTGCGTTCTGGCTGACCTCGGTGCGAGCATTGCCAATGGCGCGCTCCATCTCACCCAAGATGTGGATGCGACCATCACGGGCCTGCTTCAAGGCTACCTGCATGATCTCCTCAGTGATTGAGGTGATCTTGATGTCCATCTGCAGGGAGGTTACGCCAACTTCGGTACCAGCCACTTTGAAGTCCATATCGCCCAGGTGATCTTCATCACCAAGGATATCGGACAGCACAGCATAGCGGTCGCCTTCCTTGATCAGGCCCATGGCGATACCAGCCACCGGACGCTTCAACGGCACACCAGCATCCATTAGCGCCAGGGAGCCACCGCAGACAGTCGCCATCGAGGACGAACCGTTCGACTCGGTGATCTCCGACACCACACGCATGGTGTAAGGGAAGTCTTCCTTTGACGGCAGCAGCGGGCGAATTGCGCGCCACGCCAGCTTACCATGGCCGATCTCACGACGGCCCGGCGGGCCAAAACGACCAGCTTCACCCACAGAGTAGGGAGGGAAGTTGTAGTGCAGCAGGAAGTGCTCGCGATACTCGCCGGCTAGGGCGTCCATCATCTGCTCGTCCTGGGCGGTACCCAGCGTCGCAATCACCAGCGCTTGAGTCTCGCCACGGGTGAACAAGGAGGAGCCGTGAGCGCGCGGCAGCACGCCAACTTCCGGAACGATCGGGCGAATATCCACGGTGGTGCGGCCATCGATGCGCTTGCCAGTATCTAGGATACCGCCACGAACGATGTCACTTTCCAGCTCTTTGAACAAGCCGCCAGCGATCTCAAGATCGGCGTTTTCTGCGGCCAAAGTGGCCATTGCGCCGCTTTTCGCTGCAGCAACCGCATCCTGACGCTCAGCTTTAGCAGGAATTTGGTAGGCATTGCGGACACCATCAGCAGCCAATGCAGCCATGCGGGTGCGCACTGCGGCGACGCCATCAGCTTCGCCTGGCATGTTCCAAGGCTCTTTGGCAGATTCTTCAGCCAGATCGATAATGCAATCGATGACTGGCTGGAAGCCACGGTGGCCGAACATGACCGCCTCGAGCATACGCTCCTCAGACAGCTCTTGCGCTTCAGACTCAACCATCAACACACCGGCATTGGTACCAGCAACGATGAGATCAAGCTTAGACTCTTTCATCTGGTCGAGCGTTGGGTTCAGGACCAACTCGCCGTTGACCTCTCCGACGCGGGTGCCAGCGATCGGGCCCAGGAATGGGATGCCAGAAATGGTCAACGCCGCACTGGTGCCAATCATCGCAACCATGTCCGGATCCGTCTCCATATCATGCGCCAGCACGGTGCAGATGATCTGGGTTTCGTGGCGGAAGCCTTTGGCGAACAGCGGGCGGATCGGGCGATCGATCAGGCGAGAGGTCAGGACCTCTTTCTCGCTCGGCCGGGCTTCGCGCTTAAAAAAACCGCCGGGAATCTTGCCCGCAGCGTAGGTTTTTTCTTGGTAATGAACGCTCAGTGGGAAAAAATCGATGCCGGCACGAGGCTTTTTCTCGGCGACTGCGGTGCAAAGCACGGTGGTGCCGCCAAGAGAGATCAACACAGCGCCATCGGCCTGGCGGGCGATACGCCCAGTTTCCAAGATCAGCGGGCGACCTGCCCACATTATTTCTTTTCGTACGATATCAAACATGCGTTCTATATTCCTTACAGTCATCGACACCGGGCCCGGCCCGGTGTCGTTTTTGATTTAGCGGCGCAACTCAAGGCGAGAAATAAGGCTGCGGTAGCGTGCCTCTTCCTTGCGCCGCACGTAATCCAGTAGCGAGCGACGCTGCGCAACCAGCATCAGCAGGCCACGACGTGAGTGAACGTCCTTGTGATGCTCTTTCAGATGCTCTGTCAGGTTCTTGACGCGCTCCGTGATGATCGCGATCTGAACCTCCGGCGAACCGGTATCGCCCTCTTGCAGGCCGTACTCTTTGATCAACTCTTGCTTACGCTCAGGCGTGATCGACATCGTTTGCTCCTTCTGTGTTGGGAGAGGCCGTCGCAATTTCTTCACGAGGCGGCCGATGGATGATCCGCAGGGGTTTGGCTTGACCTTCCTCGAGGCGCACGAGCGCAACCGTAATATCATCACAGATAGCGCGAAGGACGTCGCCGTCCTCATATGCGTCTACCCGATCAGTATCACTTCTGCGGAACAGTGCCACGGGGCGGCCATGCCGAAGCCCTACGGCTTCGCTTCCGGAAACGGCCAGCGCCGGGATGTCGGCCAGCGCGGTCTCCACCGGAAGCAATTCTGGTGAATCTTGGTCTATATGACCGGTGTCTTCGAGTTTTGCTAGTGTGTGGGCCATATCTTCATGAAAAGGCCCAACGGCTATTCGACGCAGCGCAGTCACGTGGCCGACTGTACCCACAGCAACAGCGATATCGCGGGCGAGGCTGCGCATGTAAGAGCCCTTGCCACATTCGACCGCAAACACCGCGTGGTCAGCGTCTGGCATGGAATGCAAATCGAGTCGGTCGATCTGGATCGTCCGCGCTTCCAGCTGCACTTCCTGCTTTTCCCGCGCCAGGTCATAGGCGCGGACGCCATCGACTTTGATGGCTGAGAAAATTGGTGGAACCTGTTGGATTTGGCCGACGAATTGGGGAAGGGCTGCTTCAATGGCGGCCCTATCTGGTCGCACATCGCTGGTGGCAATCACCTCGCCCTCAGCATCGTCCGTATCCCGCGCCTCGCCCCATTGCACGGTGAAGCGGTAAATTTTCTGGCCATCCATGATATACGGAACGGTCTTTGTTCCTTCACCCAACGCTATCGGTAGCACACCAGTCGCCAAGGGATCGAGCGTGCCGCCATGGCCCGCCTTAGCCCCCTTTGCCAACCGCTTGATCGCGTTGCAAACCCCCGTTGAGGTGATGCCAGACGGCTTATCAACAATGAGCCAACCGTTAACGTTGGCTTTCGGCTTCCGCCGCCTGGGTGCCATTAATTTTGGCCCTTTGCCAATAGCTCATCAATACGTTCAGCCACGGAGAACGAGGTATCGGCCCTAAACGTCAGGTCCGGTGTGAATTTGGATTCCAACTTTGTGGCGATCTGCCCGCGCAAATAGCCACGCGCACGCTCTAGCGATTTCACCACAGCGTTTGCATCTAAGCCCCCCAAAGGAGTCACAAACACAGTCGCATTTTTGAGATCCGGCGAAGGCCGCACCTCTGTAATGGTGACATGGGCGTCGGCAAGCACGGGGTCGCGGAATTCACCGCGCGCCATGATCTCCGACAACGAATGGCGCAGCAATTCACCCATGCGCAATTGGCGCTGGGTCGGCCCCTGAGGGCCACCGCTGGATCCACGACGACCGCGAGTCATCGGCCGCCCTCCCCACCATCGGGGCTAAATGGTACGGGCAACCTCTTCCACCTCAAAACATTCGATAACGTCGCCGGCCTGCAGATCCTGATAGTTCTCAAAGGACATGCCACACTCGTTACCATCGCGCACTTCGTTGACGTCGTCCTTGAAGCGCCTGAGGGTCGAGAGCTTGCCTTCGTGAATGACCACATCGTCGCGCAGCAGACGCACACCTGAACCACGACGGACGACGCCGTCCGTGATACGGCAACCGGCGATCTTGCCAGTCTTGGTGATGTTGAAGACCTCGAGGATTTCCGCATTGCCAATCTGGGTCTCGCGGATCAACGGCGCCAACATATCGCTGAGCGCAGCTTTGATATCGTCGATCAATTCGTAGATGATCGAATAATACCGAATTTCCACACCATCCCGCGTTGCTAGCTCCCGCGCCTGCTTGTTCGCGCGCACGTTGAAGCCGACCACAAAACCAGTGGAAGCCGTAGCCAACGTAATATCCGACTCGTTGATGCCGCCGACACCTGCATGTAACACGCGGACAGCAACCTCATCATTGCCCATGCGCTCCAGCGCACCAACAATCGCTTCCTGACTGCCTTGCACGTCAGCTTTGATCACAATGCTCAATTCTTGAGTTTCGCCGGCCTTGAGACGATCGAACATCTGATCCAGAGAACCACGTGCCGTTGTAGCAGTGCGCTTGTCACGAACCATACGCGTACGGTATTCGGCGATTTCGCGAGCCCGGATTTCGTTCTCAACGACGACGGCTTCATCGCCCGCCATCGGCGTGCCTTGCAAACCAAGCACCTCAACTGGCATCGCGGGACCAGCTTCCTTAAGCTGTCGGCCACGCTCATCCGTCATGGCACGAACCTTGCCCCATTCACTGCCGACGACAATCGTGTCGCCAACACGCAATGTGCCACGCTGCACCAGGATCGTTGCGACGGAACCGCGGCCCCGGTCGAGCCGGGCTTCTACCACGATGCCATTAGCGGCGCGGTCGGGATTGGCCTTGAGGTCCAACACCTCAGACTGCAGCAGGATAGCCTCCTGCAATTCTTCCAGGCCGATCCGTTTGAGAGCTGACACGTGCACGAATTGGACGTCGCCGCCGAATTCCTCTGCCACAACTTCATGCCGCAGCAGGTCCTGCTTAACCCGCTCTGGATCAACATCGGGGCGGTCAATTTTATTAACAGCCACAATCATCGGCACGCCCGCCGCCTTGGCATGGGCGATAGCCTCAATCGTCTGTGGCTGCACGCTATCATCCGCAGCGACAACCAAAATGACCAAGTCAGTGACCGAGGCACCGCGACTACGCATTGCGCTAAACGCGGCGTGACCAGGTGTATCTAGGAAGGTGATCTTGTTGCCGGATGCCAGTTGCACCTGATAGGCGCCGATGTGCTGGGTGATGCCACCGGCCTCACCGCCTGCAACGTCGGTCGACCGCAAGGCATCAAGCAGTGAGGTCTTGCCGTGATCGACGTGGCCCATGATGGTCACTACTGGCGGACGCGGCAGCATATCTGCGGCGTCGTCCTGCGGACCGGCCAAGCCTTCCTCAATATCTGACTCAGCGACACGGCGCAGGTTGTGGCCGAATTCTTCGACAACCAGCTCAGCAGTATCAGCATCAATTGTTTGGCTCAGCGAGGCCATAACGCCCATTCGCATCAATGCCTTCACGACATCAGATGAGCGCTCCGCCATACGGTTGGCCAAGTCTTGGACGGTAATTACCTCTGGAATCACAACGTCGCGCACGATTTTCTGCTGCTCCCCGCCGGACTGGCGTTGACGTTGGCGTTCCCGCTCCCGAGCCCGACGGACTGAGGCGAGGCTGCGCTGCCTCTCCTCAACTGTCTCCTCGTCAAGCGCTTGGGTAATGGTCAGGCGGCCGGTACGGCGGCGTTGTTCTGTACGGTTCCGCGGCGTCGCCGGGCGTTTTACATCGCCACGACGGCTGCGTGCCTCTTCCTCTTCCAATGCCGCTGTGCGGTTGGTTGCGAAGCGCACGTTGGCACCCGCATCCTCCGGTGGCACAGCTGCCGGATCTGGCATGACATCGGGGACATCGCGGCCCTTAACGCGTTCGGCTTTGGTCTTGCGTCGTGGAGCAGCGTCGGCCTCATGCTTTGCAGCATCCTTGGCACGACGGGCAACATCCGCCTCAATCTTGCGGCGCTCTTCGCTCTCTGCCGCTTGCAGAGCGGCGAGTTCGATTTCTTCCTGCGTAGGCTCGCGCGAAACTTCAGGCTCGGGCGCTTCTACAGCAACCGGAGCAGCGTCCTCTAAAGCCGGCTTGCTGACGTCCGCTGCAGGTGCTTGTTCCGAAACAGGCTCCTCTGCGACAGGCGCTGCATCGACGGTCTGATCCGCCTCGGCCACAACGTCAGTCGCTTGCGGCGCTTCCTCTGCGGGTTCTTCAACGGGCTCAGGTTCGGCCGCTTTGGCTTCAGCGGCATCAATCGCGGCAGCCTCTTCAGCCTCACGACGCGCTCGGTCCTCAGCGGCCTGCAGACGGCGCTGCATCGCATCATCTGCGTTTGGCGCTGCGCTTTGAGCAGGTTCGGATTCAGCGGGCGTTTGCTGGTCTGCGCTACTCGCTTCCTTCTGCATGGATCGCAGTGCACGGATGCGGGCGGCGCGCTCTTCTTCGCTCAACGCGCCGGCATCACGACCGCCACGACCACCACCATCAGCGCCAGCACGTTTGCGCTTGACCTCAACAGTTACCGTTTTGGAGCGCCCGTGCGAGAAACTCTGTCGAATTTTGCCTGAGTCAGCCCCCTTCGAAAGACCTAACTTGCCTTTCGTCAGAGAAAGCTTTCCTGATTCGCGCTCGATCGTTTTATCCACCATGATCCGCTTATTGCTCTCCGCCGGCGCCGTGCTGCCGGCTGCCTATCAATCCTGCATAGCGTTGCGCATCCGCCAGGAAACGCTCGCCCAACTTACCTGGCATCAGCGCCAGATGTACCAGATGATCCCGACCGACGGACTCACCCAACTGACTGGCTGTAAACCAGTCTATCACTTCCAACTCACGCGCCAGGCCAGCCAGCTTGGCTTTGCCGTTCTCCGCGCCATCAGACGCCTCAATTAGCACTGCAACCTTACCGCGCGCCAGACTCTCCTTCACCTGGAAGAAGCCGATTTCCAATTGTCCGGCACCTCTGGCCAGCCCTAGCCAATGCAAGCAACGGGCCGTCAGTGTCGCTTCAAGAGTTGCCAAAAGTCCATCAGGCACCGTCGCCGGCCCGCGGGCCGCTTTGGCGAAGGCGTTCGTTTTAAGCGCCTTCTCGACGATGTCCCGATCTGCCGACAACCAATATCCGCGCCCTGGCAAGGTCTCGGCAAAATCCGGAACGACATTGTGATCTGGGTCCAATACGAATCGGATCAAGCCGTGGCGCGGACGGGGTTGACGGCTGACAATACACCGGCGTTTCGGCTCAGCTGCTGCTGTAGCCGACCGGTGCGTTGCTTTCGCCGTCGAGGTGTCGTCCGCTGCCAATGTCATACCAGTGCTTTGCCGCTCCTTATTCTGCCGCTTGCTCAGACGGGTCAGCCTCATCGGCGCCACCGTCTACAGCCTCATCTTCATCGAACCAATGTGCACGCGCTGCCATGATAATGGCATCCGCATCAGGCCCGCCAATTGGGCTGCTGTCAGCACCTAGACGCTGCGCAGCCTCTTCCATGCTGGCGATATCGTCGACAGTCGCGGTTTCAGTCGATGGGTTGACGATATAGCGCAATTCATCGCTGGCGAGGTCGGCCAAATCGTCGAGTGTCGTCACTTCAGCTTCGCCCAAGCGGACCAACATGGCCAACGTCAAGCCTTCGACTTCCAACAGATCATCGGCGATTTTCAGTTCCGCAACACGCTGCGTCAGGCGCTCCTGCTCTGCCAGGACAAAGTCCTGAGCACGGCGTTGCAACTCTTCCGCGATTTCCTCGTCGAAACCCTCGATTTCCGTCAATTCTTCAACGTCGGAAAACGCTATTTCCTCGACCGAAGCAAAGCCTTCTGCCACCAGCAGATGGGCGATCACGTCATCGACATCCAACTTCTCGATAAAGGCCTGGGTGCGCAGTCGGATCTCTTCCTGGCGGCGCTCCGATTCCTGGGCCTCTGTCATAATATCGATAGACCAGCCGGTCAGCTGGCTTGCCAACCGCACGTTTTGGCCACGACGGCCAATGGCGAGGCTGAGTTGATCATCCGGAACAACAACCTCAATCCGGTTGTCCTCCTCATCAATCACAACCTTGGCGGCTTCCGCCGGGGCCAATGCGTTAACAACGAAGGTCGCCGGGTCATCGGACCACGGGATAATATCAACGCGCTCGCCCTGCAGCTCATTCACCACCGCATGAACACGGCTGCCACGCATGCCAACGCAGGCGCCGACTGGATCAATGGAGGAATCGTTCGACAGAACGGCAATCTTGGCACGGCTGCCCGGGTCACGGGCGGCGCCTTTGATCTCGATGATACCGTCGTAGATTTCGGGCACTTCCTGCGCAAACAGGCACCGCACGAAGTCCGGTTTGGTCCGAGACAAGAAAATCTGAGGACCGCGTGATTCATCCCGCACGTCGAAAATCAAGGCGCGGACACGGTCATTACGGCGGAAATGCTCGCGCGGGATAATCTCATCACGGCGCAATATGGCTTCGGCGCGACCCAAATCGACGATAACGTTGCCGAACTCAACCCGCTTAACGACGCCATTAACGATCTCGCCAACACGGCCAATGTATTCCTGATACTGCCGCAGCCGCTCGGCTTCACGCACCCGCTGGACAATCACCTGCTTGGCGGTTTGTGCAGCTATGCGGCCAAAGTCCACTGGCGGCAGGTGGTCGGTAAGAAACTCACCGACTTCGGCATCTTTCTTTTCACGCTGAGCAACACTCAGCGGCATCTGAACGGCTTCGTTCTCGATATCAACGCCATCGGCCACGACCTCTCGATAGCGGGTCAGCCGTATATCGCCCGTCCGACGATCCACTTCGGCACGAATATCGTGTTCAAGACCGTATTTGAAACGTCCAGCGCGCTGGATGGCTTGCTCCATCGCATCCAGCACTTCCTCGCGATCGATACCTTTCTCGCGGGCAGCAGCTTCCGCCACTTGCAAGAGTTCGGCGCCGAGAATTTGCACCATCGCTAAACCACTCCCTCATCCGCCGACGTTTCAGTCGACTCTGCCGCTTGGTGTGCGGCGATCAATGCATCGGTCAATACGAGCTTGGCTGATTGAATAACGGTGAGTGGCAACTCCACCGTCTCTCCGTCAACATCCAGACAAACACTCTCTGCCTCGTTCAGGCCCAATAGCAGCCCCTTATAACGGCGGCGGCCATCGCGATTCTCTTCTAGTTCCACCTTTGCCTCAAAGCCGGCAAAGCGCACAAAATCTTCCGGGCGCGTCAACGGCCGGTCAATGCCAGGCGAGGACACCTCCAGCGCGTAAGCACCAACAATCGGGTCAAAAACATCCAACACCGGGGACAGCGCTCGACTCACGGCTGCGCAATCGTCCACGTTGACATCGCTGCCATCCTCGCGCTCGATCATCACCTGCAGAACTTGCCGTCGCCCACCATAGAACTTTACCCGCACCAGAGTACAACCCAGTGCAGTGATTTGCGGTTCAATGGCAGTTTCGATTTTTCGTGGTCCGCGTTCCACTCAGACTCCCGTCCGCCCAACGCCCTAAAGGCTCAGCACGGCTGCTATCTAAAGGCTACTAACAAAACAGGGCGGGACCCATAGGGACCCACCCTCTCCATTGCTCATACAGAGAGCACTATCAATCAAATGACAGTGGCAGACAAATACCCGGTATGGCCAGAAAATTCAAGCAAAATCGGACATGTGCCGCCGTTGCAAGGACAAGTAAGTCGAATGACGGCCCGCTTCTAGGCCCTTGGTCTCAAAACGGGTTCCAGGCCAGTCATCTGGCCGCACGCGCCAATCGTCCGCGCACGCCGGGCTCCAATCAAAATCAGGGTGCCGCCGCAAGACACGCAGCATCCACACCAGGTAATCTTGCACATCTGTTGCGACGCGCAATTCGGATCCCTGCGGCATCAATCGGCCGAGTTGATCCAGAACCTGCGTGTTAACGATTCGTCGGCGCCAATGGCGGCGTTTCGGCCATGGGTCCGGAAAAAGAACAAACGCCCGGTCGATCGAACCTGGCGCCAATTGCTCCAACAGCAGCCGAACGTCGTCATCCAGCACCCGGATATTCTGTAAGCCCTGCTCAAAAGCAGCCGCCACTAATGACGCCATGCCATTTACGAACGGCTCGACGGCGATATAGCCAATGTCTGGGTTCTGTGCAGCTTGCCAAACCGCATGCATGCCATCGCCGGACCCAATCTCTAACCAGACCTCCCTCACGGGATGATCGAACAGAGTGAGGGGATCCAACGGTGCGGATGCTGTCAGCGGGACGCGCAAGCGTGGCAATAACTCTTGCACAGCCTGCAGGCCACGATGCCGCAGCGGCCGGCCAACGCGCCGACCGTGCAACTCACGCTTTGCGGCGATCAAACTGTTTTCTTCAATGCCTCGACCAAGTCCGTCCGCTCCCAGGAGAAGTGGCCTTCATCGGTCGGCTTTCGGCCAAAATGGCCGTAGGAGGAGGTCGGCACATAAATCGGGCGGTTGAGGTTCAGATGCTGACGGATGCCGCGCGGCGACAGGTCAAACAGCGTCGGCAAAATCTTTTCCAACCGCGCTTCCGTCACGCCGTCAATGATAGTGCCATGCGTATCGACATAGAGCGACAACGGCTTGGCAACGCCAATGGCATAGGCCACCTGGATCGTGCATTTGGTTGCCAGACCGGCAGCCACTACGTTCTTTGCCAGATAGCGCGTGCCGTAAGCGGCAGACCGATCAACCTTGGACGGGTCTTTGCCACTGAAAGCACCGCCACCATGCGGAGACGCGCCACCGTAAGTGTCGACAATGATCTTGCGCCCGGTCAGTCCGGCATCACTGTCTGGGCCGCCAATAACGAATCGGCCGGTCGGGTTTACGTAGAATTCAGTCTCCGGGCACATCCAGCTATCATCCGGCAGAACACCCATGACGAACGGGCGCACAATTTCACGCACCTCGTCAGTGCTCAGACCTTCATCGTGCTGAGTTGAGACAACGATCGACGTGGCACGAACCGGCTTGCCATCACGATATTCTAAGGTGAACTGGCTTTTGCTATCAGGACCCAAGCCTTTGATCGCGCCAGACTTGCGCGCTTCGGCCATCCCGCGCAGCACGCCGTGGCTGAAGTGAATTGGCGCCGGCATCAAATCTTCGGTCTCGGAGCAGGCATAGCCAAACATCAAGCCTTGATCGCCAGCACCCTCATCTTTGTTGCCAGCAGAATCGACGCCCTGGGCAATATCTGCCGACTGGCTGTGCACGCGAACATCCACCTTGGCATTCTGCCAGTGGAAATTGTCCTGATCATAGCCGATGTCGCGAATAGCCTCGCGCGCCAGCTTCTCCATCAAAGCGTGGTCAACGCTTGCAGGCCCACGGGTCTCTCCAGCAATGCAGACATAATTGGTTGTCACCAATGTCTCGACGCCGCAACGGACAAAGTCGGCTTCGGCCGTAGACAGATACGCATCAACGATTGCATCGGACACGCGGTCACAAATCTTATCCGGATGACCTTCCGAAACCGATTCACTGGTGAACAGATAAGACGAACGGGTCACGGGCTATCCCTTTGTCAGCAATGGTAAGGCAAGGAGCAGACTTAGATGAAGATTCAGGGCCTGCGTTGACGAACCGCCCTTCTGCCCAATTCCCCCGCCGTCCGTCAAGGCCCCTGCCTGCCGCACGACCAATCAAAGGCTTGGGTGCGACTAGATATCTTCGCGGGGAAGACCATCCCCCATCGACCGCATCAGGTCTAACATCCGCCGCCGAACGGCCGGATCTGGGATAGCATAATAAGCTCGCACCAGCAGCAAGGTCTCCCGCTGCGTCATTGTATCTGCCTGATAGGGGTTAGGGCTGTCTTCCGCGACGCCGTTCGTGGCGCTCTTCTGCCCATCGTCCATTTCGTCGAAGAAAAAATTGACCGGCACATCTAATGCACGCGCCAGTTGATACAAACGCCCCGCGCCAATCCGGTTGGCGCCCCGTTCATACTTTTGAACCTGCTGGAACGTCAGATCCAATGCAGAGGCTAGGCGCTCCTGGCTCAACCCCATCAACGTACGACGTTGACGTACACGGTTGCCAACATGGATATCGACCGCATTCGGCTTTCCTCTGGTTTTCCGCTGCGGTTTTCTTTCTTGAACGTCCATCAACTCAAAATCCCCTGGATTTTCTCTTGCGTTTTTTTTTTCGCGCGTCCGGGTCACCAAAACACGCCGCTCATCCCAAATAATATATGCATACATCTGTATGGGTCAAGCAAATTCCCGCATGAGGTGAGTGGTTCGATGTCGTCACTACCGAAAGGATGAAATGCTAGCAAACCTTTGTGGCAAATTCACGGCTTGGTTTAGCAATTATTTTTCTTTCACTCAAAACGGGAGCGAGCCAATAAAAAACAATCAAATTCGCGATGCCGCCATCTCAATAATTACCATCGCAGGAATGGCATAGCGTACGTAGGGTTGACTTGAAATTTCGAGGATAATTGCGACACGGTTTCTGATGACGGAGGGTTACTTGCAATTTCGTCTACATGTATCCCGCCAGACAAGAACATCGACGATATTCCCATAATATTAGCGCCTTTGACATCTGTACGTAGGCCATCACCTATTCCCAGCAATCGCTGACGGTCCGCAATTCCAGTCAAACGGAAACATTGATGGTAGACCGAGGCAAATGGCTTGCCGTGATAGGCAACCGCTCCCCCCATGGCCTGATACCGCTGGGCGAGACTGCCGGCGCAGATAACGAATTGATCGCCGATATGCACCACCAAATCGGGATTCGCACAAACCATCGGCATGTTGCGATCCCGCGCGTCCTGTAGAAGGCCTTCGTAGTCCTCAACTGTGTCGCTGTTATCGAAAGGGCCAGTACACAGAATAAAATCCGCGTCGGCAACCGTCTCTACTAGAGTGAGACCGTTGTCAGTGTGGACGCTGGCATCGCGAATCGGCCCCAGCCGGAAGCAACGGGTGCCTAGCGCTGCGTGGAACGGATCATCGCGCTCCGCTAGAGCTTGCCACGCTGCCTCGCCGGAAGACATGACATAATGGTAGGCGGAGCGCGGCACACCCATTCCATCCAATCGCTCAACCAATACCGAGCCACGCCGCGGGCCATTCGATAGCAGGCAGACGGTTTTGCTGGCTGCGGCTGCACGTTCCAATGCGTCAACGGCTGCGGGGAATGGCGTGAGGCCGTTGTGCACGCAACCCCACAGATCGACCAACAGCCCGTCAAATTGATCGATAACAGCCGACAAGCCGGACACGATTTGTGGAGTAGGAGAATTTGCAGTCGTCATTCGTCTATCCTAACAGCAATCCGTATCGCGTTTCCGAGGCGACACAGTCATCGATGATCAGCGGCAACCGCCGCCTGTACCGAGGCAAAGCCTCCCGCAGCCAGCAAATCAGCCAGTTCAGCCTCCACTCGCGCAATAACCTGCGGGCCTTGATATACCATAGCGGTATACAGCTGTAGCAGAGAAGCACCGGCTCGAATTTTGGCATACGCGGACGCACCGCTGTCTATCCCACCAGCACCAACAATAAAACCGCCGCCGCTGGCCTGCCAGACCAGCCGGACCAGATCGGTTGAGCGCTCGAACACAGGCGGCCCACTCAAGCCACCAACCTCGCGCGCGCCTGGACTTTGCAATGTCGCCGGCCGTGCAATCGTTGTGTTGCTGACGATCCAGCCATCGACCGCCCCGGTCTTGGTCAATTGCTCCACGAGACTAGCGGCGGCGGCATCTGACAGATCCGGCGCCAACTTAACCATCAGGCTGCACCGCGAATTCGCCAGGTCTCGAGCATCACGGGCAGCCTCGACGATCGCTCTTAGACTTTCTTCCTGCTGCAAATCACGCAGCCCCGCTGTGTTGGGTGACGAGACGTTGACGGTGACAAAATCCGCATTGGCAGCGAATGCCTGCACACCCGCGGCATAGTCGCCTTGAGGGTCAGTGCTATCCTTGTTGACCCCTAGGTTCACCCCGACAACCCCACCGGCCAGCCGCGAATAGCGCCGAAACAGCCGCAAACGCTCGGCAACGACGGCATGGCCTTCGCTGTTAAAGCCAAAGCGGTTGATAACCGCCTGGTCCTTGGTCAGGCGAAACAGACGGGGCTTGGGATTGCCGGGTTGTGGTTTGGGCGTCACCGCACCGATTTCGATGAAGCTGGCCCCCATTCGCAACAATGGCGCTATCGCCTCACCGCCTTTATCAAGCCCCGCGGCGACGCCGAGTGGCGAGGTCAGTTCGCGTCCAAACCCCTGTGTTGCGAGGATCCGAGGCGGCGGCGGCAAGGTCGGCGCGAGCCCCAGCGCCAGGGCCTTAACCGCCAAGCGGTGCGCCGTTTCCGGATCAGCCAGCCGCATGACGCGCATCGCCCAATCGTTGAAATAGCTCATCAACACCACGCCAGATTGTCAGTTGGAGAGTGGCTAAGGTTTATCAGCCTCCCTTCATCCCGTCCAAGGTTCGCGGCGCCGCAGCATAAAACACAATCTCACCGATCTGGACCAAGGGCTTGGTCCCCCGTGCCCAATCAGGCATATCGCCCATCCGATGGAACGCGGACGCGCCTAGGCTCGGGTCTGGAATGCTGCCAGCCAAAGCCCGGCGCGCAGTGCGAATCGCCATGGTGTGGCTCGCGCTCCCGACCAGCGGCAGGCGCACTGGGTGGGCGCTATCCGCCAGCACCGCGTCGGCGACGATCTGCATGCGGTTGCCCGCTCGGGCAAGAACGCACGCCACGCCTTCCATCGCCCGGACATTGCCATCCAGCACAATGGCATCCAGCAGACTGCCCAAATGCTCTGTCGGGCTCTGCCGTGCGTGTGCAAGCAAAACCGTTTGGCCATACTGATCTTTGGCCGGCTGCAAGGTTGCTGCCAGGGTCATATCGTAATCCTTCAGTTAGAGTGGGTTAGATAGAAAAGTCCGTGTTGGCTTGAACGACACCGCGACCGCGCCAATCGGCGGTGCGGGGGGCGGGTGGTTGGGTCGATAGGCGAACTGGGGTGGCTGCGATGGCACCGGCGACAGCATCCAAACCATCGTCACGCTGATTCACGCCCGGTCGCCATTCCCGCATTTCCCGGCGGAATGGCGTCTCCAGCACACTGCGGTGAGCGTGCAGCAGCCGCGCGGCCAGCGGCACCTCCAGCGCTTGCAGAATGCGCTGATCTTTGTTCTGCCGCGCGTTCGCACTCTGCACGCTGATGCCTAGGCGCGCGCGGGCCAGCGCCTGACGCAGCAATCCGGGCAAGAAAGCGCCGATGCCATTGGTCTCAATAGTGATCGACGGCAGGTGTAGATGGGCCGCCAGGCGCGCCACCTCGTGGCATTGTTGACTGGCGGGGTCGAGGCCTGCCGCCTCATCCACCTGCAGATAGGCGACGCGATGCAGCCAGAGGCCACCGTCCGCATCGACAAACACGGCTGCAACCACACTGCTATCGCCGCGTCCGACCCGACCAAACGCCGGGTCCCACCAGGCGCTGACTCCGATCATTTGGGTCTGACCGATCGATAGAATGTGACGCCCATTGCGTTCGATCAGCTCCAGATCATCGTCATAGTCCTGGATCTGATCGGGATCGAAGCGGGTAGCGCTGGGAGCCGTCGGATGCAGCAGCATCTGGCTGGCAAAGGCTGAAGGGCCGATACGCGCCCTCATCGTGGCGATAGCATCCGGCGGAAACCGCTCCGGCCAGACGCTGTCACCCTTCGCGGTTAGGATCGGCAATACACATCGTCGGAAACCATCGAGATACGGGGTCTCCTCTCCCACTTCTGCCCGTGCCTGGCGGGCATAAATTGAGTAATAGGTGTGCGGCGTGCCGGCATAGATCTGGATGCCGTCTGGAGACACGATATGCTCAATCTCTGCCAACCGATCCCGCAGCCAGGCGCGACGGGAGGCGGTGCTGGCAGTGTTGGGCACCTCCACGTCATCACAGATCACGGTGTCGGCGTGCGCACCGGTGATGTTGGCGCCGATACCACGGGCCAACAGGGACGGATCGCGCCAGGCTGCCTGCCTGGCGACCGTGAACGCATCGTCCGTCCACATCCCCGCCCCTTTGCCGCGCAAAGCCGCGCAAAGCGGATGCCGCTCGACCACCTGGCGGGCATAACGGCTGAGCTTGGTCGCCAATGCCTGCTCCGCCGCCAGCACCAGGATGCGATGGTCAGGGTCGCGGTACAGCAACCATGCCGCCATCAACCCCAGCAGAGTGGATTTCCCGCAATTGCGGAAGGCCAGCAGCAGCAATCGCTGCTCGCCCTCCGATAGCTGGCGCGCGATCCAGCAGACTAGTCGGCGATGGACCGCTGGCGTGGTCTGGCCCTGCCAGCGTTGCCAGAGCAAAGCGAATTCTGGAAAGGATACGGTCATAGTTCCTCCCCTTCATCCACGCCCTCGCCGGCAGCCAAATCGCGCCGCACATCCGCCAACAGCAGAGACAGATCAGCCGCCCCCTGCCCCGGCTGTTCCGCCAAATGCGCGTGCACCAGGTCATGCAGGCGAATGAGCGACTGCAGATGGGCGAGCGAGGCCTTGCGCGCGTTTTCCCAGGCGGTAACCTCTCGCGGGCCATCGTCATCACCAGAATCCGCCTGCAACAGGCGGCGGTAGGACGCGAACTGCGCTTCCAACAACGCGGGCAATCGTTCGGCCAGAGTTGACCAGGGTAGCGGTGATTGATCCGTTGAGTGGTTGTCCGAACGATCGTCTGCCATGAGCCCCTACACCGGGTCGCTGGGCTGCTCGGACGTTTGTGGCGGCAGCAGTTGCAGCTGCTCACCCGCGGCAACGACACAACTGGTGCCGGACGGCAACGACGCCAGCAGCGTCCAACTGCCACCCGGCCCCATCCACAGCTCCATCACCTGCCCAGTGTCGGCAAGGCCAAGAGCGACCTGGTTCTCGCTATGGCGGGCGCTGAGTTGCTCAACAATGCCAGCTCGCGGCCCACACGGCGTCGGCGCAGACTTAGCTGCGCCGGCCATCGCTATGCTGCACGCGGCCAGGGCCAAGGTTCGTGTTATTTTGGTCATGGTCACCGGCTCCTTCCCTCTAGGCCGCACGCGCAGCGCAAAACGCGCCCAGTTGTGAGCGGATCACCAAGAAGTCCTGCGCCATGCCCGACAAAAGGCTCAGCCGTAGCAGCACTGGCTGTCCAGCTGCGATACCAGCCGCGGGGCCAGCAGCATCTGCCAGAGCGGCCTGATAGGCCAGCGCCGCCGACTCCATCGCCCCACCGGAATTCGCTGCAGCCCGCATTTGGTCCAACGCCTGCTCCAGCGCCGTCGGAGGGACTGCCGGATAACGGGCCAGCACCCGCGCCGTCAGCAATTCAGCCCGATACACCCGGCTGGCAGGCCCGCAATCGGAGCCCAACAAAGCATCAGCGGCCTTGTCGCCAAGCGCGGCGCAGGCGCTAACCAAAAGCCCCAACGCCAAAGCTGCCGCCATGGTCCACGCCGGCATGCTCGCCTTGACAGGTGTTTTGGTCACGGTCGCACCAGCGGTCGGGGTGTGTTCGATATTTGGCACCAGCCAAACAACTCCGGCGGTCAGAACCACTCCTAACGCCTGCTCGAGATCCGGCTCGAACGGCACAAACGCAGCGACGAGCTGAACCAGTGCCTGAGCGACAGCTGCCGCCCAAGCTTTGTTGTTTTTCATCATGACGTTGCCTTTTTGTTCATATAAACATTGAACGCGTGAGCAAGCTGGTCATCAGGCCCAGCATGCTGACGATCAGCAGCCCCAGGACGCTGACGATCCAGCGCCAGATTGAGGCAAGGCGGGTGTTAATCCGCTCTGTCTGACGCTCTATCTGGTCCATGAAGGCCCGAAGATTGGCGCTACGCTCCTCGCAGTGCCGCTCATGGGAATCCAGACGAGCGGTGATTTCGGCGATGCGCTCCCGCGCGTCGGTATCGATATCTGCCATGCCGCTACGACAATTTCTCAACGGTCAACAAGCGGCCCGGCACCCGGCTTTCCAGGGTGTGCCCTCCGCCTTCGGCCATCCATTGCAGTCGGAAGGTGTTGCTGCCCGCAGCCAGCGTCACCGGCACCTGCGCCATAGAGATCACCGTCCCGCGCGTGTCGGTCGGCGGCAAGTATTGCAGCGTCTCTGCAATCGCCGCGCCGTTCAGCGTCACCTGGGCCAGGTTCGCGTTGCTGACCGGCGATTGGTTCCCAACGTGCAAGGAGAAACTCAACAACGCCTGGTCGCCAGCTTCGCCTTGTACCGCCACCTCCTCCGCCAGGTCGGTAAAGCTGGTCGCGGTCGTCGAAACCGTCCCCGATCCGTGATCGCTGGCCACTACCCGCGGTTTCGGCAGCGTTCGCAACAGGGTCAGGAATGCGCCAAAGGCTGGCGCATAGATCAGGTAATGACCCACCGTGCTCGGATGGTTCAGGCCATTGCCACCAGCGCTATCTGGGTTGCTGCCCCAGTCACCCAACCCCAGTAGATCGTCCTCATGCAGCAGCGGACGGGCATAGCGGGCCGGATAACCAACCTTCAGCGTGCAACCTATCTGCGCAGCGCCGACCCCGCCCAGGTAGACCCGATAGGCGCAACCGCCATCGGCCAGGCGCGAATAGTCGATGGTATCGATCTTCAACGTGCCGTTGATCCAGACCCGATGCCGGGCTCCATCGCAGCGCACCCGCACATAGTTATCTGCTCCAACCGTCGGCGCGGTATCGACCACGTGCGCCACAGACGTGGCCTTCCAATAGATCCGGACGTTCACGCCAGACCATTGTAACTCGTACCGCTCACTCGGCGTGTCCGCATCGACGCGGTAGTTGAACGCCAAAACGTCGCCGCTCTGCGCGGGGCGGAAGGTCAAGTACGCTTGGAAATCGGCAGCATTTAGCTTGCGTCGGGGCCGGGCGACACCGGTAAACACAAGCCGCCCAGAGGTCAGGTTAACGCCACCTGCACTGCCCTCAATTGTATCCCACCAATTGGTGCCGAAGGCGCGGAACGCATCCTCGCGGAACCAGCGACGACGGCCTTCATCCACACCATCACGCAGGAAATGGTAGACGCGGTTGGCGTCCAACAGAGGCAGCCGGTTCGCCACCGCGAAGTCGCGCAACACACGATACCGGCTGTCCAACGCGGTTTGCTGCACCTTAAAAGTTGGATCCAGCCGGGTGGGCAGGAAGGTGGTTGCCAATGCTACCGTCGGCGGCGCTGCCCAGGTCTTGGTGTAGTCATGGAAGCTCTGAACCGCAGTGGCGTACGCCTGATCCGCCATAGTGAAGTTGTTCATGCCGTGCGCCCAAACCACCAGATGCGGCGCGGCATCCTCCACATGCTGCCGCCAGGACACACCCAACTGCGAACCATCAGGCCAAGCAACAGAGGGAAATCCAGTCGGCTGCACCCGATAAAACCCCAGGTCCCGATCGCCT
>CALKDI010000008.1 GCA_938084065.1 uncultured Alphaproteobacteria bacterium
ACGTTCCGTATCAGCAATACGGTTTGGCGCGTGCTGAATTTCGACCTTGCCGGTCAGCAACGGCGCGTCTTTGATCAACGGAGTGATCATCGACTCATCGCCAACCAACAGCCACCGAAATTCCGGGAAGCGCTCAGCGGCGGCATTTGCGCCATGAACCACACTAGCCGGCGCATGATCGCCGCCCATTGCGTCCAACGCTATGACACCCTTACTCGCCATTCGATCCCTCGAAACATCCGGATAGCTGTCCCAATCCTGATTGAATTAGAATCACGCCAAGCTGCTTGATAGCGGTTGCGCCGGCTGCCGGCAACGGCCTAGGGTTTTTGTTGCAGTTTCGCCAAGCCCGCAAACGGATGGGTCGGGTCGACACCATCAACGGTGGGAGCCTCCAAATCATTCAAGTCGGCATTAGGCGCGCGCGGGTGAGAATCGATCTCCAGCGCCAGATACTGCACGACCAACTCCCCCAGATCCAAGGTGTCCCCCTCCAGCGGTTCAGGCGTATCCATATCGATGGCCACTTCGCCCGCCGGGGCCTTGTCGTCTGGTTCTTTGTAAATCTCGTCAATCTCGCCGGCCAAGGGATTCACAAACGGCTCCAGCGAAACCACACAAACTTGGACAATTTCCGCCGCAAACGTTCCAGCGACGATCACCGCACCGCGTCGCTTAGCCACCGTTAGCGCCGCTGAAAGGCTACGGACCTCGTCGACACCAAGTCGCTTCGCTACATGCGCAGCCTCGGCCACGGTCATCGCGATTCGGTGATGCCGCACATTGCGACCAATATCAGCGACCGGTATCGGATGAGAAAACTCTGTCATGATTTAGAAACCTCGCCATGGCCTGTTTCACTGCTCTCAGCCAATTGCCAATCCGCACCCGCGTCCGGAAACAAATCTGTCCCGGCCTGAATGGCCTCGAACCGAACCTCTGCCAAGCGCGCGTTCGTCGCTATGACATAGGCGGTCATAGCGTCCAGAACAGATTCGGAGATGTCCGGCGCCGTCCCATAGAGATTCCGGCGCAACCCTTCGCGCAGCACCGCATGGCCATCGGCGTCCAGGCCGCCATCATAGGTCGACAACCGGCCGTAAAGCGCACTGGTCATCGTCTTGACCCGCTTGCCCACGGACATGTCACCGACACCAACCGCCCGCAATGCCTCGTCAAAATGGCCGGTCACCTGATCAAATAGGCGTTGAGAAAGATTAGCGCCCTCTTCACCGTCTGCGCGCAACCGGCGAATGACCAATTGTGCGTGCAGCACCAAAAGCTCAAACCGCCCGTCAAAACTATCCGGAACGCCCAAACTGGTGTAGAAGGCAGGCTGCCTTGCGGCGGCATGGACGGCCAACGCCAAAGCCGACGCGTCCACAGACCGTTGTTTGAACCAAGAGCGAAACACTGTAATTGTCACTTCCCATCGAAATGCTGAAACAGGAACTTAGGATGCAGGATCGCCGCTCGCTGCGCGACACGTGCGCACGATGGTTGACCGTTGCCATAGTCGCGACGGTGCTGGCTGGTTGTACCGTTAAGGAATCCCAGCACGGCAATCAATTGCCACAGGGAATCGTAGCTGCCTTGCAGGCACCAAACGTGACCCAGGACCGCGTCCTACAACTCTTGGGCACACCTACCAGCGAATCAGCGTTCGACCAAGGGGTCTGGTACTACATCTCAGAGGTTCAACAAACCTACGCCTTCTTTCAGCCTCAGGTCGTAGACCGCAAGGTGCTGATCATGCGCTTTGACCAAGAGAGGGTCCTACAAAGCATCTCAACCCTCGAAAAAGCCGATGGCAAGGAGGTAACCTTGGTTGCGCGCGAAACGCCAACCGAAGGCCACAAGCTCGGCATCTTGGAACAATTGCTCGGAAATCTCGGCCGGTTCAACCAAGGCGGTTAGTCAATCGGAGCACTGCTGCAATGCAGCAGTGCTCCCTATGATTAAAGCCGCAGCGTGCCCTTGCTGACGATATTCCGCTGGATCTCGTTAGAGCCGGAATAAATCGAGGCTGCGCGCAGGAACGCATAGTTCGGTGTCAGGCCGTTGAAGTGTTCCGCCCCCACCGGCTCCTCGTTCCAGCCAAAGCGCAGCGCCTCCAGATTGAAGGGTTGGCTGTAATAGGCGCCAGCCTCCGTCCCGATCTCTGTCACCAATTGCTGCACTTCCGAGCGCCGCACTTTGATCATGTTTGCCGCCGCACCAATCTCTTTGTTGGAGCGATAGGCAGACAGCGTCCGCAGCACGAACTGCTCGCAGCTCATCATCTGGGTTTCGGCGTCGATGAATTTGCGGCGGAATGACGGATCGTCCATCAGGCGGATGCCGTCGCCATCGCGCTCCTGCTCCGCGATCTCCTTCAGCCGGCGCAGCGCCACTTTGACCTCCGCCATGGAACCACCACCCATGCGCTCATGCCCCAACAGGAATTTGGCGATGGTCCAGCCACGGCCCTCCTCGCCCACTAGCGAGCCATCCATCGGCACACGCACGTCGGTGTAGAAGGTCTCGTTAGTATGGTGCAGGCCGTTCATGGTGATGATCGGGCGGATTTCGACGCCTGGCGATCTCATGTCAAAGACCAGGAAGCTGATGCCGTCCTGCTTCTTCTCCTCAATCGAGGTGCGCACCAGACAGAAGATCCAGTCGGCATGGTGAGCCAGCGAGGTCCAGATTTTCTGGCCGTTGATGACGTAGTGATCGCCATCCTTCACAGCCCGCGTTTTCAAGCTGGCCAGGTCCGATCCCGACCCCGGCTCCGAATAGCCCTGGCAGAACACGCGCTCGCCGGAGAGGATTTTCGGTAGGTGCTCCGCCTTCTGCTCCGGCGTACCGAACGCCATGAGCACCGGGCCACACATGTTCAGGCCAAAGCCCGAAAGCCGCGGCGCGCCTGCAAGGCCAGCTTCCTCATCAAAGATGTAGCGATGCACCGCATCCCTCTCGCAGCCGCCGTATTCCTTCGGCCAATTCGGCGCAACCCAGCCCTTTTCGAACAGGATTTTGTGCCAACGCATATAGTCGTCTTTTTGCATTTCCATGCCGGCCAGATGCTTTTTGGCAATGTCATGGGGCAGCTTTTCAGCAAGGAATTCGCGGACTTCCTCGCGGAAGGCTTCTTCAGCGGCATTGAATATCATTGGCGTATCCTCCTTCAAGTCACGCGCGACCAGCGCGGCGGTTGGCCAAAAGCCTACGCCAACTTCGCCCGCTAGCCCAAGCGGAAACGTACAGCTATGCTCTGGAGCAAGTTTCCAGGCATTGAAGGAGCGGCAGCCAGTGGCGTTGCGTGTTGGCGTAGAAATCGGCGGTACCTTTACCGATCTTGTGGCATTTCGGGATGGTGCGGTGCAGGTCGCCAAAGTTCCTTCCACCCCCTCCAGCCCAGATATCGGCGCGTTTAACGCCATTGATGCTGCCAGTCTGAAGCCATCGGACATGGCTGATCTCGGCCACGGCTCCACCGTCGCGACCAACGCCGTGCTGGAGCGCAAGGGCGCGCGGGTCGCCTTTGTGACCACGGCGGGATTTCGCGACGTGCTGTTCCTGGCCCGCCACACCCGTCGCAACATCTACGACCTGCACTACAAAAAGCCTGCACCAGTGGTACGCCGGGCCGATTGCTTTGAGGTGAGCGAGCGCGTGCTGAGCGACGGCTCGGTCGAAACCAAGTTGGACGAGGCAGCGATCATGGCGCAACTCCTGCCGGCACTACGCCAAGGCCATTATGACGCCATCGCCATCTGCCTGCTCAACGCCTACGCCAACGACACGCACGAGCGCCGCGTGACGGCCCTGATCCAAACGGATATGCCGGACATGTTCGTCACCGGCTCCGCCGACGTGATCCGCGAGTTCCGCGAGTATGAGCGCGCCTCGACCACAACCCTGGCGGCCTTTGTACAGCCGGTAATCGACCGCTATCTGAGCCGGATCGAGCAGCGCCTGGCCGAAAGCAACTTCACCGGCCGCTTCACCGTCATGCAATCAAATGGCGGTCGCCTTCCCGCTGCCGGCATGCGTCGAAACGCCATCACCGCCCTGTTCTCCGGCCCTGCCGCCGGTGTGGTCGGAGCAGTGCGCCAAGCGGAGCGCTCTGGCTACAAAGATCTGATCACCTTCGACATGGGGGGCACGTCTACCGACGTCTGTCTGGTCGACAATGGCCAGCCGGCAACGACGCCGGATACAGAGATCGACGGCCTGCCGATTCGCACGCCGGTGCTGGACATTGTCTCGGTCGGGAGCGGCGGCGGCTCTATCGTCTGGGTCGACGACGGCGGCATGCTGCGCGTCGGGCCAGAGAGCGCCGGCGCCGATCCTGGCCCAGCCTGTTATGGCAAAGGCGGCCAGCGCCCAACCATCACCGACGCCCAAGTCATCGTCGGTGCTGTGCGGCCAGAGGGCTTTCTCGGTGGCAAGATGGCTATCGACGCAGAGGCCGCGCGCGGGGCTTTTGGTTCTGTGGCGGAGCATTTCGGCATGAGTGTCGAACAGGCCGCCGACGCCGCCATCCGCCTCGCCAATAACGCTGTCGTCCGCGCCATCCAGTTGGTCTCGACCGAGCGTGGCCGCGATCCACGCGACTATGCGCTGGTGCCTTTCGGCGGCGGCGGCCCGCTGCATGCCGCCCGTATCGCCGAGGAATTGGGCATCACCACTCTAGTCGTGCCGCCCAACCCCGGCGTGCTGAGCGCCTATGGCCTGCTCGCCAGCGACTTCACCAAACACGACAGCCTTACCCGCAAGCTGGGCACGGCGGAAGCCGTCACAACGGTGCCAAAAGTCTTAGCTGGCCTCGCGAAAGGCTTGGCAGATGAGTTCACGTCGCTGGGCCTGGAGGGCTCCCCCAGCTTTGCCTTCAGCGCTGACATGCGCTTTGTCGGCCAGGCGTTTGAGCTTTCCGTGCCTTTGCCGGAGGATGCAGCATCCTCCCTCACCGAGGCGGCGTTGAAAGAGGGCTTTGACCAGGTCCATCGCCAGGTCTACTTCCAACCTGCCGATCCAAACCGGGCCGTCGAAGTCGTCGCCCTGCGCGCAGCAGCGACCCTGCCGGCCGGCGAAATTCCGGCCCTCACCATTGCTAGGGACACGGTGCAACCCTCCATCACCGCCAGCTTGTTTGACAATGGCGACTGGCGAGAAGGCTCACTGCAGGACATCGCCAGCATCAAAGCCGGAGACGAAAAAGCCGGCCCGTTGATCCTGGCTGGCCCAACCTCCACAACCTACATTCCTGGCGGTTGGCAGGCGAAACTGGACGCGCAGGACAACCTAATCGTGACAAGAGGAACGACAATATGAGCGCGCTCCCGCAACTTCTTCACTCTGAGCCCGTCGAAGGGTGCCAGTGCCACGAAGAAAACGCCCTTCGACAAGATCAGGGTGAAGAAAAATTGA
>CALKDI010000009.1 GCA_938084065.1 uncultured Alphaproteobacteria bacterium
ACAGGGTATATTGGACGGCAGAGTTTGCCCCGTACCTGCCCCGGTTTGACGGCCCTACACTGCTCACTGATGCGAGTGCGGTCGATGACTGGGCTCTGGCCTTACACGTCCACGGTGTTGCCATCGTTCAGAACCTGCCCTCTGACCCGGCGATGGTCGAGCAGGTGCCAGCACTAATCGGGCCAGTGCGACCGACGAATTTCGGGCAGGTTTTTGACGTGCGCTCCGACAAAAGCGCAGCAGACACAACCTCCAATGCCTACACCGCGATGGCACTGCCGGTGCACACGGATCTTTGCACCCGCGAGTACAAGCCTGGGCTGCAATACCTGTTCTGCCTGCAAAACGATGCCGATGGTGGCGATAGCCTACTGGTCGATGGCCTGGCGATTGCCGCACACCTCCGCCAGCATGACCCAGAGGCGTTCGAGGCGCTGAGCACGATTCCTTTTTCCTACTACAACAAGGCGACGGATACGGATTTCCGCTGGCAGACGCCAGTCTTTGTCCTCGATGATAGCGGTGAAGTCACAGAGGTGCGCTGGAGCCCCTGGCTACGGGCACCGCAGCGCGCCTCAATCGAGACAGTAGATCGTGCCTACCGAGCCTTGCGCACAGCGTTCCGATTGGCCCAGCAGGCGGAGTTCACCGTGCGCATCCGCCTGGCGCCTGGTGAGATGCTGTGTTTTGACAACCGACGCATGCTGCACGGCCGCACCGGCTTCGATCCCGCGACCGGCAATCGCTGGCTGCGCGGCTGCTATGGCGAGCGCGAGGATTTGCAGTCTCGGCTGCGGATTGCTGCCCGCAAACAGCGGCGAATGTTTCCCACGAACGCCGGCGGGTTGAACTGCTAGGAAACATACTCTACCAAACCCTTTTACAGGTATGCTGATACCGAGAATTTGGAGTGATCGTCATGGGTAAGTTGGTTTGGGCAATAGCGTTGATTGCCGGCGTTGTCGTTTCAACTGTGGCGCAGGCAACGCCCATTCGAGCCTTGCCGAATTTGACGCTGATTGAAGTGTTTGAACGTACAGGTGGAGCGAGCCCTGTGGCATTTAATTTTGCCCCGAACGGCGTAGCGATAACCAATCAGTTGGCAGATCCGCTTTCGTCTTCAAATAATGATATTAATACCGGCAGTGAGTTTTAGGACGTTTATTACTCTAATGCCGATGGCGTCCATAATATCGATGGAGAGCATATAAGTGTAACGGCCTGGTTTAATTTCTCTGGTTCGGGCGGTGGATTGAACCTGGCAGCGGTGCGTTTGAATTTCTCGGTTGTGACACCCGGCGGTGCCGTCGCATCTACTGAATTTGCCGATACGGTGTCGAGTTTCGTTGTCCTTGGCGGGAATGCTGTGCCTGGTGGCGTGGGCAATGCGGTTGATGGGGATTTTGACACTCACACGACGATGGGCAATACGGCGGGCCTACCCGACAGTGAACGGTTGCGGGTGACTGTTGGTTTTGCGTCCTCTGTCACCGAGACCCCTGTGCCAGCAGCCTTAGGCTTGATCGGCAGCGGTATATTCGGCAGCACTTTGATGTGGCAACGCACGGCTTAAAGCAAAGGGCTGCGGCTCCGAAGTTTGGACCCGCGGCCTTGTGCGGCTGATGGTGACCTTCGGCCTACTTCACTGGTGCCCGGTAGTACGGGCCCACGGGGAGCTTGCTTTGGTTCGATAGCATAGCCTGGGCGTTCGCCAATGACGCCAGTGGCAGATAAGACGGTGCAGCCCGCTCTATTGCTGCTGCGACTGCGCCGGCGACAATTGCGCCGATAATGCCGCCGCCGCTATTCTGCGGGCCGACCGTATGGGTGAAGTTCGTATTCTGCTGCCAGATTGTCTGGCCAGTGCTGCCCAAGCGCAAGTCGTACTGAATGGCGACACTGGTGCTGGCAGCAAGCACAATATAGCGGGAGTTCCAGTCGGTAATTTTGGCATAGAGCACCGCATCGGCACCAAAAATCGCCGCCAGCCGTTGTGTATCGGCGGCGTGGACCATATCGGTGTCGCCCATACCGTCGTCTTCCATCGTGCGCTTCACCATGTTGGTCGGGAAGACGTAATAGCCACGCTCTGCAAGCGGTATCGCCAGTGTGGCGAGAAATGCGTCGGCGGCCTCTACCTCCGTGCTGGTATTCACCACCGGGATCACCAGGATGGAGCGGGGTGGCGTGCCGACATTGGCGCCATAGCGCGGCAAGACCTGCGGTTTCGGCGCACACGCGGCGAGCAGGCAGATGAGCAGGCCCAGGCAAGCGCTGTTCTTCCAGAATGTGATGGACATCATGTGCCTCCCTTTATGAGCTTGCCGGAGCGGTCGCCGGTGGCGATACCGCCGGAGTGGTGGCCGGCGCGTCGGGCTGATCGATCTTGCGGATCATCCGGTCCATAAAGAGGCCGGATTCCGGCCAGCGGGCTTTTTCCCGCTGAAACAGCTGCTTGGCTTCGGCGGTATTGCCACTGGCCAACTCCAGATAGCCCAATTCGGCATAGATGCCGGGCGGCACACGAGCGCCTTGCTCGGCTGCGATCACCTCCTGCAAAGCCTCGCGGTAGGCGACCTGTTTGGCCGGGTCGCGGTAGTGGCTGTTCAGGGCGCTGGAATAGCTGCCCCAATGGTACAAGCCTTTTGGTCCACACCCGGCCAACACAATGGCCAGGAGCGCCAGACAGAGTCCTGCTCTCAAAAAAATGCCCCCCTTTGGGAAATTAGCGGATGGAGATGGTGCGGGTTATGTCGTCGGCTAAGGTGATGGTCTCCGTATAGACAAGGCGACCGCCCTCCAGAATTTCAATCACGTGCGTGCCTTTGCCGACGCGGACAGTGGCCTCCTTGCCATCGAATTTGCTGGCCGGGCCGATGGTGATGCCGTCAATCACCAGCACCGCGGTAGAGCTGGCATTGGCAACGGCAATCTGCGGGCGTGTGTCGACAGGCTCCGCCCGTTTCCAAGGTCGCTTGCAGGCGGAGAGGCCTAGCATCAGCGCAATCGCGACGGAGCAAACGAGCAGTTTTTTGGTCATCGTGGAGCCTCTTGCACAATCAATTTCGCCCGATCAGTCTCCCGAACCCGCCCCGACTGGATAGCGGTGATTGCGCCTTCATTGGTTTCGTCGGTTCCGAAGGTGCTGACGACGCGGATGCGCGCCACCTCCGTTGCAGGCAATTCGATTATAAAGCCTGTTTGCCGACTTTTCACGCTTTTGCCGCGTGCCAGGATGATCAATTCTTGACCGGGTGCCAGACCCTGGCGTTGGCCACCGCTGATGATGACGGTGTTGCCCTGAACCTCCAGCACATCACTTTGCCAAGGCCGCGCCTCCAATTGGTTGACGAGGACGTTCATGACGTCGGCAATGGCGGTGGAGATGGCGCGGTCGTTGAGCGTGGCGTCATAGGCGGTCTTGCTGCCAAAGCCCATGACCGTGCCGCTTTCGGTCGACGCCTGACCCGTGCCGGAGGCAGCAAAGAAGGCGACGCCCGTGGTGGGATCGATTAGGCGCAGATCCACCTTCGCGCGCGCCACCTGGCGTTTGGTGCGAGAAAGAAAACCGGATTGGCCTTCGGTCTGGCGGCCAAACTCGGTCAGCGAGCCGACAATCAGTGCGTTGGCGCCCACCAGGTTCTGCGGCGTGTCGATGCGGCTGCCCTCCCGCTCAATCACAGCGATATCCGGGCGCTCCAGGACAATAAAGCGATTGGTCTCCACCAGGCGCGCGCTGAGAATATCGCCGGTCTGGCGGCCCATGGCGTCTAGCTGGGCACCACTCAACAGGGCGCGGCCATAGAGGGTTTCGTTGGTGAAACGGCCTATGGCGATTTTGCGTTTCAGCCGTTTGACCGCCGGTGGTTGTTGGGCCGCGGCTTTGGCAGCCTGATCGACAGCTGGTGGCGCATCGACTACAGCCGGTTGCGGTGGTGGCGTGGCGCATGCGGCCAGCGAGGCCAACAGCAACGCGACGGCCAAGTGGCGCATACCAGATCGTCGATCGCGTTTGGTTGGATCACATAATGGCGTGCCGGTCACGGTGCCGTCTCCCAATACCCAAAGTGGTAATCAGGGAGTTTGTGACGCGTTTCGGCGTTCTGTCAACTGGCGATTCTGAAGGCTGTTCCTTGCGCCGCCTCTGGTGAGTGGTTAGGCTTTGGCTCTATCTCTCGCCCTCCCAAATCGAGTTGGAATCTCCCCGCTATGTATCGCATAGGCATTGATGTCGGTGGCACGTTCACCGATCTGGTCGCAGTGGATGATTCCGGAGGCGTCACCTTCGCGAAGTCCCCGTCTACCCCGGCCGACCAATCCATCGGCGTGATGAATGGCTTGGGCCGGTTGGCGGAGGTGCTGGGCACAGATCTGGCTGCTTTGCTGAGCCAGACGACGCGCATTGTCCACGGCACCACGGTCGCCACCAATGCCCTGCTGGAGCGTAAGGGTGCCACCGTTGGCCTGCTGACGACTGAAGGCCATCGGGACATTCTGGAAATGCGTGAGGGGCTGAAGCCCGACCGCTACAACATGCGCATGCCACGGGCTGAGCCCTTAATCCCGCGTGACCGCCGGTTGGGCGTGCGCGAGCGCATTAGGCCCGATGGTAGCATCGAAATTCCGCTCGACCCAGACTCCGTCGCAGCGGCTATCGAGACGCTGAAGGCCAAGGGCGCGAACTCAATCGCGATTTGCTACCTGCATGGCTACAAGGATGCCGTGCACGAGCGGGCGACGGCGGAGATGGTGCGGGCCGCGATGCCGGACGTCTATGTCTGCCTGTCTTCGGATGTGTTCCCGCAGATCAAAGAATATGAGCGGGTCTCGACCACGGCCGTGAACGCTTATGTAGGCCCGGCGCTGGATCTTTACCTGTCGCGCCTGGAGCGGCGGTTGGTGGAGGCGGGCTATAAGGGCCCGGTGCTGATTATTCTCAGTCATGGCGGTGTCGCGCCGATTGCCGAGGCGATCCGGCTGGCGGCGGCGACGGTGTTGAGCGGGCCGGCGGGCGGTGTTGCCGGTGCGCGCTATGCCTCTCGTCTGATGCAGGCGCCGAACCTGATCCCGTTTGATATGGGCGGTACGTCTACAGATATCTCCCTGATTGCTGGCGGAGAGGCGACTCTGTCCGCCGACCGTGGCATTGCTGACCAACGGATTGCGCTGCAGGCACTGGATATTGCCAGCATCGGCGCGGGCGGTGGCTCACTCGCCAGCGTTGATCCGGGCGGCTTGCTGAAGGTTGGGCCGGAGAGTGCAGGCGCGGATCCGGGGCCAGCTTGCTATGGCCGTGGCGGCACGCAGACGACCGTGACTGACGCCAGTGCGGTGCTGGGCTTCTTCGATCCCGCGAACTTCCTCGGCGGTGCGACCACGATGGATTCCCCAGCGGCGGAAGGAGCGTTAGACCGGTTGGCCGGTGAACTCGGCGTCACACGCGAGCAAGCTGCGGAGGGTGTGCATCGGGTGATCAACACCCAGATGGCGGAGGGTGTGCGCCTCGTCTCCGTCCGCCGCGGTATCGACCCGCGCCAGTTCGCTTTGCTCTCGTTTGGCGGCGCTGCCGGCCTGCACGTGACTGAGGTCGCCCGGCAATTGGGCGTGACCCGCGCCATCGCTCCACGCGTCGCCAGCGTTTTGAGCGCCTGGGGCATGCTGGCCACCGACCTGCGTTTTGAGGCGAGCCGCACCCATATTGGCGACACCGGCGCGCTGGACGCAGATGCGGTGCGCGCCACATTCGATGCGCTGAAGGATGACGCGACGGCTCGTTTGCAAGCGGTGTTCGATGGTCCGGTGACGCACCGCTTCATGGCGGATATGCGTTATGGCGAGCAGATTTTCGAGATTGACGTGGCGCTGGACGACCTCGACTGGCACGCCCTCGACATGCTGGCCCAGATCGCCGAGCGCTTCCATGTGCGGCACGAGGCGCTCTACACCTACGCCCTGCGCGATCAGGAGGCAGTGCTGGTCAACGCTCGCGTCGCCGCTATCGGCCAGCTGCCGGCCTTGCCGCAGGAGCCTTTGGCAGGCGGTGGGAATGCCGCTGCGGGCCCTGCCTCGCACCGCAAGGTGTATATGGGCGGTTGGCAGGATACGCCGATCTATGCCTGGGATGCGTTGGTGCCGGGCCAGCAGATTAAGGGCCCGGCGGTGGTTGAAAGCGCCACGACGACCCTCGTGCTGCGCGACAGTGACAGCGCTGTGGTAACGCCGCATTTGTGGATTGATATCGCCGTCGGTACAAACACGTAATCAGACTCAATCCAAGCCGGGAACCTATTGATGCCAGCCAAAGCCAAAACCGCGTCGAGTGAGCGCGTTATCAAGACGTCCGTCAGCAAGCGCGGTGTCGGCACGATCACGATTGACCGGCCAGCGGTCAATAATGCCTACAACCGAGACATGCTTTTGCAGGCGATTGAGGCTGTGACCAAGATGGCGCACGACTCCAAAGTGCGTGTGATCGTCATTCGCGGCAACGGCCCGCACTTCCAGGCGGGCGCTGACCTGAAGTGGATCCGCGGCAATATTGAGTTGTCGGCGGAGGAGAACTTCCTGATCTCCATGGATACGACCAACGCCATCCGCGGCCTGAACGAGGTGCCGAAGCCGACCATTGCTTTGGTGCATGGTGGCTGCTTTGGCGGCGGCACGGGCATCGCTGCAGCCTGCGATGTGGTGATCGCGTCGGAAGATGCGTTCTTTGCGATTACTGAGGCGAAATGGGGCCTGATGGCCTCGCCGATCTATCCGGTGCTGTTGGGTCGGATGGCGGCCCGGCATGTGCGGCGCTACTCCATCACGTGCGAGCGGTTCGGGGCTGCGAAAGCCGCGGAAATTGGCTTAGTGGACGAGGTATGCCCAGTCGGTGGGTTGGATGAGGCCGCGGCACCGATCATTGAGTCGATCTTGCAGGTCTCTCCCGGCGGCATTGCTACGTCCAAGCAATCGATCCTGGAATGTGCCGACATGGTGGTGGACGATCAGCGCGCCCGCGAACTGGCTCGTGATCACGCCGGCAAGCGCATGACAGATGAGGCCATTGAGGGCCTGATGAGCTTCATCGAAAAGCGCCCGGCGTCCTGGTATGCGCCTTACGTTGAGGCGGCGGCGAAGAAGGGCTGAGGGTGTTGACCCGCTGGCTCAGGGTGCCTCAGCGATGACAGAGGCAGAGGAGCAGGCTCCCGGCCTTAGCATCACGATCAAGCGGCTGGCGTTTGACGACCTTGTGTTGTTCGAAGACCTGAAACTGGACCTACGCCCCGGCGAATGGACCTGTTTGCTGGGCGATGGCGGCACGGGCAAATCCACCCTGCTGCGCGTCGCGGCCGGTCAGGATGTTGGCGCGGGCCGCTATGGGGCGGTTCTGTCCGATGGGCGGCCAGCGGCGAAATTTGTGGCGTTGATGGCCGGGCAGGCAGCCCTAGAAGCCGGCAAGACTGTGTTGGAAAACGCTTGCGGTGATCCGATGGAGAACGGCATCCCCATCGCGAACCTGCGCGAAGAAGCCAAGGATCTGTTACAAGCCGCGGGCTTGGGCGAGCGGATGGAGGATCCAACGGCGATCCTGTCGACCGGCATGCGCCAACGGGTGGCGCTGGTGCGGACGCTGCTGACCGACCGGCCAATCATTCTGCTGGACGAGCCCTTCGCCGCGCTCGATCGGGCGACGCGCCTGCACATGCAAGACCTTGTTGCCGATGTTTTGGCCGGCTGCACCGTGTTGCACGTTACCGGCGATCCGTGGGAGGCAACACGCCTTGCCGATCGTATCGTTGTGCTGGAAGGTCCGCCCGCTGGCATTCAGGAGAGTGAAACGCCGCCGGGGTCGCCGCCTCGATTGGCAGATCAACCGGGAGTGGTGGAGTGCGCAGAGGCACTCCTCTCCCGATTGATGCGCGAGTAGGCTTTGGCGTCAGCCGCCGACGATAGCGTCCACAGCGGCTTTTTCTTCTGTGCTCAGGGACCAGCTAGCAGCGGCGACGTTGCTGCCGATCTGCTCTGGCCGGGTCGCACCAGCAATGACGCTGGAGACGGCGGGCTCTGCCAACAACCAGCCGAAGGCCAGTTCTAGCAGGGTGTGGCCGTGATCCTTGGCGAAGGCGTCGAGCGCCTCGACCTTGGCCCAGTTGCTGTCGGTCACATAGGTGCGGTTGGCGAATTTCGGCATGGCGGTCAGGCGTGCGCCCTCCGGCATGGCGTCGCGCTTGTACTTGCCGGTCAGCAGACCGCTGGCCAGTGGGAAGTAAGGCAACAGGCCGAAACCATACTTGCGGGCAACCGGCAGAACGTCCTTTTCAATGGCGCGATTCAGCAGGTTGTACTCTTCCTGTGCCGAGACGAAGCCGCCGATATTGGCCAGTTCCGCCGCGAAATTGGCCTCGACCATCTGCCAGGCCGGCAGATTGGAGCAGCCGATATAACGGACCTTGCCGGCCTTCACCAAATCGTCCATCGCCCGCAATGTCTCGTCGATTGGGGTCAGGAGGTCGGGCTGGTGCAATTGATAGAGGTCGAGCCAGTCGGTGCGCAGGCGGCGCAATGAGTCCTCGACCGCGCTCATGATATAGCCGCGCGAGCCGCCGCGCTTGCGGCCGGAATCGTCCATGTCCATGCCGAACTTGGAGGCCAGCACGATGTCTTTGCGCTTGGAACCCAGCACCGCACCCATGTGGGTTTCAGAGCCACCGCGGGCGCCATACATGTCTGCCGTGTCGAACAGGGTGATGCCGGCCTCGATGGCGGCATTGATGACGGCACCGGTGCCGGCCTCGTCCAACTTCATGCCGAAATTGTTGCAGCCGAGGCCGACTGCCGAAACGCGCAGGCCGGAGCGGCCCAGATTGCGAAATTCCATGACCAGTGAGTCCTAGTGTTGAGAGAAAATTGTCGCCCTGATGCAAGGCAATGGCGGCAAACTAGCATCGCATCAAGCGGATGGCGAGTGGATGTCCACACTGCGCGATGGCGCTTGTCGGCACCGCGCGCCCTCCTCTAGGATCGGCCAACGCCATAAAACCATAAGGACCGCCTCATGATCGATCTGCTGCAAGTTTCGCCGCTGCCGCCCTTCCTGCTGGAGCGTTTGCAGGCCGAATACAACGTGCACGATTTCGTCAACCCAAAGGACGCCGACAAGCTTCTGGACGAGGTTGGGCCGCGCATTCGGGGGATTCTGGCCGGTGGCATGAAGGGCCCGAACGCCAACCTGATCAATCGGTTGGAAAACCTGGAGATCATCTCTTCTTTCAGCGTTGGCTATGATGCAACCGACGTCGCGGCGGCACACGCACGCGATGTGATCGTCACGCACACGCCAGAGGTCTTAACCGGCGACGTGGCCGACCTGGCCATGACCTTTATCCTAATGGTGCCGCGCCGCATTGGTGAGTCCGAGCGGTTCTTGCGGTCTGGTGAATGGCTCAAGGGCCGGATGGACCTGGGGACGACCTTAAAGGGCAAGCGTCTGGGCATTCTGGGATTGGGCCGCATCGGTAGAGCTGTAGCGCGCCGGGCGGAAGCGTTCGGTCTGCAAATTCAGTATCACGACATCAAGCCGTTGGGCGACCTGCCCTACCGCTCCTACCCGACGTTGGTGGAGTTGGCAGAGGTCAGCGATATCCTGCTGGTCACCTGTGAAGGTGGCGAGGCCAACCGAGGCGTCGTCAATGCGGAGGTGCTGGATGCGCTGGGGCCGAACGGCTATCTGATCAACACCGCCCGCGGCCCGATCATCGATCAGCCGGCGATGGTCAAAGCCTTGCAGGAAGGCCGGATAGCCGGCGCCGGGCTCGACGTGTTTGATGGTGAGCCAGAGGTGCCACAGGCGCTTATGGAGATGGAAAACGTCGTGCTGACTCCACACATCGCCAGTTCCACTCACGAGACCCGCCGGGCAATGGGCGATCTGGTCTATGACAACCTGAAGGCGCATTTCAGCGGCAAGCCAGTGCTGACGCCGGTGCCGAAGCAGGTCTAAAGCGGCCTATGATCCGGCGTTGAGATCCGCTCTCAGCGCTGGATCACGCCCATTTTGCCAGCGTGAAAATCCTCGACGGCTGCTACTAACTCATCGTGGGTGTTCATGACGAACGGGCCATGGCGGGAAACGGGCTCGTTTAGGGGCTCGCCAGCCAGCAGCAGGAACCGCCCGGCCTCGCGGGTGCTTTGAACCGTTAGGCTATCGCCAGCGGCGAATATTGCCATCTGCCCACGCTCTACGAGAGTGGCATCCGGCCCGAAGCTGACACTGCCGTCAAAGACGTAAGCCGCTACGTTAAAGCTGGGGCTGATGGCGATCTCTGCTTTTGCCCCCGGCGAAACCCGCCAATCCTGCAGCCAGATGGGCGTGTGCGTGCCGATGGCCGCAGCAACGCCGAACGCCTCGCCGGCGACGACGGTGATGTCGATCAGGCCGTCCGGGCTTTGCGCCTGCGGGATCTGGCTGGCCGGCAGGTATTGGTAACCGGGCTCCGCGAATTTCTCAGCCGCTGGCAGATTCACCCAAATCTGAAAGCCATGCGCCAAACCACCCGCGGCTTTGAACGCCGGACCTGGCAGTTCCGAATGGACGATGCCAGCGCCTGCCGTCATCCATTGTACGTCGCCGGCTGAGATCAACTGGGTTTTACCAGTTGAATCTTCGTGTAATTTCTGCCCCGACAGAATGTAGGAGACGGTCTCAAAGCCGCGATGCGGATGATCTGGCGCGCCGATGGCCTTGCCGGGCGCGTAGACTACGGACCCGACCTCATCCAACATCAGGAACGGGTCAACCTGATCCAACCCGGACGTTGGCACCGGGCGGCGGACGAGGAAGCCTGCTCCTTCTTTCTGCTGGTGCGCGGTGACTATTTGCTGGATGGAGCGCGGGATCATTCTTCGTAGACCGCCAGCAGCCGCACTTCGCAGCTACGTCGTGGTGGGGCGTCTTCTGGCGTGTCTGGAATGTCAAATGAGGTGTGGGGGCAATAGTTAGAGCGGTTCGGGCGACCGTCCATCTGTTTGAACACCACGATCTCATCAGTCGTCATGTTCGGGAAATAGCACCAGCGATGGTTTGGGCTGTAGACCGGGGCGGCAACCAGCGCATCGTAGTCTCGTCCCGTATAATAATAGTCGATGACGTCATCATAGGGCAGTGATTCCCAGTCGATAAACGCCAGCGGATTATTGATGGCTGGGTTGTCGAACGGTTGCCAGGTATTGAACCAGACGTATTTCCAATTCGATTTTGGCTCGACGCCGTGCTGCACCAACACCTCCTCTGACATCTCCTGCAGGCGTTTGACGTTGTAGTCACAATGGACGAAGCGGGCGTAGCCGTCGTTGAAATCGATGGGTGTTTCTGTCCGGATCAGATGGCTACGGACAAAGGCTTTGTGAGCGCCGCTCACCCGCTCGACCAGCCGCTCGATCTCAGGATAGTAGACCTTGGCGACCTCGGCCTCGTCGCGGAAATCCTTCACAGCAGGCACATGGCGCGTGAGGGTGAAGCCGGACTTGTCCAGGTCGCTTTGACCGACTGCCAGTGCCGGGCGTGCGTTGTGTACAAAAATATCCTGCACGGCGGTATTCGCCCGCCTCGTCTCACGCGAGCCGATCCGCGGAATTTCCTCCCGGCCTTTCCATTCCGCGTTGACATAGCGGACTTTGGCGGGGATCGGGTCTGGAAGGGCGGCAAACAGGGCTTCGGTCATGATTGGTCCTCTTTCGTCTGATCTATGCTCTGACGCTCAAGCCATAGGGCTTGCCAGCGTGCTCCAGCCAGCGCCAAAAGGATAGCGCCTGGCTACGGGGGATGTAGAGGTCGTACGTCGGCGTGGTGTCGTATGTGCCATCGGCCAGACAATGGATGATAGCCGTCGCGTTGCCCACCGGCGTTTGCAAAGCGTGGCCGGCGGGAAAGACGCTGGGGTCCAGGTTCAGCGTACAGCCGCTGGCCAGGACGTCACGGGCCGCTGGGCCCGCCAGGGACAGGCGCATGCGGGCACCGGAGACGTCGATCACGGCGGTAAACTGACTGGCCAGGGCCTCTTGTAGCCCGGTCACCAGCGCTGGCGCCTCACCTTCATTGGTGACAACCAGCCAATGGTCTGGTCCCAGCCAGATGATGCGGACCGCCTCCGACTCAACGACCGAGCCTGAGGACAATGGCAAATCGAGGCCCAGCACCTGGCCTGCGATGTCGCGAAAGGCGCCGTCCTCCGCTTTGCCGCGTAAGGCCACTTGCCCGACAAAGGGGACGGACTGCACATGGACCTGCGCCGTGTCATCCGGGGCTGCTGATTGGGCGGATAGGAACAATTCTGCCAGCGGGCTGCGCGGGCGGGCGATGGTTTCATCCACGTTGACGGCCTCCCTCTGGGTCATAGAAATGGGGCGACACGACCTCAACGGCGGCCCGCTCTCCCAACACCGGCGACAGGGCGTAGAGCTTGCGGCCATGCATGTTGCGACCGTCCTTCATCAGGCCCAGCGCGATGTGTCGGCCCAGCGTCGCGCTATAGGCTTGCGATGTGGTGTGGCCCAGCGCCTCCTGCACAGCATCCAGGTCGTCGAGCGCCGCGATCTGCGCGCCAACCGGGATGCGCTCGCCCTCGGCCGCGATAAACCCGACCAGTTGCTTGCGTCCAGGCGCCACCAAATCCGGCAGGCTGAGCGAGCGTTTGCCGATGCAGTCCTTGCCCTTGGTGACCATGCCGCCCAATCCTAGATCATCCGGCGTGATGCGGCCATCGGCTTCAGCGTGGGTGAAGTGGCCCTTCTCGATGCGCAATGTCCCCATGGCCTCGGTACCGTAGACCTTGAGGTCGTGGGCCGCGCCTGCGCTGAGAATGCCATTCCAAAGCGCCAACCCGTAATCGGCATCGACGTTGATCTCGTAGGCGATCTCGCCAGAGAATGAGAGGCGGAAGATGCGGGCGGGGATGCCGGCGACCAGTCCCTCGGCCATGCCCATCATTGGCAGGGCTTCGTTCGAAACATCGACCGCCGGCGCCAAATCCGCCAACAACGCCCGCGCGTTCGGGCCGGAGATGGCGGCGGTGAACCATTGTTCGGTCACCGGTGTCACGAACACGCGTAAATCCGGCCAGACCACTTGCAGCAAATATTCCAAGTGCTGGAACATGCTGCCGGAATGGTTCGTCGTCGTTGTCATGTGGAAATGGTCGTCGGCGAGGCGCATGGTGACGCCATCGTCATAGACCCGGCCATCCTCGCGCAGCATCACGCCATAGCGCCCGCGCCCAACCTTCAGCGTCGAAAAGCGGTTGGTGTAGACCCGGTCGAGGAATTCGGCGGCGTCCGGCCCCTGAATGTCCAGCTTGCCCAGGGTCGAGACATCGACCACGCCAACGCTTTTACGCACAGCGAGGACTTCTTCATCAATGCGCTGTTGTGGGGTCAGGCCTTCGGTCTCGTAGTACATCGGTCTCGCCCAGCCGGCGGCATCGGTAAAGACACCGCCATTGGCCGCGTGCCAGTCGTGAGCGGCGGTGCGGCGCACGGAGTTGCCGATTTCGCCTGTATGACCGCCAACCATGGCGTTGAACGTGAAGGGCGTGTACGGCGGGCGGAAGGTTGTGGTGCCAACCGCCGGGATCGGCTGGCCACGCTTGGCCGCCATCATCGCCAATCCGGCGACGTTGGAGGTCTTGCCCTGGTCCGTGCCCATGCCCAGCGTGGTGTAGCGCTTCAGATGCTCAACGCTGACATAATTCTCGCGGTGGGCGAGGCCGACGTCTTTGGTGGTGACGTCGTTCTGGAAATCGACGAAGCAGCGCGCACCCTTCGGTGCTTGGACTGCCCAGAGCACAGGCGCCTCGCCCACGGTATCGCCGGTAGCGGTCGGAAGAGTCGGGGCCGTTGAATCAAGGCCAAGCGCCTTCGCGGCCGCGTTGCCAGCGGCGAAGCCCTGCTGCAAGCATTCCGCCAGATCATAGGCGCCTGTCACAGCGCCAGCACTGGTATAGGCCGCGCCGTCTGTGTCAGGCACGAAGGCGGCCAGATCATCACGGAACGCCATACGCCCGCGCGATTGGGCGTGCAGGTGGACTGCCGGGTTCCAGCCGCCGGAGACGGCGATCAGATCGCAAGGCAGCGTCTTGGTCACGCCTTTGAGCCTGCCGTTGGCATCTATCGGCGCAACATCTGCGCCGTGGACCTCCCGCATGCCGCGGGCGGCGGTGACGCCATGGCCCGTCAGCACGTGCAGCTTGTCGGCCTTGGCCAGGGCAGCGGCCTCACTCACGAACGGGCGGGAATCGACGATAGCCTCAACCCGCATGCCCGCCGCCGCCAGCTCACGCGCCGCTGCATAGACGCTGTCATTGTTGGCGAACAGCACTGCGGTCTTGCCCGCCAGTATGCCATAGCGCTCCAGATAGCCGCGCACAGCGGACAGCAGCATGACGCCGGGGCGGTCGTTGTTGGCAAAGGCGATGGGGCGTTCGATTGCGCCGGTCGCGAAGATGGCATCGCTGGCTCTGACACGCCAAAAGCGTTGGCGTGGCTGATGTGCTTCCGGTTCGGCCAGATGATCGCCCAGCCGCTCCACCAGGGTGAACAGGTCGTGCTCATAGACGCCGGCGACGCTGGTTCGGGTCAACACCTGTACATTTGGCATCGCGTCCAATTGCGCGCGCGCTTGCTCTGCCCAATCCTGCCCGGACATGCCATCAACCTGCTGCGGCGCAAGCAACATTTGCCCACCCAGCGCCGGATTTTCCTCGACGAGGATCACTTTGGCTCCTGCAGCACCAGCCGCCAGGGCTGCTGCCAAGCCGGTGGGGCCGCCGCCGGCGATCAGCAGGTCGCAATGGGCGTTACGATGCTCGTAATGGTCTGGGTCTGCCTCAGTCGGCGGCTCGCCCAGTCCGGCCATGCGGCGGATGTGCTTTTCGTACCAGAGCCAGCGCTTGGGACTGGTGATGAAGGTCTTGTAGTAGAAGCCCGCCGGGAACAGCGCACCCGCAAGCCCGACCGCAGCGCCCAGGTCAAACTTCAGCGATGGCCAATGGTTTTGGCTCGACGCTACCAGGTCCTGGTAGAGCTCCTGTACCGTCGCCCGCGTGTTCGGTTCGCGGCGGGCGCCTTCGCCAATGTGGAGGATGGCGTTGGGTTCTTCGGAGCCGATGCCCAGAATGCCACGTGGTCGGTGGTATTTGAACGAGCGGCCAACCAGCCGGACGCCGTTTGCCAGCAGAGCGCTCGCCACCGTGTCGCCAGCATAGCCTTCCAGTCGAAACTGGTTGAACGAGAAGCTTACCGGTTGCTTACGGTCGATGCCATGGCCGCCGGCCTCGGTGCGCCACACCTGCCGGCTCATGATTTTTCCGCCTTGCCCGGCGGATAGGCAGCGCTGATGACGTGGGTCACCGTATTGCGCTCAACCGTGAACCAATGGTGGCAGCCGGCACGGTGGAACCAGCGCTCTGTGTGCTCGCCTTTTGGGTTGTCCCGGAAATACAGGTAATCCGTCCATTCCTGGTCGCTGAGAGCGTGTGGATCGGCGGGTCGCTCAAGGGCGGCTTCGCCATAGACGAACTCAGTTTCGTCGCGCGGCCCGCACCAGGGGCAGGGGATCAGCATCATATCGTCAGTCTCCCCTTAATGTGCTTTGGGATAAGGGCCGGCGCCCTTCTCATCGATCATATAGCTGGTGCGGAACCGCTCCAGCGTGTGGCCGGCATTGAGCGCATGCGGCTCGTCCTTCGCCATGGTCCAGGCCAGGCACCAGCCAGAGCCGGGCGTCGCCTTGAAGCCGCCATAACACCAGCCGCCGCTCATATACAGACCATCCACCGGCAGTTTGCCGATGATAGGGGAGCCATCCATGCTCATGTCCATGACGCCGGCCCATTGCCGCATAAAGCGCAGGCGGCCGATGTTGGGGAACATCTCGGTTGCGTTGGCGATGACGTGCTCAACAGACGGCAGGGTGCCGCGCTGGCTGTAGGAGTTGTAGCCATCCAACTCCCCGCCCAACAACACCTCACCCTTATCGGTTTGGGAGATGTAGAAGTGCGCCGCGCCTGTCGAAACCACGGTATTGAGAAAGGGCTTCACAGGCTCGGAAACGAATGCCTGGAGCAGATGTGTTTCGATGGGCAGGCGGATGTCAGCCATTGCCGCAACCTGTGACGAGTGCCCGGCCACGGCGATGCCCACTTTGTCAGATTTGATCGCGCCGCGTGACGTTTGCACGCCCGTGACGGCGCCAGAGACCGGGTCTCGATCAATGCCGGTAACTTCGCAATTCTGAATGATATCGACGCCGAGGGAATCCGCACCACGTGCATAGCCCCAGGCCACCGCATCATGCCGAGCAGAGCCGCCACGAGGCTGCGACACGGCGCAGACAATTGGATAGCGCACGTCCATGGAAAGGTTCATTGCCGGCTCCAGCCGAGCCAGATCCTCGCGCGTTAGGAATTCGGCATCGATGCCGCGCAGCCGCATGGAGTTGTAGCGCCGCACGGTCGCCTCACGCTCGCCCAGCGTGTGGCAAGTGTTGATCACCTTCCGCTGGCTGAACATGACGTTGTAGTTCAGATCTTCGGACAGGCCTTCCCACAGCTTCAGCGAGTGCTCATAGAAATGGGCGTTCTCATCCAGCAGATAGTTGGAGCGGACGATGGTAGTGTTGCGTCCAGTGTTGCCACCACCAATCCAGCCGCGCTCCAGTACCGCGATATTGCGCATGCCGTGCAGCTTGGCCAGGTAGTAGGCCGTGGCGAGGCCGTGGCCGCCACCGCCAATGATCAGTGCGTCATAGGCGGGCTTGGGCTCCGGGCTACGCCAGGCTTTCTGCCAGCTTTCGTGATGGGTCAGCGCGTTTCGGGCCAGCGCCCAGATGGAATAGCGTTGGGACATGCGCTCTCATGAGGTTGCGGGACCAAGCAATTGCGGAACACGGTAAGCTTAGCCAGACCGACACGAAATTGCCAGGGGCGAGCAACGAAGAGTGGAGATAAAGCCGCCACATTGTTATGATTGATTTCGTGTCTCCGCCAAGTTGGCCCGCTCGCAAGGTATCCGTGATGTTCAAAAAAATTCTGGTCGGCCTGTTTATCCTCGTCGTGGTGCTTGTTGCCGCGGTGGTGATCATCCCGTTTTTGATCCCAACCGACACCATCAAGCAGGAGCTTCAGGCGCAGGTTAAGGAGGCCACAGGCCGCGACCTGACCATCAACGGCGATTTCGAATTTTCGCTATTGCCGGAAGCAATCCTGCGGGCCAGCGACGTCCACTTCCAGAACGCGCCGGGCGGCTCTCGTGCTGACATGGTGACGTTGAAGGAATTGCGGGTCCATGTCGCCTTACTGCCACTGCTCTCCAGCGAAGTTGAGGTGAAGGAGTTTGTCCTCGACGAGCCGGATATATTGCTGGAAGTCGATAAGGATGGCAAAGCCAACTGGGCCTTCAAGAGCGATGGCGGCGGTGAAGCGAAAAGTGGCTCTGGCAGCAGTGATAGCGGTGGTGGTGACAACCTAGACTCCATCAGCCTCGGCGATGTGCGCATCATCAATGGCCGCTTGGAATATCGCGACGCAAAGACTGGCTCTGTTGAGACGGTTGAGGCGATGAACCTGACCATCGACTTGCCCAGCCTGGATTCACCGTTTTCGGCGAATGGTGGGGCAACATGGCACAAGGAAGCCCTGGACCTCAAAATCGGCGCTAAGAGCCCGCGCGCGATTATGAGCGCCGGCAAGACAGACGTCAGCATTTCGGTCAATGGTAAGCCTTTGAACCTGACCTATGGCGGCGTGCTGGATCTCGGTGCGGGCAGTGTTACCGGTAAGCTGGACCTGGACGTACCGTCGGTGCGCAGCCTCGCAGCTTGGGTCGGCAGCCCGATCGAGGCGAAGGGCGATGAGGTTCTGAACGCCTTGAAAATCAGTGGTCAGCTGGCGGCGAATGCGGCTCAGGTCTCGTTCAATGGCATGAGCTTGTCGCTGGACAAGATTAGCACGACCGGTGACTTGAGCGCGGCATTGGGCGGCGCTGTACCATCGATCAAAGGCAAATTGTCGGTCGATGCGCTGGATCTGAACCCCTACCTGGCGGCCTTTGGTGGTGGTGAGGGGCAGGCAGCGGCTAAGCCGGCGGCGTCGGCGGGCGGCAGCAATGACTGGAGCGATGACCCCATCGACATGTCTGCCTTGCGCTCGATTAACGCCGATCTGACTTTGGCGGTTGGCTCATTGCAAGCGCAGGAGATCAAAGTTGGCAAAAGCCAGGTGCGGGTGCAGTTGCAGGGCGGCAAGCTGGATCTCAACCTCTCCGAAATGGCGCTGTACGAGGGCGGCGGCAAGCTGCAACTGAATGTGGATGCTAGCGGCAAGACGCCGGCGATCAAAAGCACATTCGCGCTGGCAGGCCTCCAGGCTGAGCCGTTCTTGACGGACGCGGCCAAGCTGGAATGGCTGTCTGGCACCGCCGGAATGGAAATGAGCATCTCCACGCAGGGCAACAGCCAGAAGGCCTTGGCCAACGGGCTGAACGGCTCTGGCAAGATGGCGTTCACCAATGGCGCGGTGCGTGGCACCAACATTGCAGCGCTGCTGCGCGGCGTCGCAACGTTGAACCTGGACCCATCGTCCTGGGAATCGTCTAAGACCGATTTTGCTGAGCTTGGTGGTACGTTCACGATCAAAAACGGCGTGCTGACCAACAACGATATGGCCCTGAAATCGCAACTGTTGCGGGTGTCTGGCGCCGGCACGGTTGGTATTGGCCCGCGCAATATTGACTACAAAGCCCAGCCAAAACTGGTTGGCTCTTTAGAGGGTCAGGGCGGTGCTGCCGACGTTGGTGGTCTGCCGATCAGCGTGCACGTCACGGGATCATGGGACGATCCGCAGACGAACTATGGTCTGGGTGGTGATAGCCTGGCTGATCTCGCCAAGAACCCGGAGGCCCTTGTTTCTGCCCTGTCAAACCTCGGCGCCATCAAAGATCCGGCGGCATTGGCCAAGCAATTGGGCGGCGGCGATGCTGGCGTGCTGAAAGCCTTACAAGGTTTGGGCGGCGGTAGCGGTGGCAGCAGCCCAACCGATGCTCTGAAGGCTCTGGTGCCTGGTACGGGTAGTGGTGGCTCGACCAGCGGCAGTCCGGCGGATGCGCTGAAATCGCTAGTGCCAGGCTTAAGCGGCGGTTCGTCTAGCGCTCCTGCGGCTCCTGCAACAACCGCCCCTGCGCCATCGCAGCCGGCAGTGCCAAACCCGGCGGATGCAGTGAAGAAGTTGTTCGGGCGCTAAGTCCGTTCGCCAAGCCCGACCGAGAGGAATCGGGCTTGGCATTGGCGTGGTCTCAACCGCCGGGTTGAATTACAAACTCGGCGATTTTTTCGCCCTTTGCATTGGCGGCCTCGTAGGTTCCGTCTGGACGGACGTATACAGTCGAGCAAACTTCAGCGCCGTCCCGGATTTTGACCCATTTGCTGCAGATCGTGTTGTCGGCGATGCGATAGGTGCCGGTGTCGGTGAAGTCACTGCCGACCACTTGTATGGTTTGGCTGTTGACCCCATCCCGCATGATCTTCCAGCTATTGCCACTGATCAAAGACTTGCCGGAAGAGGCGATTGGCTTGCCAGAGGCGTATTGTGCTTGAAGCTCCGCACCGGTCAGTGCCTTGCCCATCGGTTTCGGCGGCGGCGTGGTTTTGCATGCAGCAACGGTGACACACAGGCCCAGTGCGGCGACGGTAATCAAGAGTTTATTCGTAGACATAGGGATACTCCCATTTGAGTTGAACCTTAGTCAGTCAAATGGAAACAGCGTCACCGCACATCCCCCCAAAGAGGTATGGCGTCAAATAAAGTAGCCAGCCTCAATCATATTCCAGAACGTCTTTGCCATAACGAGCCAGATACACCGGGACGGCATGGCCGGATGGCAGGTTCCACGGGTCACCGTCGGCCAATAGTCGCCGTACTTCCCGCAGAGCAATGCTTGTCGGGTCCGGCGTGTTTGGCATGGCAAGCGCGTCGGCAATGGGGATCCATTGCAGGTCAACCAATTCGCCTGAGCCGCCCAGCTCACCCGATGTGTTGCGGCTGTCGACGATGAAGAACCGGGCATTGAAACGGCGCACGTTGTTGGGCGGCGTCACCGCACGGGCCACGTAGTCCAGGCAATCGAGCCTTGGGGCGAGGCCGGTTTCGAAGATTGGCAGCCAGTCCTCTGGCAATTTCTTGGGGTCAACGCGGTCATTGTGCGGCGCACCGACCATCAGGCCGGTTTCCTCGAACGTCTCGCGGATTGCCGTGCAGGCCAATGCTCTTGCTTTGCGCAGAGACGCGGTACGCATCAGGCGTTCGACCACCGGTTCGCGCAGGTGGCTGTGCACGGGTGCCTTGGCGTCGTCTGCGTCGAGCCGACCGCCAGGAAACACAAACGTGTTCGGCATGAACACGTGCCGGCCGGAGCGATGGCCCATTAGAATACGCGGCTCGCGTTCAGCTGCGGCATCTGTGGATCGGTCAACGACGATCAGCGTAGCGGCATCACGTGGTGTCAACGCCCGTTTTTTCACGGGTGCAGCTTCAGCGGCGGTAGTTATTGTGGTCATTGGATTAGCGCTCCCCACCGACGGGCACGTAGTCATAGGTGCCTTCGCCTTGGACAATCATGAATTTGGCCGGCATATGGTCAACGCCGGAAACGTAGTGAGCGGTCATTGGCGGTACGGCACAGCTTTCGCCCGGCTGCAGAATGAATTCTGCCCTAGGCGCCCTGGTCTCGACCCGCAACGGCCCTTGCATGCAAAAGAATGTATCGGTGATTTCAGAATGGTAGTGCCAGGGCACGCATTGACCCTGGGCCAAGGTTAGCATGCGTACGCGCAAGCCCGGCACTTCGGCCACGGTCTCGCGGGCCTGGATTTCATAGTCTGTCATGCTAGCGTCCTTGGCGGCGCCGGTTCGCGCCTGTAATCCACTTGGCCGACAGTCTAGACAACCCTAGGCTCTAGGCCAACGCTCCTTCACGACACGAGGACCTGACCGATGATCACGCCGGCTTATTGTCAGATCATGGCCCGCTACAATCACTGGCAGAATACCAGCCTGATTGCCGCTGCTAGCGGGCTGAGCGATGTTAAGCGCCGGCAGGATCGCGGCGCGTTCTTTGGCTCGATCTTTGCGACGCTGGTCCACCTATATTGGGCAGATACCATGTGGCTGCACCGCTTTACCGGCTCGCCCGCTGCACGAGGCCTCACGCCGAAAGATTCCCCGGGAGAGATTGCGGATTGGGAAACATATCGCGACGGCCGGGTCGCGTTGGATCGTCGTATTCAGGACTGGGCGAATATGGTTGCGGCAAAGGCGCTGCTAGCGGACATCTCCTACTATTCAACCGCCTCCAACCGGCAAATCACGGCGCCGTTGGCCTTGATCGCAACCCATATGTTCAACCACCAGGCTCATCACCGGGGTCAGATACACGCGATGCTGACGGCGGAAGGTGCTAAGCCAGAGGATACGGACTTGCCATTGATGCCGGGTATGTGAGGCGCGGCCACCCTACTAGTCGACCCAATCCCACGTTTGCAGACCGCTCAATCGTATCGTTGCTGCCAAAAAATTCGCCGCTGGGTGTCGCTATCGTGCGAATTCTTGATCGACCGGGTTGCCGATGTCGGTCCAAACCCTTACTTCCAGGCCTGGAACCCGATATCAAAACCGTATTTGCCAGATCTCGGCTGGATCGGTTCGGGGTTTTACGTGTATGGCCTTGGGCCAATAAGTCTTTTTTGCGTGCAACGGAGCCAAGCGCCGATATGAATGATTCCCTCCCATCCTTTTCGGCACAAGTGGTCCTGGACTTTTGGTTCGGTGCGCCGGACTCGCCGGAATTTGGCCAACCGCGTAAGGCCTGGTTTGCCAAGGATGATGCGTTTGACGCCGAAATTCATCGGCAGTTCGCGGGCCTGCATCACGCGGCGGCTCACGGCATGCTGGATCACTTCTGGAAAGATTTGGCCCTGCCGAATTTGGCCCTGACCATCGTGCTGGACCAATTTTCGCGGCAACTGTTCCGCAACGAGGCCAAGGCCTTTGCGCAAGATGGCCATGCACTGACAGTGGCCAAGCACGCGATTGCGGAAGGGTATGACCGTGATGCTTTGCCAGTGCAGCGCGTGTTTTGGTACCTGCCATTTGAGCATAGCGAGAACTTGGCGGACCAGGACCGCAGCATCGAACTGATGGAGCAATTGGATAATACCGAATGGACGCGCTACGCCCGCGAGCATCGCGATGTCATCGCCCGTTTCGGTCGTTTCCCGCATCGCAATGCAGCACTGGGTCGTGAGAGCACCCCTGAAGAGACAGCCTATCTGGCTCAGCCGGGCTCTGGGTTTTAGGGCTGCTGCCTGCTCTAAATCTAATAGTTAGAGTATCTTATTCCGAAAAATTGATCGCGGTAGCGATTCAATTTGATCGGAAGATGCTCTAGCGGAACAAGTACACCGGGCTACTCCAAGCCTGGTGTCCGTCTTCGCGCGTAACACAGACATAGGGTCGGGTATCGCCCTCGCCCGGGCTGTTTACGGATAGTGTGCGGCTCCAGCGCATGGTTTTGGCGGTCATACGCTCTGGTAAGCGGAATAGGCGCAGACGTTTGCCGAGCCCGCCGCATTCGAACGACATGTCATCAAAGCCAATGTCCTCGATCAACGCTTCGAAGCGGCCTTGTGGTGTTTCGATTTCGATCCGACCTGCGGTCGCATCGTCGAGCCAAATGTCGGCACCGCCAAAACTGCCGGTGGTAACGGCTTTCCAGGCGAGGCCTGTATCGCCACGTGATTCCAGCTGGTTGTCGGCATTCCAGAAGTTGATCGGTTTTGCCTGACGGATACGGTTGCCGTGCAGGTGCAGATGGCCATCCCACGAGACCATGCGGCCCCGGCCCCGATACTCCGCGCCCTCCCAGACGACGCGAATGCGGGCGCCCAGCTCGCGTTCAGAATAGGGGCGGATGACGTCCAGAGTCTCAAGGCCATCACGCAACTCGATGCGCTCAATTGGTGAGGAGCCAGAAATGTCGAGGGTGAATGTGACCTCGTCATCCTGCACCTTCACGATATCGCCCATATAGGCCTTGTTGGCCTGCCAGGATTCGGTCGGGCCCAGATCCGGGTTGCGCTTGTGGATCAGGCCGCCGTTTGGCAGGTCAACTGAAGCCTCCATGAATAGGCGCGCGCCGGTGGTGCAGAAATGGTTGCGGCGGCGAAAGCTCTCGAACAGCGCGTCACGGGATAGCTCTGGCATCATGTGGCAGGTGCAGCCGCCATAGCAGCCGAACAGGCTGGAGCCCGGATATTCCGCGCCCAGCCGGCCTTTGTGGCCATCGCTAGCGGCAACAATGCCGATGCGGTAGCCGCTTTTCAGGGCGTCGTCGACAATCCAGGGGAAGGTGCCCCAGGACGAGTGAATTTCCACGGACGGCTCCAACGCGCCATCATGGGCGAGGGTGACGTCGGCATAGCGGCCGCCGCAATGGGCGACGACCAGGGCATCTTCATCCTGCAACTTCTCGAAAAGGTCGGGCAGGGTGTGGGCGTCGGTCTCCGGCGCGCTGGTGTCATCGATCAGAGCGCGGGAGGAGCGATAGATCGGGCGGCCTTCGGTCCGGTACCAGACATTGTGATCCCCGCCCAGATTGGTATTGCCGGACCACTCAAAGCCCGGCAGGCAGATAAAGCGCCCGACCTCGTCAAACTCCGCGGTCAGGCCGTTGAGCTCGGTCCAGAACGCATCGGTGATCTGGAAATCATTGCCCTGGTGGCCGGCTATATCGAGGAAGGCCAGATCGCGGGCAAAGTCGAAATACTCGCGGGCGGAATTGGTGCCGACGGTTTCCTCCGACTGGCCGTGCAGATCGCTCCAGAACTGCCGGTAGGGGTAATCGTCGGTGATGCGGCAGGGGTTGGAAGTGGCGAGCGTGGCGCCATCCTCAGCCAGAACGGAGATCGCCAAGTCGCACTCGCTGGCAACGCTGAGCCCATCGATCACATGCGCGCGCTCACCGGGGGAGAAGGTGACGGTCTCCGGTAGGCCTTGCACTGGCCGGTCGGCGCGCAGTCGCACGGTCTGGTCGATCTGGTCGGAAGGATTGCCCCAGATATCCTCGGCCTTGAGCGAGAGGCGGAAGGTCTCACCGATCCGGGCCAATGTCGGCAAAACGGCTTGCCAACGTTCTGGCTTGCCTGGAACGATGTTGATTGTGGGCTGAACGGGCAGTTCGACAAAATCGGTGGTGGCTATGGGATCAGATAGCACTTTGAATTCGTAAGTCGGCTCGCAGAATGTCTGCATGCGGATGCCGGGTCCGCCGAAGCGGGTGTCGCCGATGCGGATGGTGATGGTGTCACCCTCTGCCAAGAAATGTTGCACCACGCGCACCCGCAACCGCTTGAACCACGGGCGAATGCCATTGCGGTTGTCGTAATCCAGCGCCAGAATCGCGCCGTTCGAGGCCTCCGCCGTGCAATAACTGCGCCCCTGCGGATCGTCGAGTTGCAGTCGGGATTGATCCGCCGCCGTGCGCATAACCAGAGCGATGCCGCCCTGATCGTCAATGCCAAACTTGCCAGCAGTGTAGGTCAGCTCAAACGATTGCCAGGAGCCTGCTTCGACCGGGCCGGCGGGTGAGATCGTCGCAGAGCCGGCCCAGTCGGGCTTATGAGTGGAAAGCGGCATGGTTCAAGCTCCGACGAATGAGAAAGGGTTGAGGCTGCTTTAGCTTCGTGCTGCCAGCGCATCCTTGATAGCCGCTAGCGCCGCTGCGGCCTCGCCGCCGTCGGGGCCGCCGGCCTGTGCCATATCGGGCCGTCCGCCGCCGCCTTTACCGCCCATGGCAGCAGCGCCGACGCGGACCAGATCGACGGCGCTAATGCTGTCTTTCAGGTCGTCTGTCACGGCGACAACCATCGAGCCCTTGCCATCTGCCACGGTTACAATAGCGACGACGCCGGAGCCAATTTGGCCTTTGATCTCGTCCGCCATACCGCGCAAATCTTTGGCCGGCACATCAGCCAGTTGGCGGGCCGCATACTTGACGCCAGCGACATCCTCCGCCTGGCCAGCATTGCCGCTGCCTCCGGTCGCCAATTGGCGGCGCAGGTCAGTCACGTCGCGTTCCAGCTTCCGCCGTTCATCCAGCAGTGCCGTGATGCGTTCGGACACCTGATCCGGTGTGGTCCGTAGTTGCTGAGAGACCTGCTCCAGCGTGCGCAACCGCTCCGCTGTATAGGCTTGTGCCGCATGGCCGGTCAGCGCTTCAATACGGCGCAACCCAGCGCCAACCGCACTTTCGCTGACGACCAGAAAACCGCCAATATCGCCGGTTCGGGCCACATGGGTGCCGCCACAGAGCTCCAGCGAATAGGGTTTCTCAGGCGCATCGGGATCGTCACCGCCCATGGTGATAACGCGGACCTCATCGCCATACTTTTCGCCGAACAGCGCCATGGCGCCGGCCTCAATGGCCTGGTCGGTTGGCATTAGGCGGGTGGAGACCGGGGCGTTGAGGCGAACACGCTCATTCACCTCCGCCTCGATCTGCGCGAGCTCTGTTGCATCCATGGCTTTAGGATGGGAGATGTCAAAGCGCAGGCGTTCCTGGCGGACCAACGAGCCCCGTTGGGCTACATGATCGCCGAGCGCGCGGCGCAGTGCCGAGTGCAAC
>CALKDI010000010.1 GCA_938084065.1 uncultured Alphaproteobacteria bacterium
AAATCCCATGGCTACTATGCCAAATCATGGTTCCGCATCGGCTTTGACCATCTCAGACACATGCTCAGAAACAACCCCGAAAACGCACTTGCCTGCTGGAACGCTTTGAAACCGCAAAAAATGAGAGTCGTGTAGTGTGAAGGTTTTGCAGCGCACCAAATTAACCTATTGAAACAAAACAATTCTATCACCCGTGACGTTAACAAACCTTAGCATTCTCTGTCATCTCCCTTAACATCCCCTCATTATTTTCCGCCTCGCCAGAGAACTCAGCCGCACCATGCAATATGTCCCCTTCGGCCGCACCGGCCTGACCGTCTCCGTTGCCGGTCTCGGCTGCGGCGGCAACTCGATCCTGGGTCTCGCCAAGGGCAAGAGCGAGGCGGAGGCGGTGCAGTTAGTGCGCGCCGCCTTTGACCAGGGCGTCACCCTGTTCGACACGGCGGAGGCCTATGGCACCGAGGGTGTGGTCGGCGAGGCAGCCAAGCAGATCGGGCGGGACAAGGTCATCGTCGCCAGCAAAGCTCGCATGCGCGAGGACGGTGAGTTCATCACCGCCGCGCAGCTGGAAGCCAAGCTAGATGCCTCCCTGGCCAAACTCCAGACCGACTATATCGACATCTACCAACTGCACGCGGTAACGCCGGCCATGGTCGAACATGTGGAGGAGGAGCTCGTGCCAGCCCTGCAAGCGGCGAAGGCCGCCGGCAAGATCCGCCATATCGGCCTGACCGAGACCTCTCCGCACGACCACGACCAGCTCACGCTGCAACGGGTGCTACCGACAGGTGTGTGGGAGAGCGCCATGTTCGCCTTCAACCTGATGCACCAGGGCGCGCGCCAAGATGTGTTCCCGCTGACAGAGAAGCATGGTGTCGGCACGCTGCTGATGTTCGTCGTCCGCAACGTCTTCAGCCAGCCCGGTGTGTTGCAGCAGACGGTCAAGGAGCTAGTTGCCGCCGGACAGTTGCCCGAGAAACTGGCCGACGATCCAGAGCCGCTGGGCTTCCTGATCCACGAATCGGGCGCGGCCAGCCTGTTGGATGCCGCCTACCGCTATGGCCGGCATGAGCCCGGCGCTCACGTGACGTTGTTTGGCACCTCGGAGATTGCGCATTTGGAGGCCAACATAGCCTCGATCCTGCGCCCACCTTTGCCGGCGGCGGACCGCAAGCGGGTAGCAAAGATCTTTGGCCACCTGAAAGGCGTTGGGCTGGACTTGCCTACGCGGGCGAAAGCGCCCAAACATTAGGCGAAATGACCGCCTCCAAAATCCCCCCCGCGCCTGACGACGCCACCTACGATATCGACGTGTCCAAGCTGGATGCGTCGGTGCTTTGGCGCATCACCAAGATGGCCTTTTACCATCGAGGGCGGATGGCATTCGCCATCGTCGCCACGATCCTGGCTGCGATCTTTCAATTGTTTGTGCCGCAGTATTTGGGCCAGGCCATCGATCAGGCGCAGGCGCTGCTGTCCAATCTAGATGCGGACCGCGATCTTGCCGAGGCCGCTTTGCTGACCACGGCGCTGTTGCTGCTGGGTGCGGCTTCCATGCGCGGCATCTGCACCATGTTTCAGAACTATATGGGCGAGGCGGTCGGGCAGCTCATCGGCTATCAGTTGCGGTTGGATTTCTATCGCAAGCTGCAGGAGTTGAGCTTTTCCTGGCACGACCGGGCGCATACCGGCGATCTGATGACCCGCGGCATCCTCGATATTGAGGGGGTGAGGCTGTGGACCGACACCGGCATTCTGCGTTCGTTCTTACTGACCACGCTAATCGGTGGTGGCGCCTATATCCTGATGAGCAAGGACGTGCTGTTGGGCATCTGTACCCTCAGCTTTGTGCCGCTGGTCGGCATCCGCGCCTCCATCGCCCGGCTGAAGCTGCGCGACGCCTGGCTGGCCTATCAGGACCAGATGAGCCTGGTGACCAAGGTCATGGAGGAAAACCTTGGCGGCATCCGCGTCGTCCGCGCCTTCTCCGCCCAATGGCACGAGCTGAAGCGCTACGACCTGTTCGCCAATGTAGCGCTGGGCATGGCGCGGGAGCGGGCCGGCCTGTTCGTCAAGAACATCACGCAGATGACCTATATCTATTACCTCTCCATGGGCCTGACGCTCTGGATCGGTGGTGAGAAGGTTATTGCCGGCGAGATCAGCCTGGGCGTGCTGGCGGAGGCGCTGGCCTTTATGCTGATCCTGCAAATGCCCGTGCGCCAGATCGGCTGGATGATCAACTCCATCGCACGGGCGAGCACCTGCGGTGGACGGCTGTTCCGCATCATCGACCTGACACCAACCATCGTTGACGCGCCGGATGCAAAACCTCTGGAGATGTCCGAGGGCGTTGTTCGGCTGGAAGGCGTCTGTTTCCGCTATCCCGCATGGACCGATGACAGCCGCACCCTGACCGACATCGACCTGGAGGTCCGCCCCGGCAAGGTGCTAGGCATTGTTGGGCCGCCGGGGTCTGGCAAAACGACGATCACACAATTGCTGGGCCGCTATTACGACGTGGAAGCCGGGCGAATCACCATTGATGGCCAGGATATTCGAGGCGTGACGCTGGAATCGCTGCGACGGTCCGTCAGCATCGTGCAGCAGGACGCGTTTTTGTTCACCGCAAGCCTCAGCCATAACGTGGCCTATGGCGATCCCTGGGCCGAGGGTGCTCGGATCGAGCGAGCCTCGGCAACGGCGCAACTGCACAGCTATATCCAGGGCCTGCCGGAGGCGTATCAGTCTCTGGTGGGTGAGCGAGGCGTGTCCTTGTCTGGCGGTCAGCGGCAGCGGCTCGCTATTGCGCGGGCGATTCTGCCGGATACCAAGGTGCTGGTGTTTGACGACTCCAGCGCCGCTATCGATGCCGGCACCGAACGCCAGATCCGCGATGCCTTGAAGGAGGCAACCAAGGACATGGCCGTCGTCATCATCGCCCACCGCCTCTCCTCCCTGCTGCATGCGGACGAGATCGTGTTCCTGGAACGCGGCGAGATTGTCGAGCGCGGTAGCCACGACGAGCTGATGGCAAAAAACGGCCCGTATGCAAGGCTCTACGACCTGCAAGCCCGCACGACTGCCGGGGAGGAATTGGCATGAGCCGCCGCCCCTCCACCTTGCAGCACAAACCGCCATTGGCTGTCGTTGGCTCGCAAGTCGATCAGGAAGAAGAGCTGTTTGGGCGGGCGTTTGACCCTTGGGTCATCCGCCGCTTCATGTTCTATCTGCGCCCCTATCGCCGGCGCATCTATATGGCGCTCGCGGCAATCCTGCTGTTTACGCTGACACAGTTAGCTGTGCCGTTGGTCGTCAAGGCAGCCATCGACAGTGCACTGGCATCCGGTGCGCCGGATGTGGAGCTGCTGCACCTGTTCGTCATCCTGTTCTTCGGCGTCGTGACGCTGAATTTCCTCGGCAACCACTTGATGGAAATCATTATTTCCCGGACGGCACAGAACCTGCTGTTCGACCTGCGCCGTGCCATGTACGCGCATTTGCAGGTGGTCTCGCTAGGCTTTATGGACAAAACCGAGGTCGGGCGGTTGATGAGCCGATTGCAGGGTGATGTGGCAGCGCTGCAGGAATTCCTCGAATCCTCAATCTTTGCGATTGGCGATATCGTGCTGCTGTTCGGCATTATCGGAGTGCTGTTGACACTCGACTCAACTCTGGGCGCATTGGCGCTGTGTGTTGTGCCGCTGCTGTTCATCGTCCGTATGATCTGGCTGCCGTTGGCCCGTAAGGCCTTTATGGCAGCGCGGGAGGCGTCCAGCCGCGTGAATGGCGCGTTGGCGGAGAATGTGCACGGCATCCGCGCCATCCAGCAATTGCGACGCGAGGAGGTCAATTTCGACCTGTTCGAGGAGCGCGCCCGCGCCAACCTGCTGACCCACCTGCGCGCCTCCAAGTTCACCAACGTGATGATCCCGATCGTGGATGTCCTCACCGGCTCTGCCATGGCGATTGTTGTGGTCGTTGGCGGCACGATGGTGCTGGGTGGCGACCTGGAAATCGGCGTGATGGTGGCGTTTTTGTTCTATGTGCAGCGCTTCTTTGACCCGATCCGCTCGCTGACCCTGCAGTATTCGACCATGCAGCGCGCCATGGCCAGCGGCCATCGGATTTTTGAGGTCATGGATGTGGACGTCGATGTCGATGTTGAGGACGCGCCCAATGCGCTAGCACCGGAGACGGTGGATGGCTCGCTGGAGCTGGACCACGTCACGTTCGGCTATGTGCCGGACCAGCCAATCTTGAAAGACATTACCTTCAAAGTCGCACCGGGGGAGACCGTGGCTTTGGTCGGCCCGACCGGCAGCGGCAAGACCTCGATCACCGCCCTGCTCCACCGTTTCTATGACGTG
>CALKDI010000011.1 GCA_938084065.1 uncultured Alphaproteobacteria bacterium
TACGATCACCCCCACCTATAGCGGCTGCCCAGCGACCGAAGTTATTGGCCTCGCCATCGCCAACAAGTTGGCGGAGGCCGGGCTTGACCTGAAGGTCGAGACCAAACTCTCCCCCGCCTGGACCACCGACTGGATCACCGAAAAAGGCCGCGAGACCTTGCGTGCCAACGGCATCGCTCCGCCGCCCGCTGCGTCATCCGACAAGCACGCGCTGTTCGCAGAGCCGCCGGTGATGGCCTGCCCGCTCTGCGGCAGCCCTGACACTGAACAGGTCAGCGCGTTCGGCGCCACCGCCTGCAAAGCCATGCACCGCTGCCAATCCTGCTCCGAGCCATTCGAGGCGTTCAAGTGTCTGTAGCTCCACCCACCATTCACAACCTCTCTATCGCCGAGATCCGGCGGGAGGCGCCAGGCGCCGTCGCCATTCGCTTTGCCGTGCCAGAAGAGTTAAGGGCCGCTTTCACCTTCTCCGCCGGTCAGTACCTCACCCTCTGCCGCGATTTTGATGGGGAGGAATTACGCCGATGCTACTCCATCTCCAGCCGTCCAGGTGCCTCCGGACCGTGGGTCGGCGTGCGTGAGGAGAAGGGGGGGCGGTTCTCCGGCTGGTTGAACCGCGACGCCAAGGTCGGCGATACCTTCGCCGTGATGACGCCAGACGGGCGTTTCACGTTCCAGCCGGAACCCGATGGCCCCGCGCGTGAAGTCCTCTGTGTCGCCGCCGGTAGCGGCATCACGCCGATGCTCTCCATCCTGGAAACTCTACTGGCCAACGAGCCGCAAAGCCGCGCCACGCTGATCTACGCCAATCGCGACGTAACCCACATCATGTTCCGCGAAGCATTGGAGGATTTGAAGGACCGATACCTAGATCGGTTGCGCGTCTTCCACATCCTCAGCCGTGAGCCATCGGACGTGGACTTACTAACCGGCCGGTTTGATGCCGCCAAGTGCGACGCCTTCTTCGGAGCCTCAGGCTTAACGCCAGCAACCGGCATTGAACGCGCCTATCTCTGCGGGCCGGAACTGTTGATGGATCTGGTGGCGGAGCAGCTGGCGACTAGCGGTCTCAAGCCCGCCAACATCCGCCGCGAGCTATTTCTAAACGCCGATTCGCCGCCGCTTGCTGGAGCCAAGGTTCACGCACCAGAGCCCGTGCCCGAGGGGGCAGAGGTGACCCTGGTCATGGATCAACGCCAGCGCACTTTCGTCTTCGATCCTGACCAGACCAGCATTCTGGATGCAGCCCGCGCCAACGGCATCGACGTGCCATTTGCGTGCAAAGCGGGAGTATGCGCCACCTGCCGTGCGCATCTGAGCTCCGGCGAAGTCACTATGGCCCGCAATCACTCCCTGGACCCGGATGAGCTGGAACGCGGCTTCATCTTGACCTGTCAGGCCCGGCCAACGACCAGCAAAGTGACAGTGGATTTCGACCGACGCTAACTGGCAGGGCTAACCGGCACGCCAGGGCTTAACCAATGCGTCTTCGGTTATTCTGCCAGATCAGGCCAGCCCCCATAAGGCTAGGCAACAGCACTAGCAGATAGAGGATCGGCGTCACCTCCGGTGTGCGCGTCACCACGCTGCGCATCAGGAACGCCGTTAACAAGATAACCGCGCACAATCCAAATGCAACGGCCACCCGCCATATCTGGCCCCTTCGATTGAACGGCCCAACCAGCATAGTTGTGACCGTGATCATGGTGATGACGACGACAAACAATGCCGTCGCGATCCGATAATGCGCTGCGGCCCTATAGGAATTGACCCGCTTCTGCCCAACCTCCGCCGGGTCAGCGCCGAACAGTTCGGCCATACTGAGCTCTTCAGACTCTCGTCCCCGATCTGACAGCTTGCGGGCAAACTTGGAAAGATCCAGGGTGTAATGCTCAAAATACAGGATATTGGCCCGACCCGTCTTGCGATCGACCTCCTGCACGTTGCCGTTGCGCAGCACCAGCCGCGGCCCCTCTTCCGTTGACGTTAACGCGCCGTACTCAGCCATCCAGGTCTGGGTTTTCTTCGGGTCCCGCTCGTCAAAGAACAAGATGCCGCGCAAGGCATTTTCACCGCTGCGCTCCCGCACGTAAAAGATCGTTCCGGACCGCAGCGAGCGGAATCGGCCGGGCTGAATCGCCAGTGCCGCCAAATCGTGCCGTTGCAGGAATTGCGTTTCCTTGAACGACCGAAACGCCTCTGGTGCCAAGTAGAACGTCATGACGCCATTCGCCACCGTCAGCAACAGCCCAACCAGCAGTGCAGGCCGAGCCAGAGCCCAGTCGCTTAGGCCCGTCGCCCGCATGACCACCAGTTCGCTATCCTGTTGGGCGCGGTAGTAGGCAAAGATCAGTGCCAGACACAGGGCCAACGGGATCAACACCGGCAGCAAGCGTGGCATGGCTAGCACGATCAGCCACAGGAACACATTCAAGCCCATGCCGCTGCTCAGATTGCTCAGCAGCGGCAATGCGCTCCACAGAATCGCGATCGCCGCAAAAACTGAGGTGATCAGCACGGTTGTCAAAAGAATTTGCCGCGCCAAATAGCGGGTGGTGGATGCGAGAAACCTAGGCATAACTGCTCATATAAGCGAAGCTTGGGCGAATGGCGAGGTGGTGTTACGGTCTGACCGCAATTCGCATGCGCCGCCCGCATAGTCGCACACACCGACGCGCGTGACCGCCAATGACATATAGGAAGGCCTTACCCGATGAAGATCGCATTTTTGGACCCAGCTGACGCCTCAACCGACGCCCTAGTGGTTGCCGTCGGCGCCGAGAATGCCCTCAGCCCTGCGGCTGAAGCGGCCGACAAGGCTACGGGCGGTGCGGTTAGCCGCGCCATAGCCGCGTCGCGCTTCACCGGCAAGCCCCGCCAATTCCTGGACCTACTGGCCCCCAATGGTTTGAGCATTGGCCGATTGGTGCTGGCTGGCTTGGGCAAACCGGCAGAGGCCAATGCCAAGGCATGGCAAGATTGGGCCGGTGCTGCCTACAGCCATTTGGCCAGCAGCGGTGCTGCCTCGGTTACACTGCAGGTTGAGACCATGGGTGGCCCGTTGCCTGAGAGCGACGCCGCGGCCAATGCCGCCTTTGGCGTGGGCCTGGCCTGCTACCGCTTTGACCGCTATCGCACCACCGAGAAGCCGGACCAGAAACCAAGCGTGACGGAAGCTACGATCATGGTCGCTGGCGCCAAAGCTGCGGAGGAGGCGCATACACCGCTGGCGGAGATCGCTGCCGGCGTAACGCTGGCCCGCAATTTGGTTTGCGAGCCTGCCAACGTGCTCTACCCCGAGACCCTGGCCGAGCATTGTGCGACGTTGAGCGCGCAAGGCGTCGATGTGGAGATCATGGACGAGGCCCGACTTGAGGCCATCGGCATGCGCACGCTGCTGGCCGTCGGCATGGGCTCTGCCCGCGACAGCCGTGTCGTCGTCATGCGCTGGATGGGCGGGCCCGACGATCAAGCGCCTGTTGCACTGGTCGGCAAAGGCGTGACGTTCGACACCGGCGGCATCTCCATCAAGCCAGCCGGCGGCATGGAGGATATGAAGTGGGATATGGGCGGGTCCGCCGCCGTCATCGGCGCCATGCGGGCGATTTCCGGTCGCAAGGCCAAGGCTAACGTCATCGGCATTGTCGGCTTGGTGGAGAACATGCCGTCCGACCGAGCGCAGCGTCCCGGCGACGTCGTAACCTCCCTATCCGGCCAGACGGTTGAGGTCATCAACACCGATGCCGAGGGTCGGTTGGTGCTGTGCGATCTGCTGACCTACGTGCAACAGACCTACAAGCCCAAAGCGATTGTCGATCTGGCGACCTTGACGGGTGCCATCATCGTCGGTCTTGGCCATCACAATGGCGGCCTGTTCGCAAACGACGATGCCCTGGCTGATGGCTTGACCTCCGCCGGCAAGTCCGTGGGTGAGCATCTGTGGCGCATGCCACTGGGCGAGGAATACGACAAGGCGTTGAAATCGCATATCGCTGACATGAAAAACGTCGGCGGCCGCGATGGTGGCTCAATCACCGCAGCCCAGTTTCTCAAACGCTTTGTCGAGGATGGTACGCCTTGGGCCCACCTCGATATCGCCGGTATGGCCTGGAGTAGCGAGGCAAAGCCGACGGTCCCGAAAGGCGGAACCGGCTATGGCGTGCGACTGCTGGACCAGCTGGTCGCCGACCAGTTCGAAGGCTAGGCCGTTAGGCCCGCCCAGTGGAGGTCCACTTCCGCAATCTGGCCAGCAAGCCCCTGGAACGATGGCTGCCAACCCTGGCAGCCGAGTTCCATGGCCAGGGCCTGCGTCAGCTGATCCGCGTCGGATCAGAGGCACGGTTGCGGGCGCTGGACCAGGCATTGTGGACATTTGATCCCGGCTCTTTTTTGCCACACGCTGCAGCCGGTGATGGGGTGGATGCCAGCCAATCGATTCTGTTGACCTTGGAAGCAGGCAATCCGAACGCTGCCGCGGTCATACTGGCCGTCGACGATTGCAGCGCTATGTCGGATGAGGGCTTTCAGCGGCTGGATTATCTGTTCGACCGCAACGACACTGCCGGTCGTGATGCAGCGCGGATACGCTGGCGAGAGTGGCGCGACCGCGGGATTGAGCCGATTTATTGGGAGGCAGAGGCCCAAGGTTGGCGGCGCGCGGGTTAGTCGCGCCACTTGCAGTTGCCGTAGCCCGCAGCCCTGGCTATTAAGCGCGCGCTTAGTCATACATATGGAGCCACAAAAACGATGGCCATCGAACGCACCCTATCGATCATCAAACCCGATGCTACGCGCCGCAATCTTACCGGCAAGATTAACACCTTGTTTGAGACTGCTGGACTGCGCATCGTCGCTCAAAAGCGCCTGCAGCTGACCCGTGCCCAGGCGGAAGGCTTCTATGCCGTCCACAGCGAGCGTCCATTCTTTGACGATCTGTGCACGTTCATGACCTCTGGCCCGGTTGTGGTCCAGGTACTGGAAGGCGAGAATGCGGTTGTCGCGAACCGTGACATCATGGGTGCCACCAATCCAGCCAACGCCGATGCCGGCACGATCCGCAAGGATTTTGGCGAGTCCATCGAGGCGAACTCCGCCCATGGCTCCGACAGTGCTGAAAACGCCGCGATCGAAATCGCCTACTTCTTTGCTCAGACTGAAATCGTCGGCTAATTCGTTAGCTCCGGCGAAGCCCGCAGGTGCGCAGACCGTGTTTAATCGCGGCTAGCACC
>CALKDI010000012.1 GCA_938084065.1 uncultured Alphaproteobacteria bacterium
TTAGACGCTGTCGAGACGCCCGCAGTCCTGATCGACCTGCCGAAGGTGGAGGCCAACCTCCAGCGGTTCCAGTCCTATTGCAACCAGCATGGCCTGGCCGCTCGTCCGCATATCAAGACCCACAAACTGCCGGACTTTGCCCATCGTCAGGTGGAGCTGGGTGCAGTTGGCATTACCTGCCAGAAAATCGGCGAGGCGGAGGTAATGGTCTCCGCTGGCATTGAGGACGTGCTGCTGACCTACAACATTCTGGGCGCAGCCAAGCTGGCGCGATTGAAGGCGCTGGCAGCCCGATGCCGCCTGTCGGTGGTGGCGGACAACGAGGTTGTGCTGGCCGGCCTGGCCGACACCTTCGCCGGTGGACCGCCACTAACCGTGCTGGTGGAGTGCGATTCTGGCGGCGGGCGCTGCGGCGTGCAGACCGCAGGCTATGCAGTCAAGCTAGCCCAATGGATCGACCGAGCCGACGGCCTGCACTTTGGCGGCTTGATGACCTATCCGCCGAAACGCCACATCGAGATGGTGCGCGACTGGCTGGCGGATGCCATGCACACGTTCCAACGGGCGGGCCTGACCTGCGAGGTCGTCTCCAGCGGCGGCACACCAGACATTTGGCAGGCGCACGAGGTCTCCACCGCGACAGAGCACCGGGCTGGTACCTATATCTACAACGACCGCATGATGGTTGATGCCGGTGCCGCGACCTGGGAGACCTGTGCGCTGGACGTGCTGACCACCGTCGTCAGCCGCCCGACCGATACACGGGCGGTGTTGGACGCAGGCTCCAAGGCCCTTTCCAGCGACATGGGCGGGCTGACAGGTCATGGCTATATCCGGGAATACCCAAACGCCGTCATCCATATGCTGAGCGAGGAGCACTCTGTCGTCGATCTCTCGGCCTGCAACGGCGCAAAGCCAGCGGTAGGTGAATTAGTCCACGTCGTGCCAAACCACGCCTGCGTCGTCTCCAACCTGTTCAACACAGTGCACGGCATCGCCGACGGCCGGGTCGAGCGCGTGTTTACCGTCGAGGCCAGAGGGTTGATGCAGTAGGCATGGGGATCACTGGTTCCAGGCCGTGGGCATTGGGATTGAGTTCAGTTCGCCATTATATTCAGGCAAACCAGCATCCGACCGGGTGGCGAATTCCTGATTATTTTCCATCTTCAGGCCTTCGAACTTATGGTCGTTGATGCTGACCAGCCGGTTGTTGCGGAAGATCACCGGTCCCAATGCCCGCCCCGTAGCCAACCAGCGGCAACACCGTGACGGCTTGTGATCGAAGATAAACAGGTTATTCTCAAACAGCGCGATGTGTTCTGCCGAAAGGTTCACACGGCGACTTTCTCGTGCCAAGGCAATCAAATCGTGATTTTCTGAGTTCGGGCCCTGTTGCAGAACACTGCCGGTAACAATCAACGTGCCACCACCGTAAAAATCCAAAGCGCGGGAGTTTTCCCCGTTGAGAGCGGCAAGCACACTGTTTTGGATAATCGTGCGGGCAGCACCAGATTTTACGGTATGACCTTGGCCTTTCGTCGAATGAAAGATCGTATTGCGGATGATCAATTCTTTCGCCGAATTGATATAGATGCCGTGCGCCCGTCCGCCGGCACCCGCACCAGAAAACAACGAACTGTCAACAAAGACAGCGCCCGCTGCCGATCCGATAATGCCATTCTCACTGTTTTGGCAGATGATATTGTTGACGCGAAATGTGACAGTCTTTGGTTCCACGCGAAGGCAGGCTCCGTTGCGATCACGGACTTTGATGTCCCTGATCAACACACCACGCAACTCGAACTGGCGAGCGCTGATGACAAAAGCGGCTTTGCCAGAGCATTGTGAATCAAACTGTGCTCGCTCCCCATTGGGGCCGATTTGACCGACGATTAGAACAGACTTCTTAACCACGAGGCATTCAGGATAATAGCCCGGTGCCAACGTAATACTGCTGTTGGGTTTTGCAGCCTTATAGGCTGCTGCCAGGTTGTTGAACTGACAACTTTCCAGGCACACATCGGCCTTTGCAGGCGGGCTGTAATCGAACTTTGGAACGGAACTAAGTGGTTCAAGAACCAAATCCGTTTCTGCGACTGCACCGCCGAAACGCACTGGTGGAGGCGAGTTTCCCACCGGCGGCAATGCCAGCGGCGTGCCCGCAAATCCACTGGCTTTTTGTGATTGCCGCAGCGGTACAGCGATGCCAGATTTGCGCTCTAACCTCTCCACCCGGCTTTCTAGCGCTTGAAACGCTGTGCTGAACTCCCCTCGTTGCGACACGAGATTGGCGGTAACGTTACCCAACTTGTCGTCGCCAGAGCCAACCATTCCCTGCAGCTTTGCCAGCGCGCTTTCCATCACAGCCTTCGGTCCGAGTCCCGAAACGGCAGACACCGCGAACAATCCCGCGACAGCCGCCCCGCCGGCAATTCCGACCAGCACGGCGCAAACAATGATGGTCTTCACGACAAATACCATCCATCTTGTCATGGCACCTAGCTCTCCTCGATGAACAACCGTTAAAACCCGCGTGATCCCAACGAACAGACTGTACCAAATTGTTGAAAATAGAGACCTACAATCTCGATAAACCGGTAAAGTCATTGACACCCGGTAAGATTGCACACCGGTCGCCGGATAGGATATGCAAAGCGACCAACCACATTCATTGATCACCAAGGAACGCCACCCAATGCCCAACCGCCACCTAACCATCGCCGGCGCGCAACTCGGCCCTATTGCGCGGGATGAAACGCGGGCGTCTTGCGTTGCGCGCATGGTGGCGTTGCTGGAGCAGGCGCAGAAGCGTGGTGCCGATGTTGTCGTGTTTCCGGAATTGGCGCTAACCACATTCTTCCCGAGGTGGTATTTTGAGGATGAGGCAGACCTCAACCCGTTCTATGAGACGGCCATGCCAAATGCCGACGTGCAGCCGTTGTTCGATGCGGCTAAGGCGGCGGGAATCGGCTTCTACTTAGGCTATGCCGAACGCACGCCCGAAGGCCGGCGCTTCAACACCTCGATCCTGGTCGATAAGAGCGGCGAGATTGTTGGCAAGTACCGCAAGGTCCACCTGCCCGGCCATTCGGAGCACGAGCCGTGGCGGCCGTTTCAGCATCTGGAAAAGCGCTATTTTGAGCCGGGCGACCTTGGGTTCCCGGTGTTTGAGACCATGGGCGGCACCATGGGCATGGCGATTTGCAACGACCGCCGCTGGCCGGAGACCTATCGGGTGATGGGGCTACAGGGCGCGGAGGTCATTATGCTGGGCTACAACACGCCCACCACCTATGCGCCGGTACCACAACACGACCATTTGCAAAGTTTTCACAGCCATTTGTCGATGCAGGCCGGCGCGTATCAGAACGGATCCTATGTCGTCGGCATCGCAAAAGCGGGCATAGAGGAAGGCTGCATGCTGCTGGGCCAATCCTGCATCATCGCGCCGACCGGCGAGATCGTAGCGCAAGCCAGTACTGTCGGTGATGAGTTGATCGTTGCGACCTGCGACCTCGATCTCTGTAAGGAGATTAAGGAGAACGTGTTCGACTTCGATCTGCACCGCCAACCGCAGCACTACGGCATCATCACAGAGATGAAAAAGCGGTAGGGCCTAGCCCCTCGCCGCCCGCTTCATTGCAGCCGCGGTTTTCTCCGCGATCATAATGGTGGGGGAGTTGGTGTTGCCGCTGGTAATCGTCGGCATGACGCTGGCGTCGATGACGCGCAATCGCTCCAGGCCGTAGACCCGGCATTCGGTGTCGACGACGGCCATGCGGTCGCCCTCTGGCCCCATCTTGGCGGTGCCCACCGGGTGGAAGATGGTGGTGCCGATGTCGCCGGCGGCCTTGGCCAATTCCTCGTCGGACTGGAAGCTCATGCCAGGGCGGAATTCCACCGGCTGGTATTTGGCTAAAGGTAGCTGGCCGACGATCTCCCGCGTCACCTGGATGGAGCGGGCCGCCACCCGCCGATCTCCCTCGGTCGAGAGATAGTTTGGCGCGATCACCGGCTGCTGGCGTGCCTCTGGCGAGGCTAATCGCACGGTGCCACGGCTCTCCGGTCGCACGTTGCAAACGCTGGCGGTGAAGGCTGGAAAGGTATCCAGCGGCTCACCGAACTTGTTCAGGGACAGTGGCTGGACATGGTATTCCAGGTCCGGTGTTTCGAGGGCGGGGTCGGACTTGGTGAAGACGCCCAGCTGACTGGGTGCCATCGACATGGGGCCGCGGCGGGTCAGCAGGTATTCCAGGCCGATTTTCGCCTTGTTGAACAGGCCTTGGGAGGACTGATTCAGGGTTTTGACGCCCTGCACCTTGTAAGCACAGCGCAGTTGCAGATGGTCCTGCAGGTTCTCGCCAATGCCGGGGATGTCGTGCTGGACGGCAACGCCGTGCTCTTGCAATACCGCGCCAGGGCCAACGCCGGAGACCTGCAGCAGGTGCGGTGAGCCGATGGCACCGGCGGTCAAGATCACCTCGGCATCTGCCAAGACTTGGTGCGGCTGGCCATCCTTGATAAAGGCGATGCCGGTGGCGCGGTTGCCCTCAAATAGCACCCGGTCGGCCTGTGCGCCGGTCATAACTTGCAGGTTCGCGCGGCTCTTGACTGGTTTCAGGAAGGCGCTCGCGGTGTTCCAGCGCCAGCCGGAACGCTGGTTCACCTCAAAATAGCCGACGCCCTCGTTATTGCCCTGGTTGAAGTCTGTGGTACGGGGAATGCCGTGGGCGACGCAGGCGTCGGCGAAGGCATCCAGGATCTCCCAGGAGATACGCGCTGGTTCCACCCGCCACTCGCCGCCGGAGCCATGCAGGTCGGTCTCGCCGGAGAAGTGATCTTCGGACTTGCGGAAATAGGGCAGGCAATCATCCCAGCCCCAGCCGGTGTTGCCAAGTTGACGCCAAGTGTCATAGTCGCGGGCCTGGCCACGCATGTAGATCATGCCGTTGATAGACGAGCAGCCGCCGATCACCTTGCCCCGCGGATAACCGAGGGAGCGGCCATTCAGCCCCTTCTCCGCCGCGGTATTAAACAGCCAGTCGGTGCGGGGGTTGCCGATGCAGTAGAGATAGCCGACCGGGATTTTGATCCAGATGTAGTTGTCATTGCCGCCGGCTTCCAGCAACAGAACCTTGGTGCTCGGGTCCTCTGACAGCCTGTTGGCCAGCACGCATCCGGCAGAGCCGCCGCCGACGATCACGTAGTCGAAATTGGGAAGGGTCTGCATGGGCGGGGCGGGCTCTCTGTATCCGGTGGAGGGCAGTCACTAGGTGTTAAGGGGTGCGCGCACGAATGTTAAGGATTGTTTGAAAATCAGCAGAGCATGTGCGGTGAATTTGTTTTATTTCAACAACTTATATAGACCATCGACAAGAGCATTCGCAAACCTAAACGAACCGTACCAAAACAATGATCGATCCGGAGACGACAGCGGACTATTTACCTATAAATTGGCATGATGCCTCTGGATTGCAACAACTGCGCGTGGGGTTTGCCCTTCTACCCTCGCAATAGCGGTATCGCTACATCAGAAAGCCCCCTGCGCCCGAGCTTTGGCTGAACAGGTTGGCGGAGGGCTGGGCACATGGCTGACAAGAAATCTTACCGAATGGATCGATCAGGTGGCCGTTGAAATGTTGCAAAAGTGCAGGCTCAGATTTAGCCGCAAAGCCCAGGGTGCCACCAAAATAATGGTTGAAATTGCGATTGCATTACTCTAGATTAAATGCTAGCCTTCTTATTTAAGAATGATATCTTATACCTTGGTATCAATCTAATTTTAAGCATAAAATGAGAAAAATAATACGATTTATTTACGATTCACAAAAGGAAATGACGGGATGAAGCTTTTTAAGACTATGGCTATCTTTGCATGCCTTGCATTTGCTGGACATGCTCATGCGACGGTGGTCAACCTGGCAGACGGTACTTTGGTCGAGTCCGCAGGCGCGCAAACTGGTGTCGGTATCCAGCAGGCGCTGGGTTTGGAGTTCAATGCCGCCAACGGGCCGATGACCTTCTCCGGCACGGTAGATCCATCCTCTACCGGCTCTTCCGGTGTCGGAGCCTATAATCTCGGAATGACCGTGGGGAATGTCTATTTCCTTGTCCATACTGGATTTCCAGGAAGTGCATTTCGGTACGATCCGGTGAACCTTGGAACTTCATTGGTCAGTCCAGGTGGCTACACTGGCAACATAAACATTGGTTTCACCGCAAATACTACGCCGATTGACTTTACGATTGCGCTGAATACCGTCGGAACTGATTATTCTATTGATGTTTCTATTGAACAATCTGGTGTCGGTTCATTTGCCTCCACGTATGTTTTGGGCCAATCTGCGTTTGGCGCTGGCGGTGCCGTCAGCAGTTTCGGCGCATTCCACAATGGGGCTGGCACTGGTTTTGGACCGCTGGAATACAGCGATTTCACCGCATCGGTTCCAGGTCCGGCAACATTGCCTCTGCTGCTCGTTGGCGTCGGCGGATTGGTTGTTGCGGCACGACGCCGAACAATGTCCTGCTAACAGCCCGTTGAAAAAGGCTCTTATGGCCGGATTTCATCCGTTAGCGAACCAT
>CALKDI010000013.1 GCA_938084065.1 uncultured Alphaproteobacteria bacterium
GTCGAGGCAGATCACAGGCTCAGCAGCTAAAGTCCAAAGTAGGCGGATTTGGTCCTCCCCAATAGCCGTGCCGAGCGGTGCTACGGCCTCGCTTAGGCCGGCCTGGGCTAGTGCAATGACATCCATATAGCCCTCGACCACCAAAACGCGCCCGGTCTTGTGGGCGGCTTCGCGGGCTGAGGCTTGACCATAAAGCACGCTGCCTTTGTGAAAGACGGGTGTTTCAGGTGAGTTCAGGTATTTCGGCTGGGCATCGCCCAGGGCGCGGCCGCCAAAGCCGATCACACGGCCCTGACGGTCCGTGATGGGAAACATGATGCGGTCGCGGAAATAGTCTGTGGCTCGGCCGTCATCGCGCCGTTTCATCAGACCGGAATCGACCAGTTGGTCCTGCGTAATGCCGTCTGGGGCAATACTAGCGGCCAAACTGCCGTACGCAGCAGGGGCGTAGCCAAGGCGGAAGCGGCGTATGGTGGCGTCGTCGAGGCCTCTGTCTTTCAGGTATGCCATCGCCTCGCGGCCGGCGGGCATGCGCAGTTGCGACTCATAATAGTCGGCGACTATGGCCAGAGTTTCCTGCGCGCTTTTGACAGCCCGGCGGCGTTCCACGGTTTCCGGGCCTTCAGCCGGGATCTCCATGCCTGCCAGTTCGGAGACCGTCTCCACCGCCTCACGGAACGTCTGGCCCTCGACATCCATCAAGAATGAAAAGACATCGCCGTGTTTGCCGGATGAAAAGCAGTGGTAAAAACGTTTCTCGTCGTTAACGAAGAAGGACGGCGTTTTTTCCTTGTTGAAGGGGCTGAGGCCCGCCCATTCCCGCCCCTGTTTGCGCAATTGCACCCGCCGCCGCACAATATCGGACACCGGCACCCGGGTTCGCAATTCGTCGAGGAAGTCGGGGGGGAGGCTCATATTCTATGTGCTGCCAGGCTAAATGTGCTTTCGGTGGCTAGTTTAGTCGGGATTTGGCGACGCCGCTGGCTTTGCCGAAGTCCATGACGCCAGCGTAGCGCTCACGCAGGGCGGCCATCAACGGGCCCATGTCTTTCATGCCGCTGGCGCCCAATTCCGCAATCATGGCGTCGACTGTGCTGGCGATCTCGGCCTCATCAAGCTGCTTGGGCAGAAAGCCTTCGATGATCACGATCTCATCCTGCTCCCGTTGTGCCAGTTCGAGGCGTCCGCCCTCTTCGTACATGCGGATCGATTCGTGGCGCTGTTTGATCATCTTCTGCAAAAGGACGATGACATCGTCATCGCTAACGCCGTCGGTGATGCCGTCCGAACGGGCCGCGATATCGCGATCCTTTATGGCGGCAGAGATCAGGCGCAAGGTCGAAACCACCGGCTGATCTTTCGCGCGCATGGCATCTTTTAACATTTGGCTGAGTTTGGTGCGCAGCATTGTTTTGGTCTCCTTGCCTGGGTGGCCGGCTCAACGGGGCAAGCGATTCAGCCCGTGCGATTTTTGGGCTGATTGGGGACATTTCGTCCAACTCGCTAACATATTGAAATTATAGGTGTTAACGCTGGCCCTACTTCTTGACGTTGGGGCGAATAACGCCTATCAAACTCTCTTAGCTGACGCGCTTGGAACGCCCTCTCATAGGAGTGGTTAGGCCTTGCCGTCAAGCAAGGTGAAACCGAATCTGGTTTTGCCGCCAAGTGGCAATGTTCCGCCTCGCTTTGGCCCGACGAAGGTCTGATGTCAGATACAACACACTCGAATGCGCCAACGTCCGGCGCCATACAGCCGCGCGGCGCGACCGCTGCGCTGATCCTGGCCGATGGGTCGATCTTCTGGGGTAAGGGGGTTGGCGCGATTGGTCAGTCGGTTGGTGAGGTGTGTTTCAACACCTCAATGACCGGTTATCAGGAAATCCTGACCGATCCATCCTTTGCGGGTCAGATCATTACCTTTACCTTCCCGCACATCGGCAACGTTGGCGCGAACGCGGAGGATATCGAAACCGGTACACCAGCCGCGCGTGGTTGTGTGCTGCGGATGGATATCACCGAGCCCTCCAATTTCCGCGCCGCTGAGCATTTGAATGCCTGGCTGGACCGGTGTGGGGTGGTTGGCATTGCCGGCATCGACACCCGCCGCCTGACCCGCCGCATCCGCGATAATGGCGCGCCGAACGGTGTCATCGTTCACGCACCAGACGGTGTAATTGATATCGCAGGCGCCATGGCCGCTGCCCAGGAGTGGCCAGGGTTGGAAGGCATGGACCTGTCGCGTGAGGTCTCATGCACCCAAACTTATGAATGGACGGAAACGTCTTGGGTATTAGGCAGTGGATTTGGCGAACAGACTGAGCCAAAACGCCATGTGGTTGCCATCGATTATGGTGCCAAGCGCAACATTTTGCGGCGGCTGGCCAGCGCTGGGTGTCGGGTGACTGTGGTTCCTTGCACCGCGACGGCTGAGGAGATCCTGGCGCACAAGCCTGATGGCCTATTTCTGGCCAACGGCCCGGGTGATCCAGCCGCTACTGCAAAGCACGCGGTGCCGACATTGCAGGCTCTGCTGAAGCACAACCTGCCGACGTTTGGTATCTGCTTGGGGCACCAGTTGCTTGCCCTCGCATTGGGTGCCAAGAGCCATAAGATGGCGATCGGCCATCGCGGGGCGAACCATCCGGTCAAGGATTTGGCGACCGGGAAGGTTGAGATTACCAGCCAGAACCATGGCTTCGTTATTGACCAGGATAGCCTGCCGGCTGGCGTCAGCGCGACTCATGTGTCGCTGTTTGATGGCTCGCTCGAAGGGCTTCAGGTTGAGGGGCGTCCGGTGTTTTCGGTCCAATACCACCCTGAGGCGTCGCCGGGTCCGCACGACAGCCACTATCTCTTTAAGCGTTTCATTCAAGCTATCGATCAGGCGAACTAGAGTCCCATGCCAAAACGCACAGACATCAAGTCCATTCTGATTATCGGCGCTGGTCCGATTGTCATCGGCCAAGCGTGTGAGTTCGACTACTCAGGTGCTCAGGCGTGTAAGGCGCTGCGGGAAGAGGGCTACCGGATCATTCTGGTGAACTCAAATCCGGCGACGATCATGACTGATCCGAACTTGGCCGACGCCACTTACGTTGAGCCGATCACGCCGGAGATCGTCCGCAAGATTATCGCTAAGGAACGCCCGGACGCGCTATTGCCAACCATGGGCGGCCAGACCGCGCTGAATACAGCGCTGGCGCTGGCTGATAATGGCACACTGGCAGAGTTTGAGGTTGAGTTGATCGGCGCTAAGCGCGACGCCATCGCCAAGGCCGAGGATCGGCTGCTGTTCCGTGATGCCATGACCCGCGTCGGGCTAGAATCGCCGAAAAGCCAGATTGCCAACACCTGGGACGAAGCCAAGGAAGCGCTGGAACTGGTTGGACTGCCAGCGATTATCCGGCCTTCTTTCACACTAGGCGGGCAAGGCGGCGGTATTGCATACAACCGCGACGAGTTTGAGCAGATTGTGCGCGGCGGCCTCGATATTTCTCCGACGTCGCAGGTGCTGGTCGAGGAGAGCGTGCTCGGCTGGAAAGAGTTTGAGATGGAGGTCGTGCGTGACCACGCCGACAACTGCATCATCATCTGTGCCATCGAAAACATCGATCCTATGGGCGTCCACACCGGCGATTCTGTGACGGTCGCGCCCGCGTTGACGCTGACGGACAAAGAATACCAGATCATGCGGGATGCCTCAATCGCATGCCTGCGCGAGATCGGTGTCGACACTGGTGGGTCCAATGTGCAGTTCGCGGTCAATCCGGAGAACGGCCGCCTGGTGGTGATCGAGATGAACCCGCGGGTTTCGCGCTCCTCTGCGCTGGCATCCAAGGCGACCGGGTTCCCGATTGCTAAGGTCGCGGCCAAGCTGGCGGTTGGCTACACGCTGGACGAGCTCGACAACGACATCACCAAGGTGACACCGGCCTCGTTTGAGCCGACCATCGACTATGTCGTCACCAAAATGCCCCGCTTCACTTTTGAGAAGTTTCCGGGCGCCGACCCAACACTGACAACATCAATGAAATCCGTCGGTGAGGCGATGTCGGTTGGCCGGTCGTTTGCGGAATCTCTGCAAAAGGCGCTTCGGTCGATGGAAACAGGCCTGAATGGCCTGAATGAGGTGGATATCCCTGGCGGCAACGAGCCGGACGCCATCATTGCCGCTCTGGCGCAGCCGCGGCCAGACCGGCTGTTGACCATTGCCCAGGCCTACCGCGCCGGTTTGACAACTGAGACGATCCAGGCGGCCTGTAAGTATGACCCTTGGTTCCTGGAGCAGGTTCAGGCGATTGTTACGGTGGAGGCTGGGATTAAGGCTAATGGCCTGCCCGCGGATGCTCAGGGCCTTTGGCAATTGAAGCGCATGGGCTTTTCTGATGCGAGGCTGGCAGAGTTGGCTGGCGTGAAAGAGGCTGCGGTCTCCGCGCTGCGTACTCAGTTGGACGTGCATCCGGTCTACAAACGCATTGATACCTGTGCGGCGGAGTTCGCCAGCGAAACACCTTATTTCTATTCCTGCTATGAGGGTGACGGATCGATCCAGCCGGAGTGTGAGGCAGAGCCGACCGACCGGACAAAGATCATGATCCTGGGCGGCGGGCCAAATCGGATCGGTCAAGGTATCGAGTTCGATTATTGCTGCGTCCATGCTGTGTTTGCGCTGCAAGAGGCCGGCTATGAGACGATCATGGTCAACTGCAATCCGGAAACCGTCTCGACCGATTACGACACCGCCGACCGTCTGTATTTCGAGCCGCTGACCGCCGAAGACGTGATTGAGATCGCGCGGGTGGAGCAGTCGAATGGGACGCTCAAGGGCGTCATCGTACAATTCGGTGGCCAGACGCCACTGAAGCTGGCGGAGGCGTTAGAGGCTGCGGGGATACCGATCCTCGGCACCTCGCCAGATGCCATCGACCTGGCCGAGGATCGTGAGCGTTTCCAGGTGCTCCTCGAGGACCTTGGGTTGCGTCAACCGCCGAATGGTATTGCGACGTCTTTGGAGCAAGCCATCAAGGTGGCCGATGTGATCGGCTATCCGGTTCTGTTGCGTCCCTCCTACGTGCTGGGCGGGCGGGCGATGCGGATCGTCCATGATCAACAGGGCCTGCAAGATTATATGGCGACGGCGGTTCAGGTTTCTGGTGATAGCCCTGTGCTGGTCGATTCGTATCTGAACGACGCTATCGAAGTGGACGTCGACGCTCTAGCTGACGGCACGGACGTGCGCGTTGCCGGCATTATGGAGCATATCGAGGAAGCCGGTGTGCATTCCGGTGATAGCGCGTGCTCGCTGCCGCCGTACTCGCTGCCGGCAGAGACGATAGCCGAAATCATCGTGCAGACGGAGAAATTGGCCAAGGCTCTGCAGGTTGTCGGTCTGATGAACACACAGTTCGCGGTTCGGGTCGAAGACGGCAAGCACCAGATCTATATTCTGGAAGTTAATCCTCGCGCCAGCCGCACGGTGCCCTTCGTGGCCAAAGCAATTGGTATGCCCATCGCCAAAATCGCAGCGCGGCTGATGGCTGGTGAGAAATTGGTGACCTTCCCGCCGATCAATCTCAATCCCGACCATATCGCGGTCAAAGAGGCGGTTTTCCCCTTCGCGCGCTTCCCAGGCGTCGACACCTTGCTGGGCCCAGAGATGAAATCAACCGGCGAGGTTATGGGCATTGATCGCGATTTTGGTCGCGCCTTCGCCAAATCCCAGTTGGGCGCCAGCGCCATGTTGCCGAGCGAGGGAACCGTGTTTCTCTCGGTCCGTGAAAAGGATAAGGCGGCGATCGTCGCGCCGGCTCGACGGTTGGCAGAGATGGGTTTCAAACTGATTGCCACTGGCGGTACCCAACGGGCGCTGCAGGCGGAAGGTTTGGACGTAACGCGGGTGAACAAAGTTTTGGAGGGACGTCCGCACATCGTAGATGTCATCCGAAATGGCGATGTCAGCCTGGTGATCAATACTTCTGAAGGCAAACAGTCGGTCACGGACTCGTTCAGTCTGCGGCGGGCGGCGCTTTCGGACCGCATACCTTACTACACCACGATTGCCGGCGCGCGCGCTGCGGTGGAGGCGATTTCGGCATTACGTGAAGGCGAACTTGAAGTTTTGCCTCTGCAAGACTATTTTAATGCATCGTTCTAAGATGCATGACGTAGATTGGACGATGCCGACACCGCAAAATAAGCGGGATCTAGGCAGATAACGAACAGGATGGTTGAATTGGCGAGCGAGCAATAGCTTCGCTCGCTCAAGTGGTTTGGAGAAATTTGCATGGACAAGGTTCCCATGACGCCTGAAGGCCATAAGCGGCTGGAGGAAGAACTGCGTCGGCTGAAATCGGAAGATCGGCCAAAGGTTATCCGGGCAATCGCCGAAGCGCGTGCCCACGGGGATTTGTCGGAAAACGCTGAGTATCACGCGGCCAAAGAAAAGCAGGCCTTTATCGAGGGCCGGATTGCTGAGCTTGAGGACAAGACCAGCCGTGCCGAGATCATCAATCCGGTCAGCATGGCTGGGTCGACGAATGTGAAATTCGGCGCAACGGTCAAAATCCTGGATGAAGACACGGAAGACGAGTCTGTGTTCCAGATTGTCGGCGCTGATGAGTCTGACATTGAAAACGGGCGCATTTCTGTGACGTCGCCGATGGCTCGCGCGTTGATAGGCAAGGAAGCCGGTGATCAGATTGAGGTGAATGCACCATCTGGCTCCCGCTTCTATGAGGTGATGAGCGTCGAATACGTCTGACGACGGTCTTTCGGAAAGGGACTCTGCCATGCATGACTATCCCGGAAGTTGCCACTGCGGCGCCGTGCGGTTTGTCGTGCATCGGCAGTCTCCGATAGCGGAAGCTGTTGAGTGCGATTGCTCGCTTTGCACCAAAAAGGGTGTTTTGCTCGTCGGCGCCCAAGAAGCTGAGCTGGAAATCGTGCAAGGCCAGGATGATCTGAACTTGTACCAATTCGGCTCAAAAACCGCGCATCATTGGTTCTGCAAGCATTGCGGCATCCACGTGCTGAACCGTCCGCGGACGGCGCCGGAGCGCTATGCCGTTAATGCGCGTGTGCTGGATGCTTTTGCGAGCCTGCGCCCGGGCCTGACCATCATCCCGTTCGACGGTCAGAATCACCCGAAAGACCGGCGGGCTTAGCGTGCCCTACAAGAGTTTTGGCTTCACCGACGAGCAGGTGATGATGCGCGATTCGGTGCTGGGCACGTTGAACCGCGTGCTGCCAGAGGCCAAGATTTTGGACCTGGAAGCCAATAGCGAATACCCGGCCGAGGCGTTTCAAGCGCTGGCGGAGGCTGGATGGCTGTCGCTGCCGTTTGAGGAAGGCCATGGTGGTGCCGCGGCTTCCAACAAAGATCTGGCGGTGTTTATTGAGGCGCTGGGCTATCATCACGCCGGCATCACCTCCGCATTCATGACGACCGTGATTTACGGCGGGCTGCACCTGCAATTCCATGGCAACGAATGGATGAAACGTGAGCTGCTGCCCAAGCTGATTGCCGGCAAGCTGCGGATGGCGGTTGGTTATTCAGAGCCCTCTGGCGGATCGGATGCGGCGGCGATCTTGACGCGAGCCAAGAGGGATGGCGGCGACTATGTCATCACCGGCCAAAAGGTGTTTATCACCAACGCGCATGTGGCTGACTATCTGGTCATCACGGCCAAGACTGACCCTGAGGCAGGCCACAAGGGCCTCTCCCTGTTCTTGCTGGATACCAAGCTGCCGGGCGTCACCATCCGCAACTTAAACCCGATGGGCCGGCGCACGTCTCTGCCGAACGAAGTATTCTTGGACGATGTGCGGGTGCCCGCCTCCCATCTGATTGGTGAGGAAAACCGCGGCTGGCCCTTGCTGATGCGCGGCCTGAATATGGAGCGCATGTTGCTGGCCGCGGCCAGTGCCGGGCAGATGATCAAGATCATCGAGATTGCGAAGGATTGGGCGACGCAGCGCAAGGCGTTCGGCCAGACCATCACGCAATTCCAATCCATTGCCCACAAATTCGCCGACATGGCGATGATGACGGAGACCGCTAGGCTGCACACCTTCAGCGTGGCCGACATGTTGGATGCGGGCGAGGACCCAGTGCTGGAAACCTCCATCGCCAAGACGGTCGCGACTGAGCATAACATGACGGTTGCCGACATGGGCGTGCAAATCATGGGCGGCGCTGGCTACATGGATGGCCGCATGAGCCAGCTTTATCGCGACGCCCGCGTTGGCCCCATTGGTGGCGGCTCGTCCGAGATTATGCGCACGGTGATCGCTAAGCGCATGGGTGTGATCTAGGCGGCGATCTCCTCCGGAATTGAGTCGGGCGGGCGATGCGGCCATAGTGACCTCAAGCAAAGTCAAACAGCTCGTGCGAAGGAAATTGCCATGCCCGTCGATCCGCAAATCCAAGCGTTATTGAACCGCGGCAGCGGAGTGCCAGATACCCACACGTTGCCTGTAGACGTGGCGCGCAAGCAATATGCCGCGCGCGTGTCGGCGATGGCGCCGGCTGCAAGCGTCGCTGCGGTAGAAGAGCGAACAATGGATGGGCCGGGCGGGCCGCTGTTGCTGCGGATCTA
>CALKDI010000014.1 GCA_938084065.1 uncultured Alphaproteobacteria bacterium
TAAAACTCGTAAACAGCAGAGAATATTTTTCCGCCACGTGGTCAAATGACCCTTCAAAGCAGGAAGATTACCGGCCAAACGCAGAGATTTGAAACGAAGTTCTCGCAAATTTCGCCGGCGGTTAGTTTTCACACAGTCTGGGTCCGTTTAAAAACGGCTCATCACCTGCTTGGCGAAGTCTTCGGCGAAACGCCATTTGGCATCCACTGCGGTCGCCCACATGATTTCCTGTAGGCCCTGGGCCTCCAGGTCCTGAATTTGCTCAACCAGTACATCGGCGGTGCCCACCAGACAGGTGGCGCGGATCAAGTCCGCGTCGATCAACTCCGCCTCGCCCGGATGCAGGTAGGTGTAGTGGAATTCGTGAGTGCGCAAGTGGCGGAGTTCTGGTGCGGTATCCTCCACCAGGGCGCAATAGCGTGACCACAGCGGCTTGAGGAAGTCAGGGACTTCGACGCCGCGCTCGTGCACTTCGTCGTAGAAATAATAGACGCTGGCCATGACGTTCGGGCCGATCAGGCGCTTAACGCGGTCGGAATCAACGGCCTCGCCTGGCTCTAGCAGAGCGATATTGACCAAGGCGCAGTTCAGGAAATCACTGCCAATATCACGGCCCGAGCGGGCTGCTCCTTGGCGGACATGCGCCATTGCCTCTGGCACCGCAACGCCGCGCGGCGGAATGGCGAACACAAGGCCGTCGCCATACTCGCCAGCCAAGCCCATAGCGCGCGGGCCAAAACCAGAGACATAGAGCGGGATTTTTGGCTTTAGGTTCATGTAACCCGTCTCATCATGCATCAGCAGACGGACAGGTCGGGTTTCGCCGTTATAGGCGTAGTCCACCGTCTCGCCGCGCAGCAGTGCCGAGAGCGTTTCGAGATAGGCGCGGTACTCGGCAATCCGCATCGGGCGTTGACCCATGGTGCGCATGGCTGTGTTGCCGGTGCCAATGCCGATGTGAATTCGGCCGGGCGCAATCCGGTTCAGCGTCGCCGCAGCCGCAGCCTGCACTGGAGCTATGCGGGTGCCGGTAATCGCCGTGCCGGTTCCCAGCTTCAGCTTGGTGGTTTGGCCAGCCGCCAATGCCAGAACGGCGTAACAGTCAGAAAACAGCATCTGACTGTCGGCGACCCAGGCAGAGTTATAGCCGAGGGTTTCCAAGTGGCTGAAGAAGCCAATCTCATCGATATTGGCCATCACGCATACGCCGAACTTCATCGCTTATATCCTCAAAGACAGGAGCAGGGCCCAATCCGAAAACGGCTCCGAAAATGGCAGATCCCGTGATCAGGTTGCTGCGACTGGTTCCGCGAAATCATCGTCACGCTGCAGGACAGCGCCGAAGAAACCGTCGGTGTCATGTTGCGCTGGGGTGAGTTTGAGGAATTCGCCTGTGGCAGCATCTGGCAATACGCTGGACGCTGGCACCAGGGTAAAATCCGGATGGGTCTTGAGGAAATCGGCGATGATATCCTCATTCTCACGCAACAGGATCGAACAGGTGCCGTAGACAACCCGACCGCCTGGAACCACCAGAGACGAGCCACGGTGCAGCAGCGAACGCTGAATCTCAGTGATTTCGTCGAGATCTGTGCCTTTGCGACCCCAACGAGCGTCCGGGTTGCGACGCCATGTGCCAGTGCCGGAGCACGGCGCATCGACCAACACGCGGTCAAAGTCCCACTTGTGACGCTTGAGCCAGGGGTCGCTGGTGCCCGTAATGGCACGGCAGCGCGCGTTCTGCACACCGGCACGGCGCATCCGTTCGCGCGCCCGTTCCAGTTTGCCTTCGTAAATATCGCAGGCTGAGACCCGGCCGCGGTTGCCCATCATCGCCGAAAGCGCGAGGGCCTTACCGCCAGCACCAGCGCAGAGGTCGAGCACGTGCATGCCGGCCTGGGCACCCACCAATGCCGCCAGCAATTGCGAGCCTTCGTCCTGAACCTCAACCAAGCCATCCTTAAACGCGTGGATGGTGCTGAGCGCCGGACGACCTTCGACACGGATGCCAAGGGCAGAATATTTGGTCGGCTGACCCATAATGCCTTCTTCGGCCAGGGCAGCGATAGCGGCGTCGCGTTCGATCATCAGCGTGTTGGCACGCAGGTCTAGCGGGGCCTGATGCAGCATGGCCTCCATCTCAACCTCAACCTGATCGCCGAGGGAGCGGGCCAGCTCTGCCGCCGCCCATTCCGGCACCTCCACGCGGATATACCAAGGCATATCTTCTGGGGTCAGACCGTTATTGATCACGGCCAGCGCCAATTGTGCCTCAGCACCGTTCAGCGGTCGCGCGCCATAGCGCCCACCGGTAAACGAGCTGTTGAACAAGGTTGGCGCGTGCACGGCCTGGTCAATGATGACCCAGCCACGCGGCATTGGCGGCAAGTGCGCCTGGGCCAGCCACCAGTCATAGCGGGAACGGTGGCGCAGCACGCGGAACACCTGATTGGCCACGACATTGCGGTCGCGGGAGCCCATAAAACGCCTAAAGCGCAACTGGCTACTGACTACGCGGTCCGCAGGTTGGTCTGTGGACGCGATAGCGGTCAGAATTTCAATGGAGGTGGCAACCCTCGCAGCGGGCGTCATTCTTTACTCAATCTCTAAGTTTAAGGTTTGATCCGACGTGTTCGCCGCAGCAATACATACAAAGCGCCGGTTCCGCCATCCTTGACGTGAGCATCACTCACACCAGCGACGTGCAGGCTCAACGGCGGAGTCGTCAACCAGCGTGGCACTGCACGGCGCAGCACGCCCATAGCCTCTTCCGGTCGTTTCGCCATCGGGTCCCAGCCTTTGCCGGTTATCACCAATACTGTCCGCCGGTTCATTGCCCGGCTGGCACTGATGAAACGCTGCAGCGCACCATGCGCCTGCGCCTGCGTCATGCCGTGGAGGTCCAATCGGCCTTCGACAGGCAGCTTGCCCCTACGTAAGCGCTGGACAGTACGTTTGTCCAGACCTGGCGGTGAAGTTGCCGCGGAAACATTGCTTGGCGGTGGCGCTGGTTCTTGGAGAATTCGCCGAAAATTGGGTTTAACCGGCGGTGTCTGGCTCGCCCCAGATGCGTCAGCTGGCGAGCGCACCAAAAGCGGCGCATCCGCCAATGCCGCCAAAGGTCGACGCTGCAAGGGGCTGATTGAGGCCGCTACATGTTGCCAGAGATCCTGTTCTTCTGCGCTTAATCTTCGTCGTCGGGCTGCCATCGCACTAGTCCCGCACGGCCTGCAGCTTTTGCCGAGCAAAGGCGCGCCAGTCGCCATCCGGTGCCTTGATCTCCCCAGCTTCTTCCTGAGGCAGGCGCAAGCTGACGCCGCCATGGCGCCAGAGCATAAGCCAACCATCCAAGCCGGCCAATGCCACGCCCATCGTCCGAGCCCTGAGTCGGTGCATGACCCAGACGTTGATCGTTGTCAGCATCAAGATGATACCGCTCCCCAATATCGCCAGGGCCCAGACCCAACCGCCCAGCATCCAGGCGGTGGTGCAACAACAGAGCGTCGCAACCAACGGCAGCGCGTTGTCTTTCTGATGATAGGTCGGCGATCCCGCCTTGTTGAAATGGCGCAGATCGATCCCGATCAATAGCTTTTGGTCCCGATGTGCATACCAAATGCGCTCATACAGGGCTTGATCGACCTCATTGTTGCTCATAGTCCCGACAAATGCCTTTTTAGGTGATCGGAATGTCGGCGATGTGCTTGCGGAATGCCGGGCGGGCGCAGAGCCGGTCATACCAGGCGCGCAGGTTCGGCATGTCCTCCGGGCGATCTTCAATTGGGCAACCGAACCAGCGATGTACGAACCCGCCGAGCGGGAATTCCGCCATGGTTAGTTTATCGCCGCCGACGAATGGTCGGCCTTCAAGGCGCGCATCTAGCTTGCGGAAAGCCGCAGCAGCGCCGACAACGCCCGCTTTGATCTGATCGTGGTTGCGCTTTTCCGGTGGAGTGCGGACCAGGCCCCAGAACACGTCGCGCATCGGGTTGGACAACTCTGTATGGCTCCAGTCCATCCAGCGGTCCAGATCGGCGCGCACGCCCAGATCTTGCGGACACAGGCCGCCCATATCGTGTTTCGCCGTCAAATAGCGAACGATGGCATTCGATTCCCACAGGACCAGATCGCCGTCGATAATCGTTGGCACTTTGCCGTTCGGGTTCATCGCCAAATAGTCCGGCTGATCATTGCCGCCGAATTCACCGCCAATATCGACCCGCTCGAACGGCAGCCCGAGTTCCTCGGCAGCCCAGGTCACTTTCATGACATTGACCGAATTGTTTCGGCCCAAGATTTTCAGCATGCCTCTGATCCCTTTGTTCTGGCATTGGCCATCGCTGTCCGATGATGCCGTGCAGTATTTTGTAGCGTCATGTTTATGGGGTCACCCGACGCGGCCAGAGCACATATAGCTGACCATGCGATTGCATGCGACCCGCAAGGTTTGCCGCACGCTCTCCTGCACCCCAAAAATAATCCGCCCGACCAGCACCACTGATGGCGCTGCCTGTATCCTGCGCTACGACCAAGCGTTGGAGGCGATGCGCACCAGCGTCTGGATGGTCCAGATCGAGCCAGACAGGCAGGCCATATGGAATGTGGTTCCGGTCAACTGCCAATGATCGCTCTGGCGTCAGTGCAACGCCTTGCGCACCCACCGGACCATCGCCTGAGATCGCGCGGAAATAGATATAGCGCGGGTTCTTTTGCATGACGGAGGCCGCCTCCCGTGGATGCAAGTGGAGCCAGGTGGCTATCGTCTGCATCGATACGGCAGACCGCGTGATGGCTCCCATGGCGACCAAATCGCGCCCAATGGCCCGATAGGTGTGGCCGTTATTCCCAGCATAGCCAACCCGCACGCTGGTTCCATCAGCGAACCGTACCTGGCCGGATCCTTGAATGTGCAGGAAGAACGCGTCTACCGGGCTTGCCAGCCAAGCCAACTCCAGACCTCGGTTCGCGAGGCCGCCGGCATCAATCGCGGCGCGGGGCAATCGGGCCAGGCTGGCATCTGCCGGTTTGGCGTAGAGTGGGACCTGATGTTGCGGCCCTTGGCGGCGCGCGCCTTCCAAAATCGGCTCAAAATAGCCGGTGACAAAGGCGGATGGCTCAACATGTTTCACGTGAAAATAGCGGGCAACCAAATCGGCGGAGACGGTTTTCCGTCCACGCGCTGCGCGACAGGCGGCCTGCCACGCATGGGAATCCACCGATTGTGCATTTTTCCAAGGCTTGCGCTGACATGAGCGCTGCCAAGCCTGCAACCAACCGGCCAGCGCGTCACTGCTCCAACCGGGCAAGCTCTCGACCGCGCTGTTTGGCGGCGGCGCTGCTCGCACAATGGTGCCAAATATGGCGCTAGCGCTAAGAACTGCCGCCAGGAAGGCGCCGCCTAAAAGTGCCATGCCGCGCATGCAATGGCGCGCCCGGTGCGGCTCAGTCCTCGTCTTCAGGTTCCTGAATCTCGACCAGAGCCCAGTTTGGGTCTTTGGACGATACATCGCGGGCAAAGGTCCAGATATCCGTGATGGAATCGACCACGCCATGCTGGCCCTGAATGGCGTGACCTTCGCCGTCACGCGACACGTTGATCTGCTCAGAGCCAATCTTGACCGTAACCTGCGCCATTGAACCTACGAGGCTGGCGTCGAGGATCTTGGCCTCACGGATACGGACCAAAGTGGATTCCAAGGTTTCTTCCCGCGATTCACGACGGCTCATCTCACCATCCATCATGGCGAACACGTCGCCACTGGTCAGCGAGCGCAATGTATCGCGATCGCCGTTGGCGAAAGCGTTCAGAATCAACTCGAATGCGGTTTTGGCGCCAGCGACAAAACCATCAGGATCAAACGTGTGATCGGCACGGCCGATATCCGCCAAACCACGCTGCACCGGATCGGAGAGGTTGCGCGCGGTTGGCATCGCCACCACGTTATCCTCGTTTGCTGGCGCATCGTGTTTGACCGGCGTATCACCATCGGCCTGCGGCTTGCGCTCATGGCCAACGCGCTTGCCCAGTACACTACGCAGTCGCAAGACCAGAAAGGCCGCAACCATGCCGAAGAACAAAATCTCTAAGAAGGCTGATCCGCCATCCATTACAAACGCTCCACCTTGCCCGCGGCCGAAGCGCGCGACGGGCCGGCACACGTTCGAGATGATCGGCCGTTCGTGCGATGCTCGACTTTGCGCCCAGCTTGGCAAGGATTGCAGCTAGTGCGCAAGGGATGGATCACACATAGGCGGTCGTTGCCGAAAGGGCAAGTATGCTAGCGTTCGCACTTTTCATTGGACTACCGATTCTGGAAATCGTGCTGCTGGTACAAGCCGGTATCGCGTTCGGATTTTGGTGGCTGCTTGCCTGGATTTTTGCCAGCGCGGCCATTGGGATTATATTGGTCAAGCGCCAAGGCTTGGCCGCCGTCCGTCAGGCTCAAGCCGCGCAGGCTGAGGGAGAAATCCCCGTCGGTGCTATTCTGACTGGTATTCGGCTGGCTTTTGCCGGCATGTTTTTGATCGTTCCCGGCTTCATCACCGATGGCATGGGGCTGTTACTGCTGTTGCCGTGGACAGGTAACACCCTGGGACGGGTAGTAGCAGCGCGGGTGCGGATGCACTCCACCTGGAGGGGCGGCCCGCAGCATGGCCCCTATGGGCCGAGTCACGCTGGCGATGGGCAGAATGTGGATATCGTTGATGCGGACTTTGAGGTGGTGTCGACCAGCGATCCGAACCGACGCGATCCACCCGCCAAACCACCGGGTAAACCGCCGCTAATCCGCGATGACAATCCATGGCAGAAGCCCTGATCTGACCTGCGCACTCTAGCTCTAGCGGCCAAACGCCTAGTTGAGACGACGCAAAGCTCATGCTAGCCGCCTGAGATTATTTGGCTGGCAGGTTGCCTTGCCTCGCCGCTGCAATCGCTTACAGAAAGCCCATCATCATGAATACGCCAACCCCGCCCACTCCCGCCGAGGCACCCGAAGCGCCGTTGGCTATCGCGGTTCAATACGTTCGGGATTTCTCGTTCGAGAACCCGAATGCCCCGCAAAGCCTTAATGAGATGGGCAACAACCCCAACATTACCGTCGACATGAACGTCGATGCCAAACAGTTGGGTGAGCGCCAGTACGAGGTGATTCTCCGCGTTGGTGCGAAGGCTGCCAAGGACACCCGAACAATCTTTGAGGTTGAACTCCAATATGCCGGCATCTGTCAGATCGGTAAGATTGTGCCAGACGATCAGATCTCGCCATTGGTGATGATTGAAGGGCCACGCATGCTGTTTCCGTTCGCGCGCGGCATTATCGCGAACGCAACCCGCGACGGTGGTTTCCCGCCGCTGCTGCTGAACCCGGTGAACTTCGTTGCCCTGTATCAGCGGATGGCCGCGCAGCAAAAAGCCTCCGCTGAGGCACAAGCCGGCGATACGCCAGAGGCGTAACGGCTTCCTAATAGAGCAGATCCCGATCCGTTTGGATCGGGATCTGCTCTAAATCTAATAGTTAGAGCATCTTATTCCGATAAATTGATCGGAAGATGCTCTAGAGGCGGTCCTCAGGACGACTGGCGCAGCCAGATTGGGTCTTTGAGGGCCTTTTCGATGAAGGCTCGATGGGCCTCCAATTCGGCCGGTTCGGGCACATGGAGCCGTGGTGGACGGATTGTGACTTGGTCGGGCTCAACCATAATTCCATTGCCGGCATCGCCGTCGCTTTGACCGGCTTTGCGTTTGACAGGGCCAGCGTCCGCCGCTAGCGTCAATCCAGGCTGACGCCCACCCACAAGTTCCAGATACACCGCGGCCAACAATTGGCAATCGACCAGCGCGCCATGCAGGGTCCGCACGGAAAGGTCGACGCCAAAACGCCGGCACAACGCATCCAGGCTGGCGGGAGAGCCTGGATACCGTTTGCGCGCGATCATCAGGGTATCGATCATGCGATCATTGGAGAGGCTGGGCCGTTTGATCCGCGAGAGCTCTGCGTTCAAGAATTTCATATCGAACGCGCCGTTGTGAATCACCAAAGGCGCGTTGCCGATAAAGTTTAGGAACCCGTCTACCTCTGCCGCAAACAGAGGCTTGTCCGACAAGAACGCCTCCGACAGGCCATGAACGTTGTAGGCTTCCTGCGGCATGTCCCGTTGGGGGTTAAGGTAGCAGTGATAATGTTCCCCAGTTGGCATGTGATTGTGCAGTTCGAGAGCAGCGATCTCCACCACCCGGTCACCATGCAAGGGGTCCAGGCCGGTGGTCTCTGTATCGAGGACGATCTCGCGCATTGTTTGGGCTCCTAGCCGCGCCGGCTTTTGATATCGCGCAAGATGGCAGCCAGGGCATCCCGCGTAACCCGGCGGCCTAGCCCAGACGGCACGACATAGTCGGCGCGTTGGCGTTTCTTAGCATCGGGCATTTGTTTTGCCAGAATAAGGTTCAGGCGCTCTTCGGTCATGCCGGGCCGGGCCAACACCCGCGCGCGCTGAATATGCGCTGGGGCAGAGACTACTACGGTTGCATCGCAGCGTTTATCCCCGCCAGTCTCAAACAGCAAAGGTACATCACGCACCGCATAACGTAGTCGCCGTCTGGCAACACCGGCCAGGAAGGCGCGTTCCGCCTGGCCGACACGGGGGTGCAGAATACGCTCCAGTTGGCGCAGGGCTGGATCATTGCCAAACACACGCTTGCCGAGCTCCGGGCGACTGACCGCACCATCGACCGCGACGCCAGGGAAAGCCGCCTCTACAGCAGCGACGGCAGCGCCGCCCTTTGCCATCAGGCCATGCACAGTTGCATCCGCATCGAATATGGGCAGACCCATGCTTTTCAGCATTGAGGACGCCGTACTCTTGCCCATTCCGATGGAACCGGTCAGGCCAATGACAAAGACAGGACGGGTCACGGCACAAGATCCTTTACGATAGCGGCATAGAGGGCATCGGTTACGTCCGGCTCGTGGCCGAACCAGCGGGAAAAGCCAGGGCGGGCCTGATGCAACAACATGCCGAGGCCATCCACGGTTCGCAAGCCACGGGCAGCCGCAGCGGCCAGCAAGGGCGTCTCTAGCGGCACATAGACGATGTCGTTGACAACCGCGTCTGCTGGCAATCCCGACAGATCGATGGAGAGTGGCGGTTGGCCATTCATCCCTAAGGACGTGGTGTTGACCAGCAATCCGGCGTCTTGCAATGCCTCACTGCGCGCCTCCCAAGGGATGGCACGGGTTGCGGGGCCATTGGCCTCAGCCAATGCCTGCGCTCGTGGCAAGGTGCGGTTGGCGATACGGACCTCTGGCACACCAGCATCCAACAAGGCAAAGCAGATGGCGCGGGCGGCACCGCCGGCACCCAACACGACCGCGGGCCGGTCCGATGGCCAGCCTGGTGCCGTCTGATCCAGGTGAGCGGTGAAGCCAAATGCGTCTGAATTGTCGCCTGAGAGGGTTCCGTCTGGCTGTACGGTCACCGTGTTCACTGCACCAATGCGCTCTGCTGCTGGTGTAATTGCATGAACCAGCTTCAGTGCGGCTTCTTTGTGCGGCAGGGTGATATTCCAGCCGCGGAAGCCGACTTTCGGCAGCATCGCAAAGCATTCGGCCAGATTGCCCGGCTCGATAGCCAGAGGCACGTAAGCACCATCAATACCGTAGTCTTGCAGCCAATAGCCATGAATGCGGGGAGAGCGGGAATGGGCTATCGGCCAGCCCATAACACCGGCCAATCGGGCAGATCCGGAAATGGTCATCCGCGAATGGCTCCCTCGTGCCGCAAAGTGTCGAGTACGGTCAGCAAAGGCAGACCCAGAATGGTAAAGAAATCGCCCTCAACCGCCGTAAACAATTGTGCGCCTAAACCCTCTAACTGGTAAGCCCCAACGGATTGGCAGACGACTTGACCGGCCGTCTCAAGATAATGGTCTACAAAGGCTGGTGTCAGAGTCCGCATGGTCAGTGACGCAATGCCTGTGTACCGGCAGAGTACATCCGCGCCGCGACGCATCTCAACGGCTGTGATCAGGCGGTGGGTTTTGTCGCCCAAGTACAACAGGCGGTCGCGCGCTTCTGTTAGATCCTGTGGCTTATCGAACCAACCGCCTTCGCATTCCATCATTTGATCGGCAGCTATGACGATGGCGTCGGGCTGTTGGGCCGCGACGATGTCGGCTTTGGCCTCTGCCAACAGTCCGGCAACAGTCTCGACCGATTGGCCGGCGGCGAGGCCAGCGTCTTTGATCTGGCCTTCGTCAACGTCCGGGCGAATCACGGCGAATACAACGCCAGCGTTGCGCAGCATGGTTGCGCGAATAGCGCTGCCCGATGCCAGGATAATGGTGGGAGTATCGGTCATGGTTTCTGCTCTAGGCGTTGCTCGTGCAATTGGATAATGGCTGCGGCGGTTTCTTCAATGGACCGTCGGGTTACGTCAATCACCGGCCAGTTTTTTGAGAGGAACAGACGACGGGCTTCCCGCACCTCACGCTCAACCCGTTCGCTATCGATATAGGACGTTTCTTTTTCCTCGTGCAGCATCAACAGGCGGTTGCGACGGATCTGCACCAGGCGGGTTGGATTAACCGTCAGTCCGACCACCAGCGGATGGGTCAGGGCGCTCACCGATTTTGGCAAGGGGATATCGGGTACGAAGGGCACATTGGCCGCCTTCAATCCACGATTGGCAAGATAGATGCAGGTCGGTGTTTTTGATGTGCGTGAGACGCCGACCAGCACGACATCCGCATTGTTCAGAGACTCTGTCGCCTGGCCATCGTCATGGGCCATGGTGAAATGCATGGCCTCAATTCGGCTAAAATAGGCCGCGTCCAGTTCATGCTGGCGTCCGGGAAGGCCTTGCGAGCGAGTGCCAACAAATCCAGCGATTGCACTCATAACCGGGTCGAGCAGTGCCACGAAGGGAACATTCATCTGCCGGCAGGCTTTCTCCAAAGTCCCGCGCACTCCCTCATCGACGACGGTGCAAAGCACGAGCCCTGGATTGGCGACTATGCCATCGATTACCCGCTCCATCTGGGCCGGGCTGCGCACCAAGACCCAGAAATGTTCTGTCGCCTCTACCCCCTCAAATTGAACCAGGCAGGCACGGGCCACACTGCGCACGGTATCGCCAGTAGCATCGGAGACCAGGTGCAATTGCAGGTGTTTGGTGGGTAATGAGTCTGCCATGGGAGGACTTTACAGGAATCGGGTGATTGCCGCTGACGGTACAAGTCTGGGGAAAACCGAAGCAGTTGTGTTCACAACATAGGCTGTTTTCAAAAAGGGGCAATTTCTCTCCCCATGATGCATTTTTCCACCGTCGTTCATCCTCAGGTGGATAACCGGCTATCCGGGCGTTTGAAAAATACAGGGGACGAAAACTGCCCCCACGAATCGCCAAGCAATTTTTTTATGGCCAACACCGAATCCGGACAAATTTATGATGTTATCCACATTATTCACCGGATTATACACAGGTTGAGCCTATCCCCAGCCCCTAGCCCTAAACTAGGCGAATAGCGGGGATCCACGCCATCCCCCGACCATCTACAACAACAACCTTTTAATAAACTCTTTCTGTAGATGGGTAATCCTGGCAGCTTGCGAGGCTGACAAACCGCAGTAGAGCAAAGATCACCGATTATCGTGGCAAAACCGCTTCTCGACACCCTCACCGGCACAGCCGACCCCAACGCAGCCTCCCCCATCTGGCTGATGCGTCAGGCTGGCCGCTATCTGCCGGAGTACCGAGCATTGCGGTCGGAGGCGAACGGCTTTGTCCATTTTTGCTTTTCGCCAGATTTGGCCGCTGAGGCGACTCTGCAACCAATCCGCCGGTTTGGCATGGATGGTGCCATCCTGTTCGCGGATATCCTGCTGTTGCCGCATGCACTGGGCCGGGAGGTTCAGTTCATCGAGGGTAGAGGTCCCGTGTTTGAACCGATGAACCAGCCCAGCGATCTAACCATCCGCGAGGGCTGGCAGGAGATCACAGCCCCAGTGGCGGAGACTGTGCGGCGGGTGAAAGCTGCGCTGCCGGCGGAGACAACGCTGATTGGCTTTGCTGGTGCGCCTTGGACTGTTGCTACCTACCTCATCGAGGGCGGAACCAGCCGGGATCACATGCGAACAAGGCAATGGGCCTACCGCGATCCAGTTGGGTTTCAAGGCATAATGGATATTTTGGTAGAAACTACGATCGAATACATCGCAGCTCAGATTGAGGCTGGTGCCGATGCCTATCAGCTATTCGATTCCTGGGCTGGAGCGTTAACAGCCACCGGAATGGAGCGGTGGAGCCTTGCCCCCTGTGCAGCTATCGCTACGGCCTTGCGAGAACGCTATCCGGATGTGCCATGCATCATGTTTCCGCGGGCGACCGGTCCGATGTTGACGCGGTTTGCGGCCAGTGGGAATTTTGCCGGAATTGGTATCGATAGTGCCGTCTCCCCTGCCTGGGCGGCGGAAGCTTTGCAGTCCCATGCCGTTGTGCAGGGCAATCTCGATTCAGCAATCCTGATCGCAGGCGGTGCTGCGATGCGTGAGGGTGTGGCTGAGATCCAGGGGAATTTGGGTGGCCGGGGCCGGCATATTTTCAACCTGGGCCATGGCGTTACGCCAGAGACACCGCCGGATCATGTGGCCGAGCTGGTCGCTTTGGTGCGGGGCGAGGCTTAAGCTACCGATGCAGGTCGTGATGGATTTCCTGGCGGGTTTCTACCCTTGGACGAAAGCCTTGCACATCATGGCAGTAATCGCCTGGATGGCTGGTTTGCTCTACCTACCGCGCCTGTTCGTCTACCATTGCGATACAACGGTGGGCGCTGCCGATAGTGAGCGGTTCAAGGTGATGGAGCGGCGGTTGCTGCGTGCTATCATGAACCCAGCGATGATTGCGGCCTATCTGTTCGGAATTGGCCTGTTGCTGACACCCGGTATCGTCGATTGGCATGCGGGGTGGATCTATGTGAAGCTGGCCGCGATCGCTGTTTTGACGGGTATGCATCACGTCTATGCCGTCTGGTATCTGCATTTTGCTGCTGATGGACCCCGCCGCAGCCCCAAAGTCTACCGCATAGCCAATGAGGTGCCAGCCCTGATGATGATCGTCATCGTGATTATGGTTGTCGTCCGACCGTTCTGATTGGATCCGCTTAGCTGACGGGCGGCTTTATGCGACAAAAGCAGAATAATGTTTGACGGATGCAGGCAGAGCGCTTACATGCAAGGGGAGAGCGTTCCCACGAGGCGTTGCGCAAATCCTTAGCGCAATCAGGCCTGGAACGACGTTATCCTCCTGTTTCGGTCGGCGCCCATTATCAGCGCGCACCGCCCGTCCTTTCCAATACGCTTAATAAACGAGAAGCCATAGCCGTGCTGCAAACAGTAACGCAGTCTATGAATCTCCAGGAACTCAAACGCAAAACGCCCGCAGAATTGCTGGCACTTGCCGAAGAGCTAGAGATCGAAAACGCCAGCACCTTGCGTAAGCAAGACATCATGTTCTCAGTCCTGAAACAATTGGCTGAGCGCGATGTCACGATCACCGGCGACGGTGTGCTGGAAGTGTTGTCCGATGGATTTGGTTTCCTGCGCTCGCCGGATTCCAACTATCTGCCGGGACCGGATGATATCTACCTCTCGCCCAACCAGGTGCGCCGCTATGGCTTGCGCACCGGTGATACGGTGGAGGGTGAAATTCGGGCGCCTAAGCAGGGTGAGCGCTATTTCGCGCTGGTCAAGCTGAGCACTATCAATTTTGAGGACCCGGAGCGGGTACGTCACCGTATCAACTTTGACAACCTTACGCCGTTGTATCCGGACGAAAAGCTCAAGATTGAGTTCGATCAGCCCGGTGATAATGGCAACACCACGCGTGTTATTGACCTGATAGCACCACTTGGCAAAGGCCAGCGGGCGTTGATCGTGGCGCCGCCGCGAACTGGTAAGACCGTGATGTTGCAAAACATCGCCCACGCCATCGCCGAGAACAATCCGGATGTCTACCTGATCGTGCTGCTCATTGATGAGCGGCCGGAGGAAGTCACGGACATGCAGCGCTCGGTCAATGGCGAGGTCATTTCCTCAACCTTTGACGAGCCAGCGACCCGGCACGTCCAGGTGACGGAGATGGTTCTGGAAAAGGCCAAACGTTTGGTGGAATACAAGCGGGATGTTGTGATCCTGCTGGATTCAATCACCCGATTGGCGCGTGCCTATAACACTGTTGTGCCTTCGTCCGGCAAGGTGTTGACCGGTGGTGTTGATGCCAACGCGTTACAAAAGCCAAAGCGGTTCTTCGGTGCTGCCCGGAACATCGAGGAAGGTGGTTCGCTGTCCATTATTGCGACGGCCTTGATTGATACAGGCTCGCGCATGGATGAGGTGATTTTCGAAGAGTTCAAGGGCACCGGCAACAGCGAAATCGTGCTGGAGCGGAAACTCTCCGACAAACGGACCTGGCCGGCGATCGATATCGGCAAGTCCGGTACCCGCAAGGAAGAGCTGTTGGTTAGCCGTCAGGATCTACAGAAGATGTGGGTGTTGCGCCGTGTGTTGATGCCGATGGGCCCACAGGATGCAATGGACTTCTTGCTGACCAAGCTGAAGGAAAGCAAAAACAACGACGATTTCTTCCAGGCGATGAACCAATAAAAAAAAGCCCCGGAGCCCGTTTTGTGGTCTCCGGGGCGTTTTTGTAAGCTGTAAACTGCTATTTTAGCGCGCTAGCAAACACCTCTGCGGTCCGGCCATTGGCCAGATCGGCATTGGCTTTGTCGTAAGGCTTACCGCCGATGCGAGCGAAGGCGTGATCCATGCCAGGGTAGTTGTGAACCGTTGCATGGCTGTTACCCGCCAAGCCATCACGAACCTGCTTCTGTGCATCCTTGGAGACGAAGCCGTCTTCTTCGGCAATATGAAGCATCAAGGTTGATTTGATGCTCGCAGCTTCACCCAATGCTTCCTCAATGCCAACACCATAATAGCCGACATTGCAATTGGTGTCAGACCGGCAGGCCATGAGATAAGCCAGCTTACCGCCCAGGCAGAAGCCAACAGTTCCGACCTTGCCATTCGATCCCGCCAGACCGCGCGCATAGGCGACGGTGGCTTGCAGGTCGGCAATACCCTTTTCGATGTCAAAGCCCTGGTAGAGCGAGAATGCTTTCTGCCATTCCTCATCCGAGCCATCAGTGATGTCCACATGCGGTTCCTGGCGCCAGAACAGGTCCGGTGCGATGGCGACATAGCCTTGGTCGGCCCAGTATTGGGCAATGTCGCGCATGGCATGGTTGACGCCAAATATTTCCTGAATGCAGACGACGGTGCCGCCATTTGGGTTGGCTGGCAGGACCAAATATGCATCGAAATTGCCACCATCCGCGGCTTTTATTGAGACCCAATTGTGCATTGTGGTTTCTCCTGGTGAGTGCGAAAAAAGCTGTTCAGGCGAAATTATGCGATGCTGGCGATGACATGGCAATGGATGGTGGTGCGGTCAGAGTGGGGATCAGGCTTGCGTCAGCCGCAACAGGCGGCGACACTGGCAGTATCACCAAAGATCAACTGTTCTAGGGAAGATTGACCCGATGTTGCATGAACTCCGCACCTACACATTCCGCGCCGGTCAGGCCGCCGGTGCTGCCAAAAACTCTGGTACAATCGCACGGGATATCCGTGGCGATGACTATGGCAAGCTGGAAGGCTATTGGCTGCCGGAAGTCGGCCCATTGAACCAGGTTATGCACCTGTGGAGCTATGAGAGCTTTGAGCATCGGGAGGAGCGCCGCAAAGCCCTGTCGCAGAATGAGCGCTGGACCAAAGAATATCTGCCGCTGATGCGCCCGATCATTTTGCGCCAGGATATCCGTCTGTTGAATCCTATGGTTGGCATCAATCCGCCGGTCGACCCGAAGAACATCTACGAATTCCGCCATTACCGACTGCAGGTTGGTGCGATGAAGCGCTGGAGCGGGTTGTTCACCGAGGCACTGACGGTGCGGGAGAAATATTCCAAGATCGTCGGCCTCTGGAGCACCGAGGCCGGCCAGCCAAACGAGGTTTGTCACATCTGGGCGTATAAGGATTTCGAGGCGCGGATGAAGGCGCGGACAGCTGCGTCGCAGGATCCGGGTTGGCAGGCGTTCCTGAAAGAGGGTGGGCCGCTGATCGAAGAGATGAACTCTGTGGTCATGCTACCGGCGGCGCACTCACCACTGCAATAGCGCTGGCGTTTTTGTTACTGGTTTTAGCAGGTTAGGCATCCCATATGGGGCGCTTGGCCTGCATGCTTGGCATCTGCTGGGCGTTTTGGTGCGGCTTCGATCAACGATTGGGCTTAAGGAGAGACTTGCGAATGCAAAATAGGTGGATAGCAAGCTTGGTGGTGGCAGCAAGCCTGATGATCGGGGCGCCGGCGCTGGCGATGGGAGACAGTGACCCAGTCAACCTCGGGGAGGTCCAGCAATTGATTGATGCGGGTGATTTCCAGACAGCAGTGGCAAAACTGCAAATGTACGTCGACGCAACGCCGCACGACGCCGACGGCTACAATCTCCTAGGGTATAGTTACCGAGAGATGGGGTTTTTTGACCTCTCGAAGCAGTCGTATGACCGGGCGCTGCAGCTGGATCCGGGGCATTTGGGCGTGCACGAATATCTGGGCGAGCTGTACCTGAAAACCAATGAGCCCGCGAAGGCGCAGGCGGAATTGGCTATTCTGGAAGGCCTCTGCGGGACCGAATGCGTGGAATATACAACCCTGGCGGCGGCCATTGCTGCGGCCAATCCATAGCCTCCACTGAGCGGTAGCAGTCTGGCGTCGTAATGTGGTTAGACTGCAACAAACTTGCCAGACCGTGTGAAAACTCAATCGGGATTCCCTGACGGATCCGGTCGTGGTACTTTTGGCCATGGCACATATTTCAGGTGATGATCGGTCCCAGCTCCTGCTTTTGCCGGAGTCAGTGGATGACTATGTGGGACCCGACAA
>CALKDI010000015.1 GCA_938084065.1 uncultured Alphaproteobacteria bacterium
GGTGTTGGTTTTCGTTATCGGCAGTCTGATTGCCGGCATAGGCCAGGACTTCAACATGGTCGTCGTCGGGCGCGTCCTGCAGGGCGTGGCGGCGGGCGTTATCCAGCCACTGGTCATGGTGGTTGCGTTCCAAGTGTTTCCTTCAGAGCGGCGCGGCTATGCGATGGCGCTCTATTCCATGGGGGTTTTTCTGGCGGTTGCGGTTGGCCCCATAATCGGGGGTTTTGTCATAGAGGTCTTTAACTGGCGCTATATTTTCTGGGCGCCATTGCCGATTATCGGCCTTGCTGGGGTGATGGCTTGGGTGTTTGTACCCTCGGTCCGGAGCAAGGAAAAAGTGCCCTTTGATTGGACGGGATATGTGCTCCTGGTCATTTGCGTTTACTGCTTAATCTCCGGCCTGACCGATGGCGTTCGCGAAGGCTGGACGTCCAGCTATATTCTGGGGCTTTTCGTGGTCGGAATTGGGTCCGGAATCGCCCTGATTCTTACCCAATTGCGCGACCGTCCGACGCTGATCGATGTCTCTTTGTTTGAACACAAGCAGTTCGCAATGACGGCGCTGATAGCGTTTGTCTTTGGCGTTGGAAATTTTGGCACCGGTTATGGCGTACCAGTGTTTGTCCAACTGATCCAGGGCATGACGCCGCTGGACGCGGCCCTCGTCATGTTGCCATCGGCCTTGCTGGTCGTGGCCGCCCTGCCGTTCACCGGCAAGCTGGCGGACACCATCCCGCCCCATATCGGGATCATGATCGGCCTGGCCCTGTTTGCGGCTGGCACAGCGCCCATGAGCGGCGCGGACGTGAATACGCCGTTTCTCTCTATCATGATATTTTTCATCATCAGCCGGTTCGGCATGAGCTTTACGAACCCGTTCATAATGAACACGGCGCTGCGGTCATTGCCGCCGGACAAGTTGGCGGCGGGTGGCGGAACCATCAATTTCTGCCGGCAATTCGGCGGGTCTCTGGGACTGACGGCCTGGGTGGCGTTCGTTCAAACCAGAACCCAAAGGCATGGCGAGGCATTAACAGCGACGCAAAGCGCCGACAACACGACCACACGCGAAATGTTGAACAGTGTCGGGCGCATCTACGCCGAGGACGGTCTGTCCGTTGGGGTACAGGAATCAGGCGCGCTGCATTACCTCGGCCAGGTGATCCACGCTCAGGCCAGCACATTTGGATTTCAAGACGGGTTCCTGCTGCTGGTGTTCTTCTTCCTAAGCGCCATGGTTCCGGCCCTTCTGCTCGGCCGCATTCGCAGAACCTAAATTCGCCTAGCGTGCCAATTTACCAGTGTCGTAGATGCTTTCATGCCGAGCATGAAGGCATTACTCTACGCAACCACTACGACCTGATCCGGCCTTCGGCCTAGCGAAACAGGAACCAAAATCATGACCATGGCCGCCCAGCATATTGAAGACGCCGTTCGCGCGTTCACGCTCAATTATGGCGATACCAACGCGCATCTGGCGCAGGCGCGGGAGGCCGACCCGAGCTGCCGTATGGCCGACCTTTTGCAGGCCTGGTTGCTGACGCTCTCCAACGACAGCGTTCAGGTGGCCAAGGCAAGGGAAATGCTCGACGGTATAGCCAAGGATGGATTGACAGAGCGCGAAGGCCAGCATTTGGCTGCTCTGCGCCTGGCTGGGAACGGGCAATGGCCCTCCGCTGTTGCGGTCCTCGACCGGCACTTGCTGGACGATCCGCATGACCTGGCAGGCCACCAGTGCGCCATGCGTCTCGACGGGTATCAAGGGCGCTTCCATCGGGAGGCCGCTCGTGCGGCGAGAGCCCTGCCTTTCTGGTCGAAAGATCAGCCTAACTATGGAATCATGCTGTCTTTCTATGGCTTCGGCCTGGAAGAATTGGGCGATTTTGCCCAGGCAGAAGATGTGTCCCGCGCGGCGGCCGAACTCGAACCCCATGGCTACTGGCCGCACCATGCGGTTAGCCATGTGCTGGAGATGACGGGCAGGCCTGAACAGGGACTCGCTTGGATGAACGAACGTGCTGCCTACTGGACAGATGCCAAATTCAACAACCGTGTGCATATCTGGTGGCACAAGGCGCTTTATCACGTCGAGCTTGGCCAGAACGCCGAAGCGCTGGCGATTTATGACGACGAGATCCTGCCGGTCATGCGCCCGGTAGGCACGCAACTCTGCAATCCAACGGCGCTGCTTTGGCGGCTGGAGACACTCGGCTGCGATGCGGGCCAGCGCTGGAGCGATCAGCTTCCGCTGTGGCAGCAGCAACTTTCCGGCATGTCGAGCCCTTTCAACGAAATCCACGGGGCCATGGCTGCTTTACGCGCCGGAGACCGAACCGCTTACGAGACGATCCTGTCCGGCATGAAGCAGTCGGCAGCCACTGATGGCGAACTTGTGCCCACCTACCGGGATGTTGCGATCCCCATTGCCGAGGCGATGGCCTGTTTTGTCGATGGCGACTATGCCGGCGCAGTGGAAGGTTTGCTGCCGGTCGAACCCAACCTTTGGCGCATGGGCGGCAGCATCGCCCAGCGCGATCTGGTGGAATGGACGCTAACCGAAGCCGCTATCCGTTCCGGCAAACGGAACGTCGCGCTGTCGCTTGCCAACGAACGGTTAACATTCCGGCCCAAGAGCGTGGTGAACAAACACTTCCATGAAACGGCGCAGGCTATTCCGGTTTGAGGATAGTTTTACGCTAAGCATCTGCACTGGGAGCGTTTGTTACCAATTCGCCGATCTCCCGGCTGTTGGATTTGAGCGTTACTCCAAACGGCGCGCACGTGTCCCTGCCCAACGAACACAGTGTGCAGGGTCATTGGCGTTGGCGGCCTTCCCCTTCATCGAGGGCTTCTACAGCCGGACCCGCCAGCACCCAGATACCTATCCCCCTTCGAATAAAAACGAAGGCTAGATGATCTGACACAAGGTTGGTGATTCAAGAGCCGCCCGCGAAAGCTACTGAAGCCCAATGGCGCTATCCATTGCCAGCGACGACACGGTGAATACCGTCTGTCGCGTAGTGGGCGCTGTCGAGTGCGCCCACCTGCCAACCCGGCCAATAACTGAACCAGTCACCTGCCATAAACACTTGGCTTCCGATCGGGTCGGCGTTCTTCATCTGCTCGAACACGGCAGGCTGAGTGAACGCAGTGTCGTTGGCCCAGCCACCTGCCTGATATGGCATCTTGGCCCAGGCGATGGAGACACCGTTCTCCGCAAACACCTTATCCCGGAAGCCCGGATGCAATTTCTCGCCGCCGACCAAGGCTGCCTCCAGCCGCTCTGCCTTGGTGTAATCCTGGAAGATATTGGCTTGCTCAGTCCGGTTATAGGCCCCCGTCAGCACGCCAGTCGGGCTATTGAAGCCATAAGACGGGTACCAGATCTGACTGATGATATCCTTGGTCCAGCTGATCCCGCCATAAATGCGATCCTCGTCCTCCCAAAAGCGGGAACGGCCCTGCCAGCCGACCTTGCAGGCCGGTGTGATATAGACATCAGCCAGAACTTGCCTGGCCACCGGGTTCAAGAAATTCCCGCCTATCTTGGCCAGCAGAGGCGCCGACAACGTGGCAATCACAAAGTCCGCGGGGTAGCTCTTGCCCGTTGTCGTAATGACGCTGGATGCGTTGCCGTCCACTTCAATGGCCCGCACCGGTGTTTCATTGACAATCAGGTTGCGCAAGGTGCGCTCGCCTGAGATGGGGGCGTCCAAGAAGCCCTGGACGATCATGTCCATGCCGCCCTTCGGTTGCATCAATGTCGCCTGCCAGAAATACTCGAGATTGTTAAACATCTCCGAGTTCCAGAAGTTGGACTGCAGCACGTCGTCCAGCGAAAGCGTGGGCCAGGGCTGGCCGGGTTTCAGGACATCGCCGGGGTCAAGCTGGCGGCGGGTCAGCGGATCGATGACATAGCCGGCGCGCGGATAATCGTCGGCCATAGACGCACCCAAATAGACCATCTCGGCACCTTCCGCCGACAATTGGCCAAAATGTTGCAACATGCCCAGGAAAGCGTCCACCTCGGATGGGTCCACCAACTGGTCCAGCGCACCCTGGTTCTGAACCTTGGCCAGCATCTCCGACAGATGCCCACGCAGGTCGTTCTTCAGCCGGCGAAGTTGCACCGGCGCGCCGCCGTTCCAGCCATCATTCTGCATCAAATTGGAGGCGTCGTGGAACAGATAGGGCTGAAGCTCGACCCCCAAATCCTTGCAATAGTCAATCAGACGCGTGTGATGTTGTGGGATGCGTCCCGGCCCAGCGTTCAGATAATTGCCTGGATCGTCCGGCGGTACGTCGCCGACCTGTTCAAACTTCATCTCGGTGGGCTCATTCCAGTCCCACTCGCTGAAGGTGTCGCCATTGCGCAGCGTGAGGCTGCGCCCGCCTAGGTGTTTCGTTGCCTCCAGGATGGTCACATTTGCGCCAGCCCGCGACAGACGCAATGCCGAGCAAAGCCCGGCAAGCCCGGCACCAATCACGACAACGCGCTTGCCGTCCATGCTTTTGCTTGGCAGGGCCTCCGTCGTGTCATAACGACCGGCTGCGCCAGCAGCCAACGCTGAGCCGGAGCCGAGCAGCCCCATAGCGTTCATGGCAGAGTAGGCAGCGCCAGAACCACCGATCGCCGCAATACCACGGATGAGCGAGCGCCGGGTGATCACCGGACGAATCGGGAGCTTTGCACTGGGCATGATCATTCCTCCGTTAGGTTCAAACCGCCAAGCGGTCTCTAACGCAGAGTAAACCACGAATCCGCCGAACCTGCTGTGATGAAAGTCACTGTCGAGCTTATAGCAGCCAAACGATGCTCACTCGCACCATAGGCATGCCTTCAATCTGACCCGATCACTACACGTACGGCGAACAAAATAGCTCTTCTGAAGTGAGCTCTTATCTAATTGGATAGGGGCCAGTCGATCAAAACGGCATGCAACTGCACTGGCTTCCTGACCGGGAGGGCGTTAATGTGGGGGTAAATCTGCACTCCTGCCGGTTCTAAGGAAATTTGCGTATGTCTCAAGACCTCGTTCGCCTGTCCATATCTGGTGCCGTTGGCATCATTACGGTCGATAATCCGCCGGTGAATGCGCTTTCGCCCGGCGTGCCCGAAGGCATTCTGAACGGCGTCCAGGTTTTCAATGCAACCGATGACGTCAAGGCCATCGTCCTGATCGGGGCCAACGGCAAGTTCATCGCTGGCGCGGACATCCGCTTTTTCGGCAAGGAACGCGCCAAACTGCCGATGCGCCCGCAGGACGCGCTGGAGCAGTCGAACAAGCCCGTCGTCGCAGCTATATCCGGCTTTGCGCTGGGCGGCGGCTATGAGATGGCGCTGGGCTGTCACTACCGCGTTGCTCTCTCCAATGCGCGGGTTGGTCTGCCGGAAGTGACGCTGGGTCTGTTGCCCGGCGGTGGTGGCACGCAACGCTTGCCTCGCCTGATCGGCCCTGCCAAAGCGCTGGACCTGATCGTCTCCGGCCGTCATGTGCCGGCGCCAGAGGCCTATGGCCTGGGCATGCTGAACAAGATCTTCCCAGCCGGCTCCGACTTGCAAGCAGAGGCGGTGCATTACGCCAACAGCATCGCCGACTTGCGGCCGATCCCGCGCATTCGCAACATGAAGGACGAGGTCAAAAAAGGCACGCCGGAGCTGTTCGAAGCCAAGCGCAAAGAAATCGCCCGCCGCGCTCGCAACCAAGAGGCGCCTTACGTTTGCATCGAGGCCGTCGAGGTCGCTTGCAAGACCCAGATCGACGATGGCCTGAAATGGGAGGGCGACAAGCTCCGCTATCTGGAGAACACCGACGAGAGCCGGGCGCTGCGCTATGCCTTCTTCGCAGAGCGTGAAGCCCAGAAGCTGCCGGATGTGCCAAAGGGCACGCCGATCAAGCCGATCACCAACGCCGCCGTTATCGGCTGTGGCACTATGGGCGGCGGCATCGCCATGTGCTTCGCCGATGCCGGCATTCCGGTGAAGGTGCTGGAGGCTTCTCAGGAGGCTCTAGACAAAGGCATGGCAAAAGTCCGCGCCAACTACGAGACCAGCGTGAAGCGCGGCTCTCTGGCCGCCGACGAGATGGAGCGCCGCTTCGCTCGCATTGAGCCAGTGACCGAGTATGACGCCATCGCTCAGCAAGACGTGGTGATCGAGGCTGTGTTTGAGAACATGGACGTGAAGAAGGAAATCTTTACCAAGCTCGACGCGGTGATGAAGCCGGGCGCGATGCTGCTGTCCAACACCTCGGCCCTGGATATTGACGAGATCGCCAGCGCCACCAAACGCCCGCAGGATGTGGCTGGCGCGCACTTCTTCTCGCCCGCCAACGTCATGAAGCTGCTGGAAGTGGTGAAAGGCAAGGAAAGCAGCGGCGAAATCGTTGCTTCCACCATGGCGCTGGGCAAGATCATCGGCAAAGCGCCGGCGGCTACCGGCAATTGCGATGGCTTCCTGGCCAACCGCAGCCGAGCGCCCTTCAACTCCGAGATGGTGATTTTGTTGGAGGAAGGCGCGACGCCGCAGCAGGTCGACAAAGTCATGGTCGACTTCGGCTACCCGATGGGGCCGTTCGCCGTTGGCGATCTGGCTGGCCTCGATATCGGCTATGCCGGCCGGGCTCGCCGGGCTGCGGCAGACCCGAACTACCGCACGCTGCCGATTGCCGACAAGCTCTATGAGATGGGGCATTATGGTCAGAAAACCGGTGCCGGCTGGTTCAAGTACGAGCCGGGCGACCGCACTCCGCATCCGCATGATGTGGTGGACCAACTGATCAAGGAGCATATGGAGGCAAACAATATCGAGTCGCGGGAGATCACCGACGACGAGATCTTGAAGCGGCTACTGTTCTCCTCCGTCAATGAGGCCTGCAAGATCCTGGAAGAAGGCATCGCCTACCGCGCCAGCGATGTGGACATCATGTGGCTGTATGGCTTTGGCTTCCCGCGCTACCGCGGCGGCCTGATGTTCTGGGCAGACCTGATTGGCGGCCCGCAAGAGGTCTACAGCCAGATCTCCAGCTGGCACCAACGCTATGGCGAGCGCTGGCGCCCGTCCGAGTACCTGCGCAAGCTGGCTGAGAGCGGCACGATCTTCAAGGACGCGAAAGCCGGCTCGTAGAGCGCGATCCATTCGCCCAACACAGATCGAAACCAAGCGTCTGCTGCTGCGCCCGTTCGCGGCAGCAGACGTCCCCGACTATACTGCCATCCGCGCCAAGCCGCACGTTGTGCAGTATTTGGCGGCTGGCCCGGCAGCAGCCGCTGAGGCAGCAACCATCGCAACCGCTCGCATTGCAGACTTTGAAGCCATGTGGGCCGGCTCACCCGGCTATGGCCCGTGGGCGGCAATCGAGAAATCGTCCGGCCAGTTAGTCGGCCATATAGGCCTGCGGGTCTTCCCAGAAGTCGGCGGCGCAACCGAAGTGCTGTATATGCTGGACGATGGCGCATGGGGCAAAGGCTATGCAACAGAAGGAGCAACAGCCGCCCGAGATTACGGGTTTGAGCACCTGGAGCTAAAGCAACTGGTCGGCCTGACACACCCTGACAATCTGGCGTCACAGAAGGTGCTGGAAAAAATCGGCATGCAACGACAAGCCGACCCTCTAGTGGTTCACGGCATCGCCGCTGTCTTCTTCACGCTCCACCCGCGCAAAGGGCTCTGACATGGCAACGAGATGGCGGGTGCTGGTGTTGTTATTTCTGGTTCGGGTGACGATGCCGTTCCAGTTCTTGGTGGTGGGCGCACTGTCGCCGCTGTACCAGGAGGCGTTTAGCGTCACGATCGCTGACATCGGCCTCCTCATCGGCCTATTTTTCACGCCGGGTCTTTTCCTGGCCGTACTTGGCGGGGCGCTGGGCCGGCGCTTTGGCGACAAGCCGATGGTGTTGGTCGGGTTGGCGCTGATGGCCATTGGCAGCGGTGTGATGGCGATATCGGACGTCTGGGCCGTGCTGCTGGCCGGACGCCTCATTGCCGGTTTGGGTGGCGTACTGCTCTACGTTTTGCTGACCAAGATGATTGCGGACTGGTTCACGGGCAAAGAAATCACATTTGCCATGGCCCTGTTCGTCAACTCATGGCCAGTCGGCATCGCCCTGGCATTGGTCGTTTTGCCGATGGTGGCGGGCTATGGCGGTTTCGTGACTGCCCTCAATCTGGTCACCGGGATGGCCGTCGCTGGTTTCATCGGGTTGGCACTGTTCTACCGAACCCCACAGACGGCGCAGGTTAGCCGCTCTGCGCCAGGCGGTCAGGTTCGTGGAGCCTTACTGGGCGCCGTACTGGCAGCAGGGACGATCTGGGGGCTCTACAATGCCGCGCTTTCCATTGTTTTCAACTTCGGCCCGGAATTGTTTGTGACCCGAGGCATGGCTCTGGCTGAGGCTGGGTCTGTCACCTCCATTATTTTCTGGCTGTTGGCCATCGGCGGCTCGTTTGCCGCGTTCTTGGTCGATTGGACCGGGCGCAGGAACCTGATCCTTGTGACCGGCAATCTGGGCTTTGCCGTGTTCGTGTTCATCGGCTCTGTCACCGATCAGGTGCTGCTCAACGTCATCGCCATGGGTGTGTTCTCAGGCATAGCGGTCGGCGCAATGATGAGCCTGCCAGCGCTTGTCCTGCCGCCGGCGGCGCGGGCTGTGGGAATGGGGGTGTTCTTCACGGCGTTCTTTGTCTTTGGCACCATCGGGCCGATCATCGCCGGTTGGTTGGCCGAATTGACCGGCGATATCGCTTCCACCTATCGTCTGTCGGCAGGACTGCTGGTCGCCTCAGTTCTGTTCCTGCCACTGTATCACAAGCTGGCGGCGCGGGCAGCCAAGGACCAACAGGCCTGAAAAGTGTCACGAAAACCTTGTGAGACCCGGCCTCCAGGCGTAGGGATTGTACCAATGATCATCACAATTCCGCAGGTTTCAGCCCCATGAAAGTCCGCCCCGTCAATCTCGCCGTCGGCGCCGAGATCACCGACATGTCCATCGCCAACATCACCGATGACGAGGCGAAACAGGTCCATGATGCGCTGATGCAGTATGGCGTCGTGTTCTTCCGTGATCAGGAGATGACGCCGCGCCAGCATGCGGACTTTGCCAAACGTTATGGCGAGGTGCCGTTGGCGCAGAAGGCCTCATTCGGCGTCGATGCGAATGCGCCGGAGGTCTCCACCCTGGAATACGACCGGGAGCGTCCGCCAAACGTCAACCATTTCCACCCGGACGGCCTGTTCCGCGAACACCCGGAATTTGCCTCCGTGCTCTATGCCAAAGAAGTACCAGAGATCGGCGGCGACACGATCTTCGTCTCCGGCCATGCTGCTTACGAGGCATTATCTGACCGGATGAAACAGTATCTGGACGGCATGCAGGCCCAGAACGATTTCATGAAACTGCACTCCCGCCCATCAAAAAAGCGGTCCTGGAAGGGTGAGGGCGGCAAGGGCATGGCAGCGGCCCGCGACGCTAACCCCCCGGTCGAGCACCCGGTGGTGCGCACCCACCCCGTCACCGGCAAAAAATCGCTCTATGTCTGTGAGAGCTTTACATCCTGGCTGGTGGGTGTGCCGGAGAAGGAAAGCAACCACGTGCTCAGCTACCTGTTCGAGCACCTGTCCCTGCCGGAGTTCCAGTATCGCTTCGAATGGCGCAACAACTCAGTCGCCTTCTGGGACAATCGCTGCACTTTGCACTATGCCGTCGCCGACTATTGGCCCGCCTACCGCTACATGCACCGCTGCTCCATCCGCCTGGGGGAGAAGCCGGTTTAGAGACTGGATCAGTCCGGCAGGCCGGCCGCGCGTAGGCCGGCGGCGACTCTCTCGATCTCGGCTTGATCCTTAAGCATCAGCAAGCCATGCAGATGCTGGGCTCGGAAATTCGGTGCAATTCGCTGAACTTCCGAAATCGCAGCCCGCGCTTGTGGGAATTGACCCTTTTGCTGGCACACAAAGGCACGAGTCAGCCGGGATTGCAGATGGGTCGGTTCCCGCCCAATGACCACGTCAGCCACTTCCAAAGCTTCGTCCAACCGCCCCAAGGCCCGAAGTGAAATCGAGTAGCTGTTCAAGTACCAGGTCGGATAAAACGG
>CALKDI010000016.1 GCA_938084065.1 uncultured Alphaproteobacteria bacterium
CGCCGGTTCCCAGATATCCACGGCCCTAAGAAGGAGGATATCTGCTACGCCACCACCAATCGGCAAGAGGCCGTAAAGGCCAGCGCAGCCAAGGCCGATGCCTTATTGGTCGTCGGATCGCCGAACTCATCGAATTCAAACCGGCTTGTTGACGTTGCCAAGCGCGCCGGCTGTGAGCGCGCCCTGTTGATCGACCGGGCCGCAGAGATTGATTGGCAATGGCTGGACGGCGTTAAAACTCTAGCACTTTCGGCGGGGGCGTCTGCACCGGAAAGCCTTATCCAGGAGGTGTTGGATGCATTGGAAACCCACTATTCCCTGACCATTTCCTCGATAGAAACCGCCGTCGAAGATGTGGAGTTCAAGCTGCCGAGAATACTGGTCGCCTGATGGTGTTTTCTGCGAGCTTGACTCTGGATCAGTGCTCGGGCGTTTAGACAAAAATCTGTCAATTTCCTTAGCCTGGACGGGTGCCCCTTGGCGGTCTACACGCTCGTTGAACAAGATGACCTGCTGGAATTTCTGGGTGCTTATGACCTCGGAAACGTCATAGCGTTCAAAGGCATTGCCGAGGGTGTGGAAAATTCCAATTTCTTTCTGGAAACCGACCATGGCCGGTACATCCTCACCCTGTACGAAAAGCGTGTCGATCCTGCCGACCTGCCGTTTTTCATCGGGCTGATGGATCATCTGGCCGCCGTTGGCCTGCCATGCCCAATCCCAATCCGGGGCAATGACGGCGAGCCGCTGCGCCGCTTGAACGACCGGCCGGCAGCCATCATTTCCTTCCTGAAGGGGATGTCGCCACAGCGGCCGACCGTTGCCCATTGCAGCGCGCTTGGTCATGCGCTGGCGCAGTTCCACAAGGCTGGAGCGGATTTTGAGATCAAGCGACCCAACAGCTTGTCTGTCAAAGGTTGGCGTGGGCTGCTGGATGCCACGACTCACCGCGCCGATGAGGTCAAGCCAGGGCTGGGCGAGGACCTGGAGGCGGAGTACGCGGAATTGGCCGCCGCCTGGCCGCAGGATCTGCCGCAAGGCGTGATCCACGCGGATATGTTCCCGGATAACGTGTTCTTTATCGGCGAGAAGCTATCCGGTCTGATCGACTTCTATTTCGCCTGCAACGACTCGCTGGCCTATGATCTAGCCATCTGCATTAACGCTTGGTGTTTTGAGCGTGATAACAGCCTGAACATCACCAAGGCCCGCGCGCTGCTGACCGCCTATGACAGTGTTCGCACGCTATCGGCGGCAGAACGGGATGCTCTGCCGCTATTGGCGCGCGGAGCCAGCCTGCGGTTCTTGCTGACCCGGCTGTTCGATTGGCTGAACCATCCGGAAGGCGCGCTGGTAACCCCGAAAGATCCCTTGGAATACTGGCAGCGCCTGCGCTTCCACCGCGGAATTGAAGGGGCCAGCGCCTATGGCCTCGACTGACGGGGAAGACGCTGCGCCTGAGGCCGACGTGGTGGAGATTTTTACCGATGGTGCCTGCTCCGGCAATCCCGGCCCTGGCGGATGGGGAGCGCTGTTGCGCTATCGCGGGCGGGAAAAGGAACTGGCAGGCGGAGAGCCTCACACCACCAACAATCGCATGGAGCTTATGGGCGTAATCGCTGCGTTAGAGGCACTCAAACGCCCCAGCCCGGTTCGCCTTGTCACCGACAGCATGTACGTCAAGAACGGCGTCAACCAGTGGATGCCCCGCTGGAAAGCCAATGGCTGGCGCACGGCAGATAAGAAGCCGGTGAAAAACCAGGACCTATGGGAACGCCTTGATCAGGCGCTGGCCGAGCACGCGATCGACTGGCATTGGGTCAAAGGCCACGCCGGCCACGACGAGAACGAACGGGTAGACGCTCTGGCCCGCAGCCAGGTGCGCAAAGGCTGAAGGGCGGATTGTAGCCCTTTACCGCCGCCGTCGCGGTGCAGCGGCACTCAGGGCCAATACCGCGCGGGCGCAAATCAGTTCTGCGGGCATGCCAGTAGTCTTACAGTCGATCTCGGTCCGCAACAGGCGGTCCAGTGCGTTTTGCAGACGCGGTGTTGTCCAGCCGCTGGCGGCTGCGACCATAACCGGCTTGGCCCGGAAAAATACCGGCGGGCGCAGCTTGCCGACAGCGCTTTCCGCATCCATGCCGGCATCAACATGCGCCCGTGCCTCGGCGATGCGGCTGAAATGGCGAGTCAGGCCGCGCAGCACCTGGACCGGGTTGTTGCCCTCGGCGAACAGTTTTTGCACCAGCCGCTGGGCCACGCCGCTCTGGCCGCTGGATACCGCCTGTGTCAGCGCATCCAGCGTGGATTCGCCAACATCGCCGACGGCGGCCTCCGCATCCTCCAGCGTCACCTGCCCGCCATCCCCTGCGTACAGCGCCAGCTTCTCCAGGGCGTTGCGGCTGGATTGCCGGTCCGCGCCCAACTGGGCCGTGACATAGCGCATGGCGTCGGGGGCGATCCGCACATTGTGGGAATCCAGCACCTGCTTCGCCAATTGCGTCAGGCCAGCACCTTCATCGCGGTAGCAGGCAATGGCGGCTGCACGCGCGTGGTTTTCCGTCAATTTCCGCAGAGAAGATCGAGCCTGTAACTCTCCGGCTTCCAGAACAATCACAGAGTCTGGTGAGGGATTTTCCAAATAGCCATCGAGTTGTTTGGTCAAGGCGTCGGCAGCGCCCCGCACCCGCACGGCTCGCCTGCCACCGGTTAGGGATAGGGCCCGAGCCTCGTCGCCCAGCAGCGTGTGATCGTCCTGAATGGCGGCTGGCGTTAGCTCTGCCACGCGGAATGGATCGGTCGGGTCTTTGGCGACGGCCTTGATGATCGCTTGCGCCAACTCGCCAATCTGGCCGCGGTCCGGGCCGTAGATCAGCACCACCGCGGCCTCAGGAGCCGGGGCTTCGGCGAACCGGGCAGCACTGCGAGGCGCGATCTTGACCATAGGTTCCGGCCTAAGGCCGCCTTGCGAAATACAGAGCCAGACGCTGGCGGATATCGCGGGCCAATCGCTCCACCGCACGGCGCTCCGCCGCATCTTCTGCGACGAGCGTGGCAAAGTCTGAGGGCAGTTGATCAATGCCGGCGTCGCTAATCACCGTGGTCTGATACAGCGGTGCCTCTGCGCCAGGCTCCGTCAGGTTGATCGCCGCCACCAACCGCAAATTGCTGCGCCGGTCGCTGGAGTCGCGGTCAACCGCTGTCACTGTGCTGCGATTTGCAAGGTTGATTGCCAGATGATAGCGGACGGCTTGGCCGTCGCTATTCAACAGCCGGTGCAGCTCGTCACGCAGGCGATGGCCGACGCGATCTTCCAACAGCCCAACGGATATGTGCTGCAGTTCGGATGCGGATTGCTGGTTGCTGCGGTCGCCATAGACCGGCTGAAACCCGCAACCGCTCTGCAGGCCAGCGACGGCCAACAGACCAAAGACCAGGAAAAGGCGCTTAAGCAACGACATTCACAATCCGATTCGGCACGACGATTACCTTACGCGGGGCCTTGCCGTCTAATTGGCGTTCCACAGCCGGCAAGGCGAGAGCCGCTTTCTCCGCCTCATCCTTGGGACAATCGCGCGGCAGGTCAATGGTGCCGCGTGTCTTGCCGTTCACCTGTACGGCAATGGTGATGGTGTCGTCGACCACAAGCGCTGCGTCAGCCGCTGGCCAGGGGGTATCGGCGAGGAAATTGGTGTGGCCAAGCTCCGCCCACGCTTCCTCACCCAGATGTGGCATCATCGGGCCGACGGTCTGCACCAGGAATTGCACAGCCTCGCGCATCGCCCAATCCATACCGGCATCGCCGGCCTGCGGGGCTTTTACGTCTGTGATGGCATTCGCCAGCGTACGGATTTGTGCGACCGCGGCGTTGAGGTGGAAGCGGTCCAGGTCCTCTGTCACCGCCGCCAGGGCCTTGTGACTGGCCTTGCGCAATGCCTGTGCTGCGTCCGAGAATTCTGCCGGCATCGGCGCATCAACTGGCGCCAACGGCACGGCAGACTCGGTCACCAGCCGCCAGACGCGGTTGAGGAAGCGCCAGGCTCCATCGACGCCGCCGGTGGTCCATTCTAGATCACGATCGGGTGGCGAGTCGCTCATCATGAAGAATCGGGCGGTGTCCGCGCCATAGCCCGCGATGATCTTTTCAGGATCGACCACGTTCTTTTTGGACTTGGACATCTTCTCTGACCGGCCAACCTTCACCGGCTGGCTTGAGGACAGCCGAATCGTAGCATCGCTCTGGCCCTCAACCTCTTCTGGCAGGAGCCAGGTGCCATCGTTGTCACGGTAGGTCTCGTGCAGCACCATGCCTTGATTAAACATGCCGACGAACGGCTCTTTCAGGTCGGCATAACCACAATCGCTGAGCGCCCGCATGAAAAAGCGGGAATAGAGCAGGTGCAGCACCGCGTGCTCAGCGCCGCCAATGTATTGATCCACCGGCATCCAATAGTCGATGTCTTCGCGCGAGAACGGGGCATCGGCGTTCTGCGGGTCGCAAAAGCGAAGGAAATACCAGGAGGATTCCCAGAACGTGTCGAACGTATCGGTCTCGCGCCGGGCTGGCTTACCGCAAGCTGGGCAATCGACATGCTTCCAGGTCGGGTGGTGGTCCAGCGGGTTGCCGGGCTTGTCGAAGGTCACGTCGTCCGGCAGCGTCACCGGCAGGTCTGCCTTTGGCACCGGCACGATGCCACAGCCATCGCAATGGATCACGGGAACCGGGCAGCCCCAATAGCGCTGACGGGAGACACCCCAATCGCGCAGGCGGAACACCGTGGTTGGTTCGCCGTCGCCCAGCTCTTGCAGGCGTTCGCCGACTTTCAGCTTGGCGTCATCGACGCTGAGCCCGTTTAGAAAGTCAGAATTGTATATCGCGCCGGGGCCGACATAGGCCTCGGTACCGACCTTAAAGGTGGCTGGATCCTCACCAGGCGGCAGCACCACTGGCATAACGCTCAGGTCGTACTTGCGGGCAAAATCTATGTCGCGCTGGTCGTGCGCCGGACAGCCAAAGATCGCGCCGGTGCCGTAATCCATCAGCACGAAGTTGGCGATATAGACCGGCAGCCGCAGCCCCTCAACAAAGGGATGTTCCGCCACCAGGCCGGTGCGATAGCCCTTCTTCTCCGCCTGCTCAATAGCCGCTTCGGAGGTGCCAAGCGCGCGGCATTCCTGGATGAAGGCAGCTGCGGCGGCATCTTTCTCCGCGACTTCGGCAGCCAACGGATGGTCGGCAGCGACGGCCAGGAAGCTGGCGCCATATAAGGTGTCTGGTCGGGTCGTGAACACTTCCAGCCGGTCGGTGCGCGGGCTGGCGTCGGCATTCGCCAAGCGGAAGCGCACGTGCGCGCCATGGCTCTTGCCGATCCAATTTTCCTGCATCGCGCGGACGCGGTCGGACCAACGATCAAGGTTGGCAATTTGCGCCAGCAGGTCATCGGCGTATTCAGTGATTTTCATGAACCACTGGCTGAGCTTGCGCCGCTCAACGGGCACGCCGGAGCGCCAGCCCTTGCCATCAACCACCTGTTCGTTCGCCAGCACTGTGTCTTCCGCCGGGTCCCAGTTCACCCAGCTTTCCCGGCGATAGGCCAAGCCTTTATCCAGGAAGTCGATGAACATCGCCTGTTCGTGCTTATAATAGTCCTGCTCGCACGTAGACAGCTCTCGGCTCCAGTCATAGGCGAGGCCCATGGACTGCAACTGCGTCTTCATCGTTTGGATGTTCTGGCGGGTCCAGACGCCCGGATGCACCTTAGCCTCAAACGCGGCGTTCTCCGCCGGCAGGCCGAAGGCATCCCAGCCCATCGGGTGCAGCACGTTAAAGCCCGCGGCCTTCTTGTACCGCGCCACCACATCGCCCAGCGTGAAATTGCGCACGTGGCCCATGTGAATGCGACCGGAGGGGTAGGGAAACATCTCCAGCACATAGTATTTGGGCCGCGAGGGATCGGTCTCAGCGCGGAAGGTCTGGGCGTCCTGCCAGCGTTGCTGCCATTTCGCCTCGGTCTCTGCGGGATTATAGCGTTCCATGGGTGCCTGGCTCGGTCATCAATTCGGTCATCAATACAGTGTGTGTCTCTATTGCATCACCCACATTGGCGGCTACGCACAAGAGGCGCTGCCGCCGCGGGCCAAATGGTCAATAAGCCCCGAATCGCTTTCAGGCTTTACGCATCGCCGTTGGATTGGATGCGCAATTCGCGAGCTCGCGTTAGAATGCTGTCCTCAATTGAGCGAACAGTCCGGTCGTTAACAGGGGCTGCCCGCCATTGGCCGTCGACCAGTTGCTCCCGAAATACGGAGACCCGCAGGCCATCAGAACGCAATTGCCGATCAAGGATGTAGATCTGCATCTTCACACGCTCGTTTGGCGCTTCTGCCGCGGAATGCCAGTCGGTGATGATCACGCCGCCGAATGGATCGGCTGAGGCCAGCGGCAGATAGGACACAGTATCCAGCGAGGCCCGCCA
>CALKDI010000017.1 GCA_938084065.1 uncultured Alphaproteobacteria bacterium
CGAGGGCCAGCACTTCCAGGTCCAGGGGCCGCTCAACGCGCCGCGGCCGCCGCAGGGCCATCCGGTGGTGTTCTCCGCCGGCCAGTCGGAGGCCGGGCGCGAGCTCTCGGCCCGCCACGCCGACTGCATATTCGCCATTGAGGCGACCCTGCCGGCGGCGCCGGCGCTCTATTGCGACTTCAAGGGCCGGCTGGCGAAGTACGGGCGCGAACCGGATGACCTGAAGATCCTCGCCGGCGTCACCATCTTTGTCGGCGAGACGGCGCAGGAGGCCGACGACCTCGCCGGGGAATTGGACGATCTGGTGCCGCCTGCAGTTGGCGTCGACTACCTCTCCAAGATGACCGGGCTGCCGATGAAGGATTATCCGGTCCACGGTCCGATGATTGACTGGCCAGAGGGGCATCACGGCCCGACCGGCATCGCCAACGCCATCGTCGAGGTCGCGCGGAAGGAGGGCCTGACCGTCCGCCAGACCTACAAACGCATCCTGCCGCAGATGGCCGGCAACATGTTCAAGGGCGATCCGGTGCAGGTCGCCGACGTGATGGAGGAATGGTACCGCGGCAAGGGCTGCGACGGCTTCATGATAGCCGCGCCAGTGGTGCCTACGGGCATGGCGCGCTTCACCCGGCTGGTGGTGCCGGAATTACAACGCCGCGGTCTGTTCCGCCGCGAATATGAAGGCAGCACCTTGCGCGAGAACCTCGGGCTGAAGCGGCCCGAACGGCGGATCGCGGAGTAGTTCGGGCGCTGTCAATACCGGGCAGAATATTGGAGACACCCATGACCGACGACCACGCACCGGACCCCGTCTCGTACAATGCGCTGAAAACCGCAGAACCCACACTGCCGTTTGCCTGGTATCACGACCCCGCGCACCACGCCCGCGAGATGGCGGCTATCTGGCAGCGCGCCTGGATCTATGTCTGCCGTGCTGGTGCATTGGAGCCACTCGACTATCGCACAGTGAAGATCGGCTCTCAGAATGTGGTCATCCTGCGCGATGCTGGCGGTACGATGCGCGCGTATCACAATGCCTGTCGCCACCGCGGGTCGATTCTGTGCACGAAGGCAAATGGGCGCCTTGGGTCGCGGCTGCTCGTCTGCCCCTATCACCAATGGTCCTATGCCGCCGACAACGGACGTCTGGTCGCGACGACGTCCTTCACTGAACCGGACGGCTTTGACCGGGCGGCCCTCGGCCTCTTCCCTGTGGCGCTGGCGGTCTGGCGCGGATGCGTGCTGGTCAATCTCGATCCGGACGCCGCATTCGATCCGGCGACCGATTTTCAGCGTCCACCCGACAATCTGGTTCACTTTCCTCTTGAAGACATGGTTACCGGCCATCACTGGCATTCGGAGATCGCCTGCAATTGGAAAACTTTCTGGGAGAACTTCAACGAGTGCCTGCACTGCCCGAATGTGCATCCCGAGCTTGTCCAGCTTGTCCCAATGTTTTCCCGCCGCATCATCCACCCGCACGACGTCCCGGACTGGCCAGATCACGCAGCCCGGGATGACCCGAAATATCGCGGCGGCATGAAGACGGGCGCCCAGACATGGGCGACCGATCATAGTGCCCAGGGACGGGTGATCTCGACACTGACCCCCGACGACCTTGCCCGTGGCCATACCTATGCCTCGGCCTGGCCAACCTTCTTTATCGCCGGCTACCCCGATCATGTGCGCATCGTCCACTTGATGCCACTTGGCCCGGAACGTTTGCGCCTGAGTGCCGAATGGCTGTTCCCAGCTGAAACGTTCGCCGATCCGTCCTATGATCCGCAAAAGGTTATCGATTTTGCTGTCCTAGTGATGGAACAGGATGCCCGCGCCTGTGAGTTGAACCAGCAGGGCATGCATGCAGCGCCGCTGATGCAGGGCGTGCTAATGCCCGAAGAATATGTCCTCAAACGCTTCCAGGACTGGGTTCGTGTGCGCCTCGACGCGGTAGGCGCCCCTGGCCATGACTGATGTGCCCGTTGAGCACGCCAGACCACCGCCTCACGTTAAACTGGCGTCTTGCAAGGCCACCGAAAGCCCCTGCGTTATATGCAGTGCAGCTGCCGAAGCGTGGCGGCGATCATAGACACCAGCCCTTCACTGCGGCCCTTTCATCGAGCACCCCGACTTCGCTAAGTAACCCAAGGGGCATTGTCAATTGTCGGATGAACTCGACGCCGGTGCCTTCTAGGGCGAACCTGATTGCATTGCGCCAACGTTTGAATGCGGACAAACTCCTTGCGCAGATGTGGCTATTGCCGAACATGCATCTCACTTTTTCCTGTCGCCCCGTGAGGAACGCCGAAATGACCGATGCTGACCGCCACGCTTCCCTGATCGCCGCCCATGAAACGCGCCTTAAAGCGTTGCTCGCCGGCGATTTGGAGCTGTTGCAGACGGTTGTTGGGGAGGACATGGTGTTCATTTCCGCCACCGGCGGCACCACGACGCGCGCGGATGTGATCGCAGCGTACAACGCCGGGACAATGGAGATCATACGCATGGACGCGAGCGATATCTCCACTCGCATCTATGGCGATATCGGCATCCTTATCTACACGGCCGATGGAAAAACGCGACACGGAGTGACGACCGTGGAGGGCATGACGCGATCGACGACGGTTTATGCGTTCCGCGATGGTGGCTGGCAGATGATCTCGCAGCATCAATCCCGGATCGAATGAGCTGCCGAGCTCTTGCTCATTCCATCAACGTGGCACGCTCGGCGTGCCCGACTGTATAAATCCACGGAATACATCTCCCCATCCTCTGCTAATCAGCGCCAGGTGTCAGACTGCCGGATTTTACCCCGCGACGGTCAGATTATCTGACCGATTCCATGGCCAATATCGCTCCAGAATTCGCAGGCCGCCGGAAGCTTAAAAAAAGACCCCGACGCGAACGCCGGGGCCAGTAGATTTTCCGAAGGCAGCCTGCCTTATCCAGCCGTTGCCGCAGCACTCGGCCGGGCGGCAACGCGGTCGTACCAAGCCTGGACGTTAGAGTGGTCCGGGTTAATCGGCTGGTTGATGTTCTTGAAGAAATCGATCCAGCAGAACAGTAGGACATCGGCCATGGTGAAACGGTCGCCACAGAGGTAGTTCCTGCCCTCAATCCAGCCATTCAGCTTTTCGAGGTTGTCTTGCGCGATAGCTTTCAGGCCATCAGCAGCTTCTGGCAGGCACCGAAAGCGCGGGCTGAACATCTTCAGGCCTTCGCTATAGCGGAAGCCATTTGCCATGGGCTCGCAGATGTTGAGGTCGACGCGTCGGGTCCACATGCGGGTTTCCGCTTTTTCCTCCGCATTGGACCCTATCAGTGCTGGTGACGGGTTTTTATCCTCCAGGTACTCGCAGATCGCTGTGATCTCGGAGAGATAATCGCCGTTGTCCAGTTCCAGCGCCGGGCTTGTACCCGCCGGGTTACGCTTCAGATGCGCTTCCTCACGGTTTTCCGCTTTCATCAGGTCGATGTTTTCGGTCGGGAGGGTAATACCCTTTTCCGCCATAAACATCCGAACCATGCGGGGGTTTGGACCAATCGAATTGATCAGTTTCATAGCAGCAGTGCCTTTCTGTGTGCGCGTGGACTAAGCGTCAACACGCGCTGTGGCGGTCCCAGTGACAACGGTCTTGCCGTCCTGGTTCACCGTTGCGAGTTCCAGATCGACAACCTTGTCGCCGTCCTCTTCGCGGATATCAACCACTGTCGCCTTGGCCGTCAACGAGTCGCCTGGCCAGACCTGGTTGGTAAAGCGAACGCCATACTTCTTAAGCCGGCCATCGCCAACATAGTTGGTCAGCATCTTGCCGGTCAGGCCCATCGACAGCATGCCATGCGCGAAGACACCCGGATAGCCAGCGATCTCTTTTGTGTAGAGGTCATCGCTGTGCAACGGGTTGTAATCGCCGGAGGTACCAGCATACATCACCAGCTGGGTGCGGCTCAGGTCTTCGATCACGACTTCTTCGTGTGTGTCGCCGACTTTGATCTTGCTTGCAGAGAGTGCCATTGTTCCGTTCTCCCTTATTTCTGCTCAACCGGGCGTTCGGTCTTCACGCCGACGCCGCGGGATGTAACGACGAGTTCGCCGTTCTGGTCGCGGTATTCCTGGATGGTCTCTGTAAAGGTCAGCTTGCCGGCGCGGGCGCTGGTCTTCTCCCAGGTTTTGCCTGGCTTGGTGGTGACCGTGTAGACATCACCCGGCTTAGGCTGGCGGTGATATTCGAAGTGCTGCTCCGCATGCAGGCCGCCGGACGATTTCGCCGGTTCCGTCAGGCCCGTCGCGTTCTTGCCAGAACCGAACCATTTCTGGCCAACCTTGGGGCGCAGGAAATAATCGGGATCGAACTGGGCTACCGCACGCGGGAAAGTTGGCGGCGCGATGATGTGCCCAACTTCCGTCGTCTTGGCATATTCCTCGTCATAGTAGATCGGATTGTCATCGGCGACAGAGCGCGCGAACATCATGATGTGGGTCGCTTCGACCGGGAATTTGACCTCGTCAGCCACTGGGTGTCCTCCTGTGAGATTGCTAGGATTCGTTCGTTGACGAAGCTTGACTATATCGCCGAGTGGTGGCGGGCTCCAGATGATTACGACATTCAGCAAAAGGAAACTCACATGCCAGCCCGCAGAACCGTGCCACAGCGCGCCTTTGAAGACTTTACGATCGGCGAAAAATATTATGCGCCGTCGCGCACTCACACGGAATCGCTGTTCTATGCGTTCCAATTGGCCAGCGGCGACAACGCCCCGATTCACTATGATATCGAATATTGTCGCGATAAAGGGTACCCCAACCTGCTGGCACATGGCCTGCAAACGCTGATCCAAACCTGCCCCGGCGCTACCGGGTTAGCCCAACAGATGGAAGACGCGATGGTTGGCTTTCTGGAACAATCATCAAAATTCCTTAAGCCTGTATTCGCTGGCGACACCCTGTATCCAGAGCTGGAAATCACGGCCTTAACGCCGCAGAGAACCACTGGGGTGATGACACTGGTCAATCGAGTGTATAATCAGCGCGATGAACTGTGCCTCGAAGGCGAAATGAAGTTTTTGTTGCGGCTGCGCACTGACGGGTAGATGCGATTTTGCGGCGCTGTGGCCTATCGTAATTATTACGGATGCTTGGTTTCGCAAGTCGTTTGGAGCAAAGTGTGGCGCCGCAAGTTAACCAAATACATGGACGATCGATAGTAGCTATAGCACCTGGTGGTCCACACGTATTGGCGTCGGCTTGCCAATGGCGACTTCTGTAACAGGGGCGAGTGACGCTCAGTTCATGACGGCAGTTCACCCGAAAATTTCTGGCGGAAGCGCTCCCCTCGTTATCACTTCTATGAGAAGTGATAACGTCGAGCACGATCTCTCGTCTTCATTATGGTGGCAGCGGGCACTACGGCGAATAGATGATGGCGTTATGTCAGCGTCTCGGCAGATGGTCGGCAACCGCGGCGCCTTGATCGTGCTGATGTTCCACGGCCTTTTTAAAGATGAAGCAGAGGCTTTCAGTGGCGATGTTGACCCTTACCAACCGCTGACCGGTGATGACCTGGCCACGTTGATCGCGTGCTTCCAGAATGCCGGCTACAAATTTATCAGCCCTGCTGATCTAGAAGCGCCGTTACAGTCGTCTGATAAACGGGTGCTGCTGACGTTTGATGATGGCTATGCCAACAACCTACGGGCCCTCCCCATTATGCAACGCTTCAACGTGCCCGCCACGTTCTTTGTCGCTAGCGGCAATGTCGCGTCGGGTGAGCCGTTTTGGTGGGATGTGCTGTATCGGGAACGGCATCTGCGCAATACGCCGAAACCGCAAATGGTTGCAGAACGGCAAAAGCTAAAATCCCTCAATAACAGCGAGATCAAAGCGCATCTGCGATCATTGTTCGGCAGCGATGCTTTTACAGCACGCAGTGACGCCGACCGACCGATGACAGTCGATAATCTCAAGACTCTAGCCAGCGATCCTCTGGCGACGGTTGGCAATCACAGTGTCGACCATGGATACGCAATGATCGGCGGCCCGACGCTGTTGCGCCATTGCCAGGTGGTCATGGCGCCGTTCAGCATGAGCGGCATCAAACACGCGATCCTATCGCGCCGTCAGCAAGCCGCCCTGCCCTAACGGCAATCCAGGCGGTCCTAACCGACCTCCAAATCATCGCGCCAGATATGGCGGATGTAGAGCGCGATGGCGAAGCTACCGGCAGACAACCCCGCCATAACCCAGAACGCCTCGCCCGCCAGTTGCGCATACAGCCAGCCGCTGATCGCCATGGTCACGCCCATAGCCGCCCCCATGCCTAGCGAAGAGTAAAGTGCCTGTGCGCTGGCCGACATTCCTGGTGCAATGTGCCGCTGGATGAAGGTCATACCGGCCAGGTGCGTCGCACCAAAGGTAAAGCCATGCAGGATCTGCATCGGTATCAACAGCCAAAGCTCGGTCGAAGCACCTGTGCCGGTCCAGCGGACAAAAGCACAGGCAGCACCTAACATCAGCATGCCGGGAATGCCAATGCGTTGCAGCAATGGTCTGGCCCAAGCGAACAGGGCAATCTCGGATATTACGCCGACTGCCCAGAGGAAGCCGATCATGCCCTCACTGTGGCCCGCCGCCTTCCAATGCAGCGTGCCAAACCCTGTCAGCACCGCATGACTTGCCATGTTCATGGCTGCACACGCCAAGAACAGCAGAAACAAACTGTTGGACAGCAGCGACCTGATCGGCGGCCGCGACTTCACAGACGGGACGACAGTGATATCCGGCAAACGGTGTGCTGCCAGCCAGATTGCGCCCAAGCTGATGATGAACAGGTACATCATCCAATCAGGCGAGCGGCCCTCCAGAAACACCCCGAACCCCATCGACGTCACAATGAACGCCGCAGACCCCCAGGCACGCAGTTGGCCATAGTCCAACCCTCTCGCCCGCAAGTTCAACAGTATGAGGTTCTCGCCCAACGGGTTGACCGGTGCCTGGATCGCCATGTGCAGCAGCGTCAGCAGCAATACGGGCCAAAACCCGTAGGCCGGCAACATCATACAGGCCGTGACAATGCCACCAAACGCCAGCAACACGACCAGCTGTTTGCGCTCAGTTCTAGTGTCCGCATAGCGCGCCACCAACGGATTAACCGTCGCGCGCATGAAGCTGCTGGCGGCAAACAACAGCCCGATCTCCGCGGGCGTCAGGCCACGGTCGGCCAACCACACTGGAAAGAATGGCTGGAAGATGCCGACCATGCCAAACATGCAGCTATAGTAAATAGCGATCCGCAGGCGGGGCGCAGCGCAGGGAGAGGGTGTTACATCCGACATAACCGCCTGTCTCTACACCGGTTTGCAGCCAAAGGCTTGCCTGATTGCGGTACAGAGTGCTTATGTCCGCCGCAACCGCTTTGACCCATCCACGATTCCAAGGATAGACCAGCCCATGAGCGAATGGCGCGATGACATTTTTGACTGCCTGCAGGAGGCCGGTGTTCGCCAGGTCGCCTATGTGCCCGATGCGGGCCACGCCCGCCTGATCGACCGCTGCCACGAAGCCAATGGCATGCGTGCGGTCTCGCTGACGACTGAGGAAGACGGCGTCGCACTGATGGCCGGCGCCTGGCTCGGCGGCGACAAGGGCGTGATGCTGATGCAATCCTCCGGCGTCGGCAACACCATCAACATGCTGAGCCTGGTGAAGAACTGCCAATTCCCGCTGGTCACTCTCGTCACCATGCGCGGTGAGTGGGGTGAGTGGAACACCTGGCAGGTGCCGATGGGCCAGACCACGCAGCAGCATTTTGAGGTGGCCGGTGTCATCTGCTATCGCTGTGACAAGCCGGAGGACGTGAAAGAGACCGTCGCAACCGCGCTGCGCTTTGCTTATTACACCAATTCTGCCGTCGCCGTGCTGTTGGGTCAGCGGTTGATCGGTGCCAAGATTTTCCCGGAGGATTGATCCCATGACAGCCCTCAACCGACGCGAGATTGTCGCAAAACTGTTGGCCGACCGTGGCAACGACCTGCTGGTCGTGCCCAGCCTGGGCCAAGCCTGCTATGACTGCATGGCCGCCGGCGATAGCCCCCAAACCTTCTATATGTGGGGTGCTATGGGCGGCGCTGTGCCAGTAGCGCTCGGCCTGGCAATTGCCCAGCCGGATAAGCGCGTGATCTGCATCGCTGGTGACGGCGAGTTGCTGATGGGCCTCGGCGCACTAGCCGCCACCGCCGCGGAAGCTCCCGCCAACTTCGCCATCGCCTGCCTGGATAACGAGCGCTATGGCGAGACCGGCCAGCAGCACACCGCAACCGGTCGCGGGGCAAACCTCACCGCTATCGCAGCCGGAGCAGGCTTTGGCACCGCAATGATGGTGACCACCGAAGACGAGGTGGCAGCTGGCGTTAAAGCCTGCCGCGAAACGCCTGGTCCGGTGTTCGTGACTTTCAAAGTGGATGACGCGCCAGAAGAGGCCGCCATTCCGCCGAAAGACGGTGCCTACCTCAAATCGCGCTTCCGTGAGGCTGTTGTCGGCAAAATTTGAGCCGGATCGGAGTTGTTAGGGCGGTGGCTTAAGCTAGGCCACTGCGTCCGGCACTCGCCCACCAAAGTCGGTTGCAGTCTCAAACGCATGAGCTATGCGCAGCGCCATCGCCTCTTGCTCGCCGGCGCACACCACCTGCAACGACGTGGGCAGTCCCTCCCCGGTAAAGCCATTCGGCAACGCAACCGCACAGCCCTCAATCAGGTTGACGAACCGCGTCAGCACGGCAGGGGTATCCATCTGATCAACCTCGTCAACCGGGATCGCTGCTTTTGCGATGGTCGGCGTCAGCAACGCATCACACCCTGCCAGAGCCTCAGCAAACTCCGCCTTAATCCGCTGTTGATCCGCCAACGCTGCGATGTATTCAGTCGCCGGCATATCCTTGCCAATCCAAATCCGCGGCCGCACTGCCGGATCAATTGGCAGGCTCATGTCGTCAACGAGCTTTCCGACGTGATAATAGCCATCGCTGCCAATAATCCGCCCCAACGCCATACCCAAGTCGTTGAGCCGATACGGCAGATCCCGCTGTTCAACGATCGCGCCAAGTCCTCGATATGTCTCCAATGAAGCGTCGTAGGCCGCCAGCACTTCTGGATCACAAATAGCACGGTCAGCGTCCGGCATGGACGCCAAACGCAGGCCGGCCACCCCGCGTTTCAAAGTCGGCATCGGGTCTTCGTAAGTGAGCCCTAAAGTCCGCGGCTCCCGCGGATCAGGCCCTTGCAACACGCTGTAGAGCATGGCTGCGTCCTCGACCGTGCGGGTCATCGGGCCCGGCGTATCCAGCGTGTGGCTCAACGGCAACACGCCCAGCGTCGGGATCCGACCGATGGACACTTTCAGGCCCACATGCCCGCAAAACGCCGCCGGCAACCGCACTGAACCGCCGGTATCTGTGCCAATGGCGCAGGGTGCCATCGCAGACGCAACGCTAACACCGGAGCCTGCCGAAGACCCTCCAGGAATGCGTTGCACATCTGCATCCCAAGGGTTCCAGGAAGTGCCCATATGCTCATTCGTCCCCCAGCCTCCCATTGCAAACTCAACCGTGTGAGTCTTGCCAAGGACGATCATTCCTGCAGCAACCAGCCGCTCAGCCAGAACAGCGGTAGAGGGGGATATACGCTCGCGCCAGACAGCAGAGCCACCTGTCGTCACCCTGCCCTCCATATCCACCAGATCTTTCAGAGCGATAGGCAAACCATGCAAAGGACCAACTTTATGGCCCGCATCTATGGCTGCATCGGCAGCCTTCGCAGCCGCCCGCGCCTCATCGGCATAAACAGCAACAAAGGCATGAAGTTTCTGATCAAACCGCGCGATACGATCCAAATAGGCTTCTACTATCGTGGACGGACGTAAACGTCCGCCGGCAACGTCTGCAGACAATTTGGCTAAGGAATCAAACTCAAACACAGGCATTCTCCGAGAATCAGCACTGCACCATAATAGGCACATCCTGCGCTGGGGTCGATGGTTCTGCACGCTGAGAGAAAAAATCAAAGGTTTCGCTTGAGGTTCTCCAAAACTCTCTTTAGCCCCGCCTGCGCACGACGTCGCACCAAAATCACGCATATCACCTACACTCGTAAACAAGCTTAGATACTTATGCTTAGCGCAATGGGTAAATCACGGATAACAAGGCAAAAACCAGAACACCGTCCAATTTAACGCCTTATTTGTGCCATCATCTTTTGGTGGTAATACGAACTACGGGTTGCAATGCAGGCCCTATAATTTATACGTCGGATGAGGACGGGTGAACCAGTGTTCACGCTTTATCCGATGGCGCTGGTACATGATGCGGCCTAACTCAGATTGAGCGGTCGGGATCGAAGGACGAATTAACGATGCTTGAGTTCCACCCAGAGAATTTCCGCCACGCCTGCGAAAGCGGCGACCAGGATGCCCAGCTCTACGCGTTCTGGACCCATAGCCGGACCGGCATGACAGCCGCACGCGGTGGTGATGAGGCTACTGTTGATTCCTGCCGCCGGGCGCTGCTCGCCATGGTTGATTTCTTTGCGGGCCTGCCCGTGGCACAACAGGCACTGACCACAATTCAGCGGATGGAAACGACGCTGGCGCTGAAGACAAACAAAGCAGTTGCGCAAGACTGGGATTTGCTAACCCGCGGCGGTAACGAGTCGGCCTAATCCATCTTCTCTATTCGTTTATACCCTGATTAGAACCCGGCCATTCGGCCACGATTGAGGATACCGTTGGGATCAAAATTACCTTTGATCCTGCCCTGAAGCGCCTCCAAGCCAGCGGACATTGGCGGGAACACCGCCACTCCCGATCTTAGCCCTGCAGCCCCTCGAATGAGCGTGGCGTGCCCTCCACCGTTGGTTGCCAGAACACCACGTATAGTGCCGGCACCACCGTCAGCAAGGCCCGGATCGACGGCAAACCACAACAGCCCGCCAGCCCAGTCCAGATATCCAGCCACACCGACAGATGCCATCAACGCCTGCCATACTTCAGGTGCGCTTGCTGGTGGCAGCGATATGCGCCAGACAGGCCACTCCTGTGTTGCCTGCAAGGGCTCAACATCCCGAACCATCTGCCAACGCGCTTGGCTATCAGCGGCATCCAGGATCGATTGTTCGCCCGGCAAGCCAGCCAACAATGCCTGCATCGCGGCCAGGCGAGCTTTAACCGACTCGGGAAAGCCTTCTATCCGCAGCAGGGTTTCGCCGCTTTCGGGCAACCAAGCCGCACCGGAAACCTCGTGCGGGCTTTGCGCGGCTAAAGTCATAGCGGCCACGGCATCGGCAACGTTCTGCCCATGCAGCACCAGGGTCTGGGTATCCTCCGGCGCGGGCAGCACCTTAATCGTCACCTCACTCATCAGTGCGAGCGTGCCCCAGGAACCGGCTAGTAGCTTGCACATGTCGTAGCCGGTGACGTTCTTCACCACCTTGCCGCCGCCTTTGAAGATCTCACCACGGCCACTAACTGCCTGGACGCCCAGGAAATGGTCGCGCGCAGCACCAGCCTTGAACCGCCGCGGGCCTGAGAGATTGGCGGATAGCACGCCCCCTATCGTCCCACGCGCCGCGGGGCCACCCAGGAGCGGGCCGTAGTCCATAGGCTCGAACGCCAACTGCTGATTGTTGCTCTCTAGCGCGCTTTCAATGGTCCAGAGCGGCGTGCCGGCACCGCAGGTCAGCACCAGCTCGTTCGGCTCATACTCGTGGATGCCGGCGAGCTTAGAGAGGTCCAGCAGGTATTCCACGTTGGTTGGCCGGCCAATGGCGCGTTTCGTGCCAGCGCCGATGATCTCGGTGGGCGCTTTGCGGTCGACGAGCATGGCAACCATGTCACGCAACATGGTGACGTCGGCAGGGCGGAGATCGGTGGTCATTCTGGCTCCGGCGCCTCTAAAAGCGAGGCAGATCAGGGAAAGGCATTTGGCCGGCACGGATGTGCATGCGGCCCATTTCGGCACAGCGATGCAGCGTCGGGAAGACTTTGCCGGGATTGAGCAATTGCTCTGGATCGAAGGCGCATTTCACACGGATCTGATGCTTCAGGTCGTCCTCGGTGAACATCTCTGGCATCAGGTCTCGCTTTTCGACGCCGACGCCGTGCTCACCGGTCAGCACGCCGCCAACCTCAACGCAGAGGCGCAGGATGTCGGCACCAAAATCCTCGGCGGCCTCTAGCTCGCCTGGCTTGTTCGCATCGTAGAGAATCAGCGGATGCAGGTTGCCATCACCGGCATGAAACACGTTGGCGACGCGCAAGCCATACTGCTCCGACAACTCCGCCATACGATTCAGCACCTTGGCCAGTGCACCGCGTGGGATGGTGCCGTCCATGCAGTAATAGTCTGGCGAGATGCGACCGACAGCGGGGAATGCCGCTTTGCGTCCAGCCCAGAAACTCTCCCGCTCCGCCTCCGTATTGGAGATGCGGAGTGAGACAGAACCCGCGGATTCGGCGATGACGCGGACGCGCTCAATCAATTCGTCGACTTCGGCCTTGGGTCCGTCAAGTTCGACGATCAGCAGGGCCTCAACGTCGAGGGGATAGCCGGCGTGGACAAACGCTTCAGCCGCGTGGATGGCCGGGCGGTCCATCATCTCCATACCGCCAGGGATAATGCCTGCGCTAATGATATTGGCAACGCAATCGCCGGCGGTCTCGTTCGAGGGGAAGCCAATCAGCAGCGCGCGGGCCGTGGCTGGCCGGGGCAGAATGCGGACGGTGACCTCTGTAATGACGCCCAGCAGGCCTTCCGAGCCGCAGATGACCCCCATCAGGTCGTAGAGTTCGGCATCCAGATGCTTGCCACCGATGCGGATGACCTCACCATCCATCAGAACCATTTCCAGGCCCAGGATGTTATTGGTGGTGGTGCCATATTTGAGGCAATGCACGCCCCCAGAATTCTCCGCCACGTTTCCGCCTATGGTGCAGGCGATCTGGCTGGAGGGGTCCGGGGCGTAGTAGAAGCCCAGGTGCTGGACCGCCTGGGTCACGCCCAGATTGGTGACGCCCGGCTGGACGACGGCGCAGCGATTCGGCAGGTCGATATCCAGCACCTGCTTGAACTTACCGAGGCCGAGGGTGACACCATCCGCAAGCGGCAGTGCGCCACCAGAAAGGCTGGTGCCGGCGCCGCGCGGGACGATCTTCACATTGTTTTCGCTGCAGTATTTCAGAACCTGGGAGACCTGCGCCGTAGTCTCCGGCAGCACGACAATCATCGGAAGCTGGCGGTAGGCGGTCAGGCCGTCGCTCTCGTAGACGCGGCGCTGGTGCTCGTCGGCGATGACGCTGTCGGCCGGCAGCATAGCGCGCAGGTCTTCAGCAATCTGGACGCGACGGGCGAGGACTACGGCGTCTGGCTCTGGCATGCGCAGCATGGGGCGGACTCCGGCGGGAGAAACTGAATTGACGGGCCTAGAATAGCGCCAACCCGTGGCAGCCGACCAGGGTGGTTCGCGCGGTGCGGAAATGTTCATGAATGTTAAGGGTAGATGTTAAGGTTTGTTCAGGAATGCTAACAGGGCGCTCTGTAGAATAATTATATTTCAATAGGTTATGCAGGGATAGTCGAAATGATTAACAATCCGCAACAAAGCTATACCCCGAGTATTTTCGCACCTGATCCTAAGTGAAATGGGCATGGCACCTCTGAACTACAATGGGTCGACCAAATTTCTGCACCACGTGATGCGAAAGTCTGCGAGCGAGCGGGCGTTGGTTGTAATATGCTGTTCGTGGTTAAGTCTGTATAATACCAACGGCCCTGAGTTCTGACCAGTCGCCTGTCCCGTCTTTTCCCCGGGCTTGACCCGGGATCCATGCCAGAGAGTGCGCCATAAAGCCCGGACTCTATGTGAAACTCTCTGGCATGATTCCCAAACCAAGTTTGGGAAGGTGGGAGGGAGAGGGATATGAAGTGTCACCCCTCAAGGCCGTTGGTATTAGGTCCGATATACATCATCGGGAATAAGAGGTTTCGGTCAGGGATGAAGCCTTTGAGCGTTTGGCACCACATTTAGCCCTACCCCATGCACTCGCAGACATAGGCGCCCTGCCCCGTTCGAGCAGGGCGACTATGTTCTGATGCATTGGTTATTCGATTGCGGCCAAGTACGTTTGCCGGCGCCAAGGCCCCGCTCAGCCTAGCGGATCAGTGTCCACCAGCCCCTCTTCCATGGCCTTGATCTGCAAGGCCAGATATTTGGAATACACCCGTGCTTGGGTCAGGCTGCCGGCAATGAACCAGGCGCCTTGCTGCGGGGTGCGCTTGTACATGTTGGCGAGTTCGCCATCAGCATCCTCGCCCCAGATCGGCCCGATTTTCTCGGCCATTGTCTCACCCAACGCCCGACGCACCAACTCGCCCTGCGGGTAGTAGCCGGTGCCCAGCACGATCAGGTCGGCTGGAACGACCGTGCCGTCCTTCAGCAACGCGCCTTCCTCACAATAGCGTTCGATATTGTCGTTCTGGAGCAGGCCGATCTCGCCCTTGATCATCAGGTCAGAGCTGCCGGCATCCAGATTATAGCCGCCGCCGCGCCGCCGGTATTTCATCTGATGGCCGGTGTTGTCCTCGCCAATGTCGTATTTGAAGCCAATGCCTTTCAGGCCTTCAATCATGTCCTTATCCAGGTCCATCATGCGCTTTACCGCGCCGATATAGGCCTCGATGATCAATGGAGGTGTTGCAGCAGCGCCAATCAGATCGCATTCCTCCACCGGCAGGCCTTCGTCATAGAGCGCATAGTTCAGCTTGGCCGCCGGATCTATGGAAACAACCGTGGTTGAGCCGCGCTGCACCAACGTCGTGTCAACATTAAAGCTGTAAAGGTCCAGCGCGATGTCATTGGCACTGGAGCCGGTGCCCAGAATGATTGCCTTTTTGCCCGCATAGGGCGCGCCGCTGTCAAAGCCTTCGGAGTGGATCACATCGCCCTTGAATGTATCCAGCCCCGGTATCTCGGGCGTCAGCGCATAACTGCTGACGCCATTAGCGAAGACAATATGGCGGGGATGCATCACCCGCTCGCTGCCATCGGCCATTTTCAAAGTGGCATTCCAGCACTTGGCCTGCTCGTCCCACTCGCCCTTGGTGAATTCGGTGCTGGTCCAGTGGTTGATCTCCATCACCTGGGCATAGAACTCAAACCACAGGCCTAGCATGTCCTTGGGGATATAGTTCGGCCAGGTTGCCGGGAACGGCATATAGGGCAGGTTGTTGACATAGATGGAGTTGTGCAGCGCCAACGAGTGATAGCGGTTGCGCCAGCTATCACCGATGCGCGGCCATTTCTCGATCATCAACGTGTCAACACCTACCTGGTTGAGCCTTGCCGCAATCGATAGGCCAGCCTGCGCTCCGCCGACCACCAATACTGCCGGATCGTGATCCTCATAAGTCTGCGCCCGGCGTCGGGCATCATCCCAATTGTCGCCACCGAAATTGCGGGAATAGGCAGCGCCGCTCGGCCGGTTCGCGCCCAGCTTTTCCTCAAAGCCCTTGAGTTCTTCCAGCGACGTGGAGAGCACCCAGGCCTTATGCCCGGCAGCACCTGAGGCATCGTCGGAGGCCACCAGCCGAAGCAGCCCCTCACCACGGCCAACCTTCGTCTCGAACTGATAGAGCGTCTCAATACAATCGCGACCTAGCCGCTTGACCCAGCGGGGCCGCGTTCGATCAGCGCCGATCTGAAATCCTTCTGCCTGAACCGCTGGTTGCCGGGCGACGAGGCCCTGAGCGATGGCGTTTGCTCCGACCGTGGGCTTCAGGTGCCACGTGAAGGCCAGGACATCGCGCCAGTTGCCGTCATCGGTTAAAAGACTGGCAACAGCCTGCTCCTCGCCGTTGGAGAGAGCAGTTTCGAACGCCGCCAGCCAGTCTGCTACAATCGCGCTGGCATCGCGGGTTTTCAGGCCCAAATCGTCTGCGTAATTCACTGATTTATCCTTTGAGCAATGCGCTACGGACCGGCTGCCACTCGCAGTGAGCCGCCTGTTCCAATTCAGCCTATTCCGTTTGATCCGTTGACGCATACTAGCCGCAGGCAACGTCTGCCTGCCAGTCAATAGTCGCCAAATGGCTGGGCATGCCGCTTCGCTACCACTACCATTGACCAGCGGGATCATGCGGGGCGGCATCCCCATACAGTCGCGATTGCCCAGAGAAACCACTGAGGCACGCGAACTGCCGGGCGTCTTAACATATTGGGCTAAAGCAAATTCTCAGAAACAAGGATAGCAAATGCGAGACACTCATATTGCTGATCAACAGCCTAACTCTCTACGGTTTTCCCGCCTAATCACGGTTAAAGACTGTCAAACCGTTCGAGGTTACAGGGGCTAGTGCGGGTCTCCAGTATCGCTATGAGGCGGCGGCTCGTATTGGCAATTGTGGTTGCCATTGCCGTTACATTATCCGTTTTGGCTCCGATTCTGATTCAGCCGCTGCAATCTCTGCAAATTGGGCTGTCAGATCGGGTGAGGCTAGCAGTAGCGGACCTGTCACGCGAACAGGATTCCCGGATTTCTGTGGTGACGATTGATGAAGCAACCATGGCGAAACTGCCTTATCGCTCGCCCCTCCCCCAGCCCTAACCTCCAGCCACATCGCCCACCACCCGCGCATGCACTCTGAGAGAATCGCCGGGCAGGTAGGCGATGGGTAGGTCTTCGATGGACACCAGCTCTATCGTCTCCCGTGCAGCACCGGCCGCAACGGCGTGTTCCGTGGCGATGCGTTGAGCCTCTGCCATCGCTTGAGCCCGGCCTAAGCCGTTGAAGATCTGGTCTACCTCCGCGCTCACCTGGGCGATGGCCGCACCCACGGCGTTGGCGACGGCGTTGTTTGGAACGCGCAGCACCTCCGTCACCCCCTC
>CALKDI010000018.1 GCA_938084065.1 uncultured Alphaproteobacteria bacterium
CATCGAACCATTCGCCTACCTCAAGGCAACCCTCGAAGCGATTGCAGGCGGCCATCCCAACGACCGCCTCGACGAGCTCCTACCCTGGAACTGGGCGCCAACGTCAAGCTAAGTGGCTCGTGGGGCGTACACACCGCTTACGGAAGGTTAACATTCCTTAGCATTTGTTTGCAGTGGGGTTTTGGGTGGCTGGCGCGTCCGGGTTGGGATTTATTACCTATACCGGATTGTGGGTGTTGGGTCAAGGTTTTGGCGGGCGGGAGAGGCGCGGGCTGCGCCTCACACGCGATAGGCCAGCTCTCTCCCCCTTCCCCGAACTTGATTCAGGGTCCATGCCTGAGAGGCAACCCCACGGTGCGAGCTTTGTGGGGGAGTCGCAGTCATGGGTCCCAAATCAAGTTTGGGACGAGGGGGTGGCGGAGCCGCTGTGGCGATCCCGGCGGGCGTCTCGGCTTGGGGCGGTGATTTTTTGGGTTTAGCGCGGATTGTTGAGACCGGGATTAAGGCGGTGGAATGAGGAGTTTCGGCGTTTGACACTTTCCCCGAGAAGGGTCAAATTTTACGTTGATCCTCAGGTCACACGCACTGTTTTGGTTGACAAATTTTTGCCGACCCGCCGCCTTAGGTTTAACAGTATGACCCATTGTGTATAACGCGGTGCCGACATTTGCGGTCTATATCAGAGCAGCCTCACCTGGCGCGAACGGCCCTATCATAATTTCTCGAGGACAGGGATGACGAGACCCATCAGAGCTTTGAACGTAATTCGTCACTTGGTATGGTCTCTCTCCCTCAGATGATGCCGGCGATAAATGCGCCTAACGGTTTTGCCGCCCAGCCAAAATTGTCATGGATCGACTTGGCGATGCCGGCAATATTTTTTACCGCACTGCCTTCCTGCGCCAGCGTTTCCATCTCGGTCAGTTTCGCCTGGACTTTGCGCATCTCGGCAAAGGACACCTCGGACGTCTCGGCCAGTGTTTCGAGTTCAGCGCGCAGGGCTTGCACGTCCTCCACTGATACACCACCCTCGGAGGCCGCCAGGGCAGTGGTGATCTGAGCGTTGTCGCCCTGGTTCACAGCGCCAATCTGGCCGCCTCCACTCATGTTGATGGTGATCCCTGAGCCGTTCTTTGCAATGCTCATGTGTCTTTCGCTCCTACCTTGGCAGAGACTCGGTTCATCGCGCCCTGGACCACGTTGCCCATGTTCACCTTGCCGCCGGAAATGCTGATATTCATCACTTGCGCGCGCTGCGCCCTGAGATCGCTGGTATCGACACCGTTCTCCTCCAGAACCTCGACAAGCACGTCAAAAACTGCCTGGTGGCCGCCGCGCACGAGCGTGAGGATGTCATAGTCATTATAGGCCGAGCCGTAGATCGTGCGCACCCGGTTCACAAAATTGACCCGGCCAAGCAGATACGGGACCAAAAGAAACGGCAGGGTCAGCGGCGACAGCGCCAGGAACACTAGCCGCTTTTCGTGATCAATGAAGCCGCCGAGCAGAAGCCACCAGCGCAGCGATTGCATGTGGCCCTGCTTTTCGGTGTGGACCGCTACTGTCACGCGGGTGGCGCGCATTGTGGTGGTAACCTCGGCGATGTGGAAAACGCGAGCCTCGTTGGTTTTGAGGTTCGGGTCGCGGTCAATCAGCTGCACTGGCGTAAGACCGTCACCGCCGAAAATGCGGACGAAGGCAGTGTTAATCCGGGCTAGAAGAACCTGCGACAGGTCCTGATCATGGAAAAATATGTGCTCGAAATCCCCGAACTCGCGGCCATAGGCCATGAAAGGGAAGGTCTTGCGCAAATCATGCGCATCGCCCTCCAGCCGCTTTATGTCGCGGCGGAGCAACAGCCAGGCCGTCAGCCAGGTGATGATGGAATAGGCGAGAAATATACCGAGGGTCGCAGCACTCAGCGCCACGTAGATCAGCAGAACCGTCAGAACCGTGCGCACACGGACATGATTGCGAATCGAAATTTCAGGCGACATCGACCCCTCCCTGGGAACAGGTTGGGCATCTCCCGAGGCGACGCCTTACCTGCGCACCCCATTTGAAAGGCCTGTTCCGAGGCTATCGTCGAAAAATCGAGTGATCAACCCCCTTTTTAGAAGACATTTGGAGGCTCTGGCCGACTTTCAGGTGATGCGTGATTTTACAAAATTACTAATTCTGTAAAGCGTTGGAGGTCTGAACATACTGAGACCACAGCAGGTATCACCTCGCCTAGTATATCCGCGATTCCCTCCCCCCTCCCCTCGTCATTGCGAAATGGCGGAGCCGCTGTGGCGATCCAGGCTGGCGCCTCAGGTTGGGGCTGGCTGCTGGATTGCCACGCCCGCTGCGCGATCTCGCAATAACGGCGGGTGGGGGGAAAAGGCGCGGGCTCCCGATGACGGCGGGAGGGAGAGGCACAAAATCCGAACGGGTGGACTTCCCAGCGGGGCACTTCCCCCCTACGATAGTTGCAGGCACCGTTCAGGTGACCGTTTGCTTCCCAAGCATCTGCTTTGCATTCCAGGAGGAAACCTTAGCCCATGAGTTTAAAAGGCTCGGCGTATATAGCGGGGATCTTTGAGCATCCCGTGCGAAAAGCGCCCCATCTCTCCACCCCACAAATCCATATGGAAAGCGCCATCGGCGCGCTGGCCGACGCTGGACTGACTCTCCAGGATGTGGATGCCTATTACTGTGCCGGCGACGCACCGGGCCTCGGCCCGTTGTCGATGATCGAGTATATCGGTCTGCCAAACGTGCGCCATATGGACTCCACCGATGTTGGCGGGTCGTCCTATGTGCTGCATGTGGAGCATGCGGCTGCGGCTATCCAGGCTGGCAAGGCGAAAGTCTGCCTGATCACGCTGGCTGGCCGTCCAAACTCCGAAGGCCAGGCCACGGGCACCGCTGCCCGCGCCTTTACCGGTGCGCCGGATGAGGGCTTTGAGCAGATCTTCGGCACGACGGTCGTCAACATGTACGCCATGTGCGCCCAGCGCCACATGTACGAATATGGCACCACGTCGGAGCAGCTGGCCTGGATTAAGGTCGCCGCCAGCCATCACGCTCAACACAACGAGCACGCCCTGCTGCGCAAGGTTGTGACGGTTGAGGACGTGGTGAACTCCCCCATGATCGCCGACCCGCTGCACCGGCTCGACTGCTGCGTCATCACCGATGGCGGCGGCGCGATTGTCGTTGTGGCACCAGAGGTCATGAAGAGCCTCTCGCGCCCGAAGATCAAGCTGTTGGGTGCCGGCGAATCGCCGAAAAATATCCTAGGCGGCAATGTCGACCTGACCTACACCGGCGCACGCTGGTCCGGCCCGCAGGCATTTGAAGAGGCGGGCGTGAAGCCTTCCGACATCAAATACGCCAGCATCTATGACAGCTTCACCATCACCGTGTTGGAGCAGATCGAGGATCTGGGCTTCTGCGAAAAGGGCAAGGGCGGCGCCTTTGTCAGCGATGGCAACCTGATCAGCGGTGTCGGCAAACTGCCGTTCAACACCGATGGCGGCGGCCTCTGCAACAACCACCCGGCCAACCGCGGCGGCCTGACCAAGGTGCTGGAAGCTGTGCGTCAGGCGCGCGGTGAAGCGCACCCGGCGGTTCAGGTTCCGAACTGTGATCTGGTCCTCGCCCATGGCACCGGTGGCTCGCTCGGCACCCGTCATGGTTCTGCAACAATTATCCTGGAGCGCGAATAATGACCGTCCGTCAAATCCCCGCCCCGCCGATTAACCCGGAAACCCAGGAATGGTGGGAGGCCTGCACCGCGGGCAAATTCCTGATTCCGAAGGATAACTCCAACGGCAAGTTGTTCTGGTACCCGCGCAAGAACTCTCCGCTGACCGGCTCGTCCGACATCGGCTGGGTTGAGGCGTCGGGCAAAGGCACGATCTACAGCCACTCAACGCTGTGGCGGGCCGACCCGAACTATTGCATCGCCTACATCACGCTGGACGAAGGCGTAACGGTGATGAGCAACATCGTCGACTGCAAATTCGAAGATGTGCACATCGGCCAGAAGGTCAACTTGGTCTGGAAAGATGCGGCAGACGGCCAGAAAGTCGCCTGCTTCACGCCGGCTTAAAGCTAACGGATCCCCGGACGGCGCAAAACGCTGACCGGGGCCTCCTTGCGATAGAGCTTCGGCTCAAAGGAGACCCCGGACTGCCATAACGGCGTTCGGGGCTCTTTGATTCTGAAGAGGGAGAGTGCGCCATGCCTTACACGTTGGATCAATTCGTTGCAGATGCCCGCGCGGCATTACAGGCGGAAAACAATGCCAATGGCCGGGAGAAAGTGCGGCTGTTGGTGGAAAAGCTGCTGCAGAACCAGGACTTCGTCGCCGCCACCTTCCCAGTAGAAGCGACGGTGGGCCGTCACAAAGTGCATGAGGAGCCTGATCAAGGCTTTGTGGTGCTGGCGCATGTGACCGGCGATGCGGGCAAGTCGCCGCCGCACGATCATGGCTCCAGCTGGGCGGTGTATGGCCAGGTCAGCGGCTATACGGACATGACGGTGTGGAAACGCACCGATGGCGGTTCCGGTGGCGGAGAGGCTACGCTGGAGAAGGTGAACGGCTACCGGCTGAACCCGGGTCAAGTTGGCCGGTATGATGTGGGCGACGTGCACTCCATCGCCTTCCCGGACGGCGCCCGCTTCCTGCGCGTCACTGGCCAGGACTTGGACTATGTCGAGCGGCTAAAATACGACGCGGAGGCCGGTAAGGCCATCGTCATTGGGAGTGCGTCTGCGCAGTAGGTGGCGGACACTAACGGCGGCATTTCGCCCCGCATTTTGGCGAATATGGCTATCTGCCTCGCGAGGTATGGTAACTGCTCACCCCCCTCGTTGAACAGGGGTTTGCCGGAGGGCAATTGAGGTATTGACACCAGACCCGGCAGTTGATTCAAGCTGCGGATGATTTCGGAAACACTGGATTCGCTGAGCAACAAAGAGCTGATCGGTCTC
>CALKDI010000019.1 GCA_938084065.1 uncultured Alphaproteobacteria bacterium
TAGTTGTTGACTGAGGGCGGCACATGCTTTTCTGAGCACAGGATCATCCCTTTCCCGAGGAAGAATCCGTCAGAAAACCATGATTTGCCGTCCTCAGCTACCGCTGTCGTGTAGTGTGCAGGAGTTCAGTGCTGCCCTGTACCGGTTCAGCCACTCCATGGTGCAAGACCAGTTTCTCGTGGTGAACCCCGACCACTCGTTCCGTACTGTGCCGCTGGCCGAATGCTTCTTCAATCCGAGCTGTATCACGTCCAGCTTTGACGTGGAGAGCTTTTTGGCGGGCCTGGGCATGCAGCCATCGCAAGCGTTGGATGGCAAGATCGTCGATGCGTTGCGCAATATGCTGTTTGTCGATTTCGGAGCGTTTGGAATTGACCTGCTGGCGATTAATCTGCAACGGGGCCGCGACCACGGGCTGCCGGGCTATTTGGAGTTGCGGGAAGCCCTCGGGCTAGGACCGCTTTCTCTCCCTGTCGCGTTGACGGATGCCTATGGCGGCACTGATATCGACCTGTTGATGGGGGCGTTGATGGAAGAGCCATACCGCGATTCCATCGTTGGCGAGACGATGCATTGGGTATTGTCCGACCAATTTGAGCGGCTGCGCAGTGGTGACCGTTTCTGGTATGAAAACCAGGACTTTGACATGGCAGGCACCCCGGTATTCGGAGCAAACCTTGTTGACTGGCTAAACCAACAAACCCTCGGCGATTTGATCCATCGCAACACCGGGATCAGCGCGATGCCAGCAAGCGTATTTTCCACCGAAGGCGCCAGCGTCATGGCCGCATCTGTACCTGGCCCGGCACCGTTAGCTCTGCTGCTGCCGGCTATCGTAGCGTTGGCGCGCCGACGAACGGCTTAAGGCCTTTCGGGTCCGCTAGGACAGCTCTGCGATTTCGGCCTCACTGAACCCTGCCTCGCGCAACACATCCGCCGTGTGTTCACCCGGCGATGGCGGCAGGCGGTTGAAATGAGGGCCGCCATGCGCGAAGGCATAGCCGGCCCCCATTAGCTTCACACCCTCGACTTCATGCATGCCGGATGGGCGATAGGCGTGCTGCGGGTGCTCAACGGCTTCTGGGATGTTCCAGATCTTGGAGCAGGGGCAGCCAGCCGTGTTGAGCCGCTCGTCCCACTCGGCAGCCGTGCCAGTCGCAAACACCTCGTTCAGGATGGCGCGAAGGGCTGTGGCATTGTCCCTCCGGGCATCCCAGTCAATGAACCGGGGGTCGGTGAGCAGGTCGGGGCGGTCCAGCACTTTGGCCAAAATTTCATATTGACCGTTGGTGTTGCAGGCCAACAGGAAGTGGCCGTCCTTGGCCTGGAACAAATCAGCGGTGGCTCTGCGGCTGACGGCCATGTTGCCGTACTGGACCGGGCGAAACCCCGTAAACGTCCAGTCCGCAACTGCTGGCGAGAGAAAGCTCAGCGCAGAATCCAGCATGGAGACGTCGACTAATTGGCCCTTGCCGGTCTGGCCGCGTTGGAACAGGGCCGAGGCCACGGCAAACGCAGCGGTCATGCCAGCGGCAGCATCTACCACGGCAAATCCTGCGCGGGTCGGGCCATTTTCAGGGTAGCCGGTGACCGACATGATGCCGCTAACCGCTTGGATCTTGCCGTCATAGGCCGGCGTTTTTGCCTCTGGCCCGACCCGGCCAAAGCCAGAGACCGCGGCATAGATCAGGTTTGGGTTGATCTGGCTGAGCGCATCCCAGCCAATGCCCAGGCGATCCATCACGCCGGGGCGAAAGTTCTCCATGACCACATCGACATTCGCTGCCAACCGTTTAACCGCAGCAATGGCTTTCGGATCTTTCAGATCCAGGCAGATGCCGCGCTTGTTGCCGTTTGCGGCCATAAACATCGGCGATGTCTGGTCACCTTTCGGGCCGATCTTACCGTTGTTCATGCGCATTTCCTCACCACCAGGCTTCTCCACCTTGATGACGTCGGCGCCCAGCATTGCCAGTTGGAAGCTGGCATAGGGGCCGGCGAAAACTTGCGTGAAATCCAGGATACGTATGCCGGTAAAGGGTTGAGTCATGGCTTGGCCGCGCCTCTCGCGTTGAACGGTTTGAAACTCGCGCTATGCTGCCTGTCACACTTCCCTAATACGTTCCCAAATACAAGGCGAGGAAAGCATGAGTGGTCCACTAACAGGCGTGAAAGTCGTAGAATTTGCAGGTATCGGGCCGGGCCCGTTCGCCTGCATGATGCTGGCCGATATGGGTGCGGAGGTTATCCGTGTCGACCGAGCCATGAATGTCGGTAAGGAAGGGTCGGTCGACCCGAAGTATAACAATCTGCTGCGTGGCCGGAAAAACATTGCCATCGACCTGAAAAACCCAGCAGGCGTCGAGCTGGCGCTGCAATTGTGCGAGAAAGCCGACATCTTGATCGAGGGGTTCCGCCCTGGTGTGATGGAGCGTCTGGGCCTCGGCCCGGATGTGGTATTCGCGCGCAACAAAAAAATCGTCTTTGGCCGTATGACCGGCTGGGGTCAGGATGGGCCGATAGCGCACACTGCCGGCCATGACATCAACTACATCTCGCTGTCGGGCGCGCTACACTCTATCGGCCCGATTGACGGCCCGCCAGTGCCACCACTGAACCTGGTCGGCGACTTCGGCGGCGGCGCGCTGTACATGGTCGTGGGGGCGCTCGCAGCCTATATTGAGGCGCAGAAATCGGGCCAAGGCCAGGTGGTTGACACCTCCATGGTGGAAGGCTCTGCCAGCTTGATGAGCAGCATGTACGGCGTTTTTGCTGCTGGTCTTTGGGACGACCGACGCGGCTACAACCGCCTGGATGGCGGCGCGCACTATTACGGACCCTATGAGTGCAAGGACGGCAAGTACGTCTCCATCGGGTCGATTGAGCCGCAATTCTATGCGTTGTTGCTGGAGAAAACTGGGTTGAAGGGCAAGGACATTCCTGATCAGCTCGATCGTTCGTCCTGGCCGATCAACCGGGATACCTTGACGGAAGTGTTCCTGACCAAGACCCGCGCTGAATGGACGGAGCTGATGGAGGATTCAGACATCTGCTTTGGCCAGGTGCTATCTATGGGCGAGGCGATGGAGCACCCGCACAACGTGGCCCGCGGCACCTTTATCGAGGTGGATGGCATTAAGCAGCCGGGCCCAGCGCCAAAGTTCCAGCGCACTCCATCGAAAGTACCGATGGGTGTGGCCTATGCCGGTGAGCACTCGAAAGATGGTTTGACCGATTGGGGCTACAGCGCAGCCGAAGTGGCCAAGCTAGAGGCTGACGGCGCGATCAAGCAGCGCTAACGAGAAACGCCGCCGCCACCGGAGCATATGCTTACTCTGGCGGCTGCGGCGCGATCTCGACGTTACGCGTTATTGGTGGGGGATTTTGCCGTCGCGCAAGCCTTGCATGCGCTGGGTCACAGGGTCATCCGGCTTGGTTTGCACGACGATCTGAGTCTGGGTGACCTCCGCGCATTTCTTGCCATTGGCGTCGGTCACGACCGTGCGCCAAACTTGCGTCGTACGGCCCACATGTACCGGAGTGCAGTCGCCAACCAACTTGCCGACAGAAGCGCCGCGCAGGAAATTGGTCTTGGATTCCAACGTGCTGGTACGGCAGTTGTCCGGCAAATTCATGATGGCGCCGCGTGCGCCCAGCGTGTCGGCGAAGGCCATGTAGATGCCGCCATGGACGGCGCCGTTGCCGTTGGAGTGTTCCGGCCCGGCATCCATCTCTGCCAGAACGCGGGTCTTGGAGACCTCGACAAAGCGAATGCCGAGGGCCTTGATAAAGTTATCCGCGGTCATGACTGGGCCTCTTTCTTCGCTTCGCCAACAGGCTCTGCGATTGCCTCCACGACGATCGGAGCTGATGCCGTCGTGTCATTTGCGACAACCGCTGGAGCTAAAGCTGTACTGCTAGCCGATGCAGAGGCCTCCAACACCCTCGGTGCGTGCTGCTCCACATGGTAGGGAACGCGCCAGTCCAGCGTGCCGAACAACTGGCTGGCCTGGCACACCGTCGACCAATCCGACTGCACAGCGCCGGTTTCGACGCAAACCCAGGCCTCATCCGGTGCGGCGGATGCTGCTCTGGCCAGCCAATCCCGTGCTGCCTCACGATTGTTGCGGCCCTCAGCCTCGATCTGCGCCATCAGATGACAGACGCGAACCGATGGATCGCGGCGGGTCAACGGGGCCAGAGCGGCCTCCGCATCGTTCCAGCGATCTGCTGCGATGGCGAACCGGGCCACTAAGATATGGCTGTCAGCAGCGTTCGGGTTGAGGCCGGCGAGGCCACGAGCAAGGTCCAGCTGCTTTTCTGGTGAGACCGTGTCGACGACGCCGCGGAAGGAATCGACCAGCATGGGATGCGGTGTGGACCGCCAGGCATCCTTCAGCACTTTTTCCGCGCGGCCACGGCGATTGTTGGCAATTTGCATCAGTGCCAGTTGCGCCACAGCGGGCACCAAAGCCGGGTTGGCCTTGTAGGCCACGAGGGCGGCATCCAAGCCGGCTATGGTATCGCCGGCAGCAGCGGCTGTCCGGCTGCGCTCCACATTGATCAGGGCGCGGGCCTCTTTCGCTTGTTCCGGCGTGCGCAGTTTGCGTTTGGCCAGCGTTTCTAGCGACTGGTTAGCGGCATCCCATTGGCCTAGGCGGGCCTGCAACGTCAATTGCGCTTCTAGCACCCAGGCGGCATTTGGCTGTTCAGCATGTGCTTGGTCAACGAAGTGCAGGGCCTCGCGAGTGCGGCCGTCCTTCATGGCCTGCATCCATAGGCCACGCAGGCCTAGGAACGCCGTATCGGGAGTTTCCGCCAACTTGGTGAAATAGGAGTGTGCGGCTTGCTCATCGCCTTCCAATTGCGCGGTCTGCGCAGCCAGCAGGGTCGCGAGCGGTTGGTTGGGGACCAGTTGCGCGGCACGCTTTGATTGCCTGCGCGCTTCCTCCCGGTCGCCAGCGGCAATCGCTACCAAACCCATAGAGATCGCGTGTTGGCCACGCTCACGGCGGGATCGGCTTTGGCGAGCCGCGATTTTCCAGGGCGCACGAAGCACCAATCCCAGCAGCCAGATACCGACCACGATGATCAGCACCAGTAGCGCCACCATTGCGACGCCCCAGGCTACGGACTCATTGATGTCCAGCCCTTGCCATGAAATGGCGATGGTGCCGTTGTTGTCCATAAGCCAATTGGCGGCGAAGATGATCGCACCAAAGACGACGAAGATGAAGATAGCGCGAATCATTGCGAAGCCTCGCTAATACCGGCAAGCACGGATTGGTCCCAAGTCGCCACAGCGGCGGTAGCATCACGGCGCGCGGTCAGCGCCTTGCGCCATTCCACTACAGCCGGCACCTGTTCGGCAATTGGCGCAACCGCCGCGTCTGCCGCCTCCAAGTCGCCCGCAGCCAGTGCTTTTTGGGCGGCACGCAGAGCATCGGCAACGGGATCAGTTCCCAAAACAGGTTTATCGTCCAGTCGAACTCCCTTTAACAGCGAATTGACGGCGCTGTCGGCCCACTTGCTGCCAGTTTCTACGGTGCTGGCCTGACGATGGTTCTTCTGGATAGCCGTCATGGACTGGCTAAGCGCAGTCGCTGTCGGAATGCCAGTGCTGGCATAAGCAGCCCAGCCGGTATCTGTTGGTAGGTTGGCAGCCCCTTGGACACTGGCCTGCACTCGCTTCAACGGGCCAGAGAACGCGCTGCCTGCATCGATCAGGCGGCGCAGTTCCGCCAGAGCCACCAATTGTTCTGCCACACGAGCTGGTTGGGCCCGCTTAATCCAGGTTTCGATCTTGGTGAGACGTTGATCCAGGCCTGCCACCTGACCATCAAGCGTCCCGAGCCGATCCGATGCTGCGGCGGCGTCCTGCGTCTGCTTTGTTGTCAGGGAGCCTAGCGCTGTGTCGGTGGCGGCAGCTTGGCCTGTCACAGAGGCGATGGCTTGATCAGCCGTGTCAATCCGCTCCGATAAGGCAGCTGTCGATTGCGTCACCTGCTCGGTCAATGCTGCTTGCTTGTCCGCCTGGCTGCTCAGCCGCGCATCAACGGTGGTCACGCGCACCGCCACTTGCTGACCAATCGCAGCGACACCGGCGGCGTTCTCTGACATGCGGCTGTTGAGTTCGGCGGTGTCTGCTTCCAAACGGTCGACGGTGGCAGGATCAGCAAATGTCGGGATCTTGGCCAATTCCTCGACGCGGTTGGCTAGGGCTGTCATGCGCTCGCTTTGGCCAGCGCGTTCAATGGCACCTGGATCGCGGTCGCGAACTTGCTGCCATAGCCACAGCAGGCCGACGCCAAAGACAACAACCACCGCGATCAAGGCAATCCAAACGGGCTTAAACTGGCGACCGTCTGACTGACTATCGGGCGATTCTGGCTGTGGCTTGGCAGCATTATCAGCAGCGGCACTAACAGCAGACGAGGGTGAAGGACTGGTCATCGCCTCTTCTCAGGTTGGCTTCAGGGTATCGGCGTTGACCGATGTGGTGGCAGGCACGGCAGATTGCCAACGGGGGGTGACTCGCCTGCCGACGAGCCGTCCTGTCAAGCGATCTGCCTGCGGCAACGGCGCGCCCCATGCGCGGCGCCAACCATTGGCTTGGAGTATGGCAGCAATACGACGGCTCATACATAGGGCATGCGCCCGCCGTGCCTGTGGCAAGACGTCGGCAGCACGGCACGCGGCCACAAAGGCCTTAGCAGCCCGCGCTGAATGCAGGGTGATATGCGACACCTGCTCAGCCGCGATGGCCTGACGGACTGCAGGTGCTAAGCGACGATTCGGCTCTGCTGCATAGACCGGAATCACGCGCACATCGTGTTGCGGTAACATCCGTGCGAGGTCGCGTGCGCGGTCTCGTCCGGCGCGGTACAGCAGCGGGCCTTCGGTTGCGGCGCAGGTGGCGCGCACGATTTCGGCTAGATGTCTGGCGTCGCGGGCGACCTTAATATTTTGGCAGCCAGCGGCCTTTGCCGCGCGGGCCGCGGCCTGACCAACCACAAACACCAGCAGCAATGGCGGCGGTGGCGAAACTCGAGTGAATGCGCGGGGGCTGGTCGCTAGCAAGGCTTGCACGCCGGACCAATGCTGCGGACCTGATGTGAGTAGCACAGTGCGCAACAACGGCTGCACGAGTATGCGACGGCCACGGGCTTGTAACGCCAAGCGCAGAGCATTGTCGTCAACGCTTTCCGGGCGGGTCAGGACGGTAATCGGGCGTCGCTGGGATTTGTGCACGGAGCGCGCCGGTGACAACCGCAATGGTCTTATCCGGTCGAAGCGTCGCCCGGTCCTATGAGCACGTCGGGATCGCATTGGCGGCTTAGGCTCGCCCCTATGTCACGTCCAAGTTGGATGCCATCCGACCAGGTGCCGCTTCCTTCAGCCTGCCAGCTTGCAGAGCCATCAGGGCGAAGCACGCGAGCGCGAATGTGCAGCCGGCCAGAGATATCGGCGCGGGCTAACGCTGCGATGGGGGTATGGCATGAACCGCCCAACTCAGCCAGCAAAGCGCGTTCGGCGCGCACCTCTGCCGCAGCCGATGGATCGTTCATCATGCAAAGTATGGCGAGGGCCACCATGTCATCATCGCGGCATTGTACAGCGATGGCACCCTGTCCAGCGGCGGGCAACATTTCATCCGGGTCTAGCAGGGCGTCGATGACGTCCGCCTTGCCCAGGCGGTTCAATCCGGCGGCAGCCAGGAATGTGGCCTGAACGTCACCTGCGGCCAGTTTAGCCAGGCGGGTTTCGACATTGCCGCGCATCAGCTGAACCTGCACATCTGGCCGGGCTCGCAGCAATTGCGATTGCCGGCGCAGCGAAGCCGTGCCGATGATCGCGCCGCGCGGCAGGTCAGCGAGGGAGTTGCAGCCGGGTGCAATCAACGCATCCCGCACATCCTCCCGCGGCAGGGTGGATGCCAATACGGTGCCAGGTGCCAGCGTGGTTTCCAGATCCTTGGCGCTGTGCACTGCCATATCGATCTCGTTATCGACCAGCGCCCGCTCTATTTCTTTGGTGAACAGGGCTTTGCCGCCAATATCAGCCAGGCGACGATCCTGGATCTTATCGCCGGACGTGCGGATGATGACGATTTGTGGCGCATCAGCACCGGTTAATCGCGGATCGGTTTGCGTCAGCATCGCGGCAACGGTATGAGCTTGCATCAATGCAAGCGGGCTACCTCTGGTGCCGATGCGAAATGGTGGGCGTTCGGATGTCATGCCATCATGTGTATACGAGAGTTGCGGTGACGCAAGCGTTTCGATCAGACCAGTAGGTGCCAAAATATGGCTGTTTTAAAGGATTTGAACGTGAGCCAGATCGTGCTCGGCATCGAAACCAGCTGCGATGAGACTGCCGTTGCCTGTGTGCACAGTGATCGGACGATCCTTGCGCAAACAATCCACAGCCAACTGGATGAGCATGCGGCGTTCGGGGGCGTGGTGCCGGAAATTGCAGCGCGGGCGCACCTGCAACGGCTGCGGCCCCTGTTGGAAAAGACCTTGGCCGATGCCGCAATTCGGCCCGAGGGGTTGAGCGCTATTGCGGCAACCACTGGCCCCGGCCTGATCGGCGGGGTGATCGTCGGCGCGACAATGGCTAAGGCCTTGGCGTTTGCCTGGGACAAACCTTTCATCGCGGTCAACCATCTGGAGGGGCACGCGCTGTCAGCCCGCCTGTCGGACGACGTCGCGTTTCCGTACCTGTTGCTGTTGGTGTCCGGCGGGCATTGCCAGTTGTTGGCCGTCGCCGGTGTTGGCGACTATCGGGTCTATGGCACCACCTTAGACGATGCGTTGGGTGAGGCGTTTGACAAGACCGCGCGGGTGATGGGGCTAGGATATCCCGGTGGGCCGGCTGTTGAGCGTCTGGCGCTAGGCGGTGACTCGACCCGTTTCGCCCTGCCTCGACCACTGTCTGGCCGGGCCGGCTGTGACTTTTCCTTCGCCGGGCTCAAAACCGCCGTCCGTCAGGCGGTCGAGCGGCTGCCAGCGGGCGCGGCGGATGATCAGGACGCCGCCGATCTCTGTGCCAGTTTCCAGGCAGCCTGTGGCGATATTTTGGCGGAGCGGTGTGGCCACGCGATGGAGCGCTTTGCTCATGAATTTGGTACGTGTGAGCGGCTTGTGGTTGCTGGCGGCGTCGCAGCAAACCAAGCGCTTCGCGGCCGCCTGCGGGATACGGCGGAAGCATTCGGTGCCGATCTGATCGCGCCGCCGCCAGCGCTCTGCACTGACAATGCAGCGATGATTGCCTGGGCGGGGCTAGAGCGTTTTCAAGCAGGGCAGCGCGACAGCTTGGACGTTTCGCCACGACCGCGCTGGCCACTGGACGGTGCCGACATGCGGCTGGTAACACCCGTCTAAGGCGCAATCCAAGGCCGCGCCGGCCAGCGGGAGGAGGCGCGGGTGATCGCCTTTTCGTCCAGATACAGCAACACTGTCTCATCAAATCCTGACCACCAATCGCAAGCCGCCACCTTGAAGCGGCTGATGCCGTAGTCCGTGGCTAGGCAATCCGCCGCCGCGGAGGGGTCTTCCACCAAAGCAATCTGGCCATCGCTCGACGACCAGATACAGGCCTGCCCATCGCAGCCGAAACGCACACCGCCGGCACTATCGGTGATGCCCGAGGGCCAGGGCAGGGGGTCGGCCCCGGTTTCCTTGAGCCATTGCTTGCGCACGAACCCACCGCGGCCCTGCATCCAATAATGGCCATCGCGGTCGCTCACGGCCAAAAGGTCTCGGGCGACGATGATATCTGGCGGGCGGGCGGTCAGTGGCGCCAGTAATCCGACCAGTACGATCGGTACGCCCCACCAGCGCCATCGCTCCTGCCAGATCGCCCACCAGAGGCCGCCCACAGCCGCACAACCGATGCCCCAGAACGGCACCGGCCCGACCCGCCCCACCGCTCCATCGACCGAACCCAGGGCGTAGGCAACGGTCAGAATCACCTCGACCCCTATGCCAGCAACCGGCCAGATCAGGGTCTCGCCGCCGACTGGTGCCAGCAACAGGCCCACCACCAAAGCGGGCATCACCCAGAAGGCGAACACCGGGACAGCTACCAGATTGGCGAAGACACTCAGCAAGGCGATCTGGTGAAAATGGAAGGCGGCGAACGGCATGGTCGCAAACGTCGCCACCACGGTCGTCGCCGCGACGCCGACCACATACCGGACCACCCAGGGCCATTTCTGCCCAATCTTGCCATGCAGCCGCCTATGCCGCCGCCATGTTTCGAACACCGCGACCAGCCCAATTACCGCAGCGAACGACAGTTGAAAGCTGGGGGAGAGGATCGACTCCGGCGCAAAGGCCAGCACGATAACAACCGCCCACGCGACCGGGCGCATTGACAACTCAACCCGGTCAAGCAGCAAGGCGATCAGCACCAGCCCCAGCATGATCATCGCGCGCTGGGTTGGTACGCTGCCGCCGGAAAATAAGAGATATCCCATGCCAGCGATCAAGCCTGCCGCCGCCGCCCATTTGTGGATCGGATAGCGCAGTGCCAAGTAGGGCACCAATGCCAGCCCGGCCCGGGTCGCCACCAGGATCAGCCCAACGACCAGCCCCACATGCAGGCCCGAAATGGCCAGCAAATGGCCCAACCCGGAATTGCGCATAGCCTCAGCATCTTCTCGGGAAATATCGCCACGCCAGCCTGTGGTGACGCCGACCAGAACGCCGCCGGCCCGATCTGGCACCAGGGCTAGCAAACGCTTGCGTAACCAGGCTCGAGCATCGGCGAGTGGGCCTGCCTCTCGACATTGTCCGGCCAAGGTTGTCGTGCGACCCAGCCAGCCCTCGGCACCTACCCGGTCGAAAAACGCGATGCGTCTGGGGTCATAGCTGTTCGGGTAAATCGCGCCGCTGACTGGAAACAGGCGCGCATTGACGGCCAGCCGATGCCCCGGCCCCAGTCCCTCCGGTGGATTGCGCCAGCGGAACCGGGCACGCAGACCATCGGGCAAGGGCGTGCCTGCACTCCATCCACCAACGATGATTTCGGTGTAGGAACTGCGTGGTGTCACCCGGCGGACGCATGCTTCGGCCTCGAACTTAGCGGTTGGTTGTTGCAGGCGCGGAGCCTCCGCCATTGCTACCCGCAACTGGCCGGCAGCAAAGCCCGCAGCCAGCATCAGGCCAACCAATGCCATCGCACGAATTGCAGGATGGGGGGCCAAGAACATCAACAGGATGGCTGGGCCGGCCGCGACTGCCGCAGTCAAAGCCGGTGGTTCAGCGGGCAGTAGGAAATAGGTAGCAACGCCGGCAGCGAATGCGGCGGCGAGCCAGAGCGGCCTACGGCGGGTCTCCGCCAGCCAGGTTTCAGCCAGCCATTCCGCAGCGCTTCGCCCTAGCCGGTCTAGCACTTTGGCCTGCTGCTATTGACGCTGGTCCGACCCATGCCGATAAACCCGTTCGGTGATTGCGCATTCCGCAATTCAGCCGATCTATTGGTTAACACTCTCTTAAGTCGTTAGGGCTCTATTGCCATGTCAGTCGTGACCCGCTTCGCCCCGTCGCCGACGGGTTTCCTCCACATTGGCGGCGCTCGCACCGCGTTGTTCAACTGGCTGTTCACGCAGCATCATGGCGGCAAATTCCTGCTGCGGATCGAGGACACAGACCGCAAGCGCTCGTCCCAAGAGGCGGTCGATGCGATTCTGGACGGCCTGCGCTGGCTGGAACTCGGTTGGGACGGCGAACCGGTCTATCAGTTTGCCCAACAGGCCCGGCACGCGGAAGTCGCCCATGCCATGCTGGAGGCGGGGCACGCCTATCGCTGCTATTGCTCACCAGACGAGCTGACAGCGATGCGTGAGAAGGCCAAGGCCGAGAAGCGCCCGATCCGCTATGACGGCACTTGGCGTGACCGCGATCCATCGCAGGCGCCCGCAGGCGTCGATCCGGTGATCCGCCTGAAGGCGCCGCAAGACGGCGAGACAGTGATTGACGATCTGGTGCAGGGCCGCGTCACCGTCCAGAACGCCGAACTGGACGACATGGTGTTGCTGCGCGCCGACGGCACGCCGACCTATATGCTGAGCGTCGTGGTAGACGATCACGACATGGGCTGCACCCACGTGATCCGCGGCGACGACCATCTGAACAACGCCTTCCGCCAGGCGCAGGTGTTCATGGCGATGGGCTGGGACCTGCCGGTGTTCGCGCATATTCCGCTGATCCATGGTGCCGATGGTGCCAAGCTCTCAAAGCGACACGGTGCGCTGGGCGTCGATGCCTACCGCGACATGGGCTTTTTGCCGGAGGCGGTGCGCAATTATCTGTTGCGCCTGGGTTGGGGGCATGGCGATGACGAGATCATCTCCACCGCGCAAGCCATTGAATGGTTCGATATGGATGGCGTCGGCCGGTCCGCCTCACGCTTTGACATGGCCAAGCTGACCAACTTGAATGGCCACTATCTGCGGAACACAGATGACGCCCGGCTGGTTGATCTGGTGGTGCCACTCCTGGCCGATGCCCACGACTCCGTGGTTGATGAGGCTGGCCGCGCCCGTCTGCTGGCTGGCATGGCTGGGCTGAAAGAGCGCGCCAAGGATTTGAATGAACTGGCAGCCAACAGCGTCTTCTACGTCCGGGATGGCGCGCAACCGTTAAACGACAAGGCGGAAAAGCTGCTGGCCGGCGATGCACGTGCGCACCTGGCCAACATGGCAAACACGTTTGCGACTCTGGAACCCTGGACAGATGATGCGCTAGAGGCTGCCGTGCGTGAGGCTGCAGAGGCTGCCGATGTGAAACTGGGCAAGATGGCCCAGCCATTACGGGCCGCGCTGACCGGCTCCAACGCCTCACCCAGCCTGTTCGAGGTGATGCGCATTTTGGGACGGGATGAAACCTTGGCGCGGCTGCGTGGCCAAACGTAAACCCGTTCTTATGTCAAGCGCTTGCAAAAGGGTTCGGGAAAGCAGTATCAATCATTGATCAAAACGAGAGATAGGCAGGTGGCAGCCAGATTGAATTGCCAAACTTGGCGCCCACGTTTATGCTGCAGTGCAATGAATTATATCCTGACCGTCGGTACAGGCCCGGTCAGGGCCCGCAGAAGATGAGGAATACAATGACAAATTCCGGAACCAATCACACCGTCACTGTCACCGACAGCGCGACAGGCAAAGAGACGATCTTGCCAGTGTTGCATGGCTCCGCCGGCGCTCCGGTCATCGACATTCGGTCCTTGTATAAGGAAACTGGCCTGTTCACGTTCGATCCCGGTTATACCGCCACGGGCGCATGTGAATCGAAAGTCACCTATATCGACGGCGATAACGGGGTTCTGCAGTACCGGGGCTATCCGATTGAGCAATTGGCCGAACATTCCAACTACATGGAAGTCTGCTACCTGCTGATGAATGGCGAGTTGCCGAACGCAGCCGAATACAAGAATTTCGAGCACACCATCACCAATCACACGATGGTGCACGATCAGCTGGCGAATTTCTTCCGTGGCTTCCGTCGCGATGCCCACCCGATGGCCATTCTGTGCGGTGTCGTTGGTGCGCTATCCGCGTTCTATCATGACTCGACCGACATCGAAGACCCACACCACCGCATGGTTGCCAGCCATCGCCTGATCGCGAAAATGCCGACGATCGCCGCCATGGCGCATAAATACTCCATCGGCCAGCCGTTCATGTATCCGAAGAACGATCTGGGTTATGCCGCCAACTTCCTGCACATGTGCCATGCGGTGCCGGCAGAAGACTACAAGGTTGACCCGATTGTCGCCAAGGCGCTGGACCTGATCTTCATCCTGCACGCCGATCACGAGCAGAACGCCGGCACCTCCACCGTGCGTCTGGCCGGCTCCACCGGTGCCAACCCGTTCGCCTGTATCGCTGCCGGTTGTGCTGCGCTGTGGGGTCCGTCCCATGGCGGCGCGAACGAAGAAGTGCTGAAAATGCTCACCGAAATCGGCACGAAAGAGAACGTGCCGGCGATGGTGAAGAAAGCCAAAGACCCGGACGACCCGTTCCGCCTGTTCGGCTTCGGCCACCGCGTCTACAAAAACTTTGACCCGCGCGCGACCGTTATCCAGAAGGCCGCGCACGACATGCTCAACGTGCTGGGGCTCACCGATCCGCTGATGGAAGTGGCGTTGGAGCTGGAGCGGGTTGCGTTGGAGGATGAGTATTTCATCAAACGCCGCCTGTACCCGAACGTCGATTTCTATTCCGGCTTTATGCTGAAGGCGATGGGCTTCCCAGTGCCGATGTTCACCGCGCTGTTCGCTATCGGTCGCACCGTCGGCTGGATCAGCCAGTGGAACGAGCTGATTGAAGACCCGAGCCAGAAAATCAACCGCCCGCGCCAGCTCTACACCGGCGTCATTGACCGGGCCTACGTGCCGATGGCTAACCGATAACGGCTTTGGCTGCGTCTCGGACTTGATCTGAGCGCGCCATACGGCTCTGATAGAGGCTCTTGAGTTTTAACGCTCCAGAGCCTTTTTCTTTTGCCACCAGGAGCCGCCCCGCAATGCTTGAAGCTACGCCCGACGCTATGATCGTCGCCGCCCAACCCGAAGCCGCGGAGGCCGGCGCTCGTGTGTTGAAGGCCGGCGGCAACGCTATTGATGCGGCAATGGCTGCGGCTCTGGTGCAAGGCGTGGTCGATCCACAGATGTGTGGCATTGGTGGCTTTGGCAATTGCCAGATCTATATGCCGGGCAAGGGCGTGCACACCTGCCTGGATTTCCACGGCAAGACCCCTTTAGCCGCCAAGCCGGACATGTGGCACAACCTGCTGATTGAGGAGACGCGGGACGGCTTTGGCTTTGTCCTGAAGGATAACGTCAACGACCTCGGCTATGGCTCCATCACTACGCCCGGCTCGCTCATGGCCTATTATGAGGCGGTGCGCGATTTCGGCACCTGGGACTGGTCCGATGTGGTCGCCCCCGCCATCGTTCAGGCAGACCAGGGCTTTGCCGTCCGCCCGCACGTTTATTTCTGGTGGACCCATGGCGCAGCCCTTGGCCGGGTGCAGGTGGACGAGCGGCTGGCATTCTCTGCCACTGGCCGCCAGGTCTATTTCACCGATGATGGCAAGGGTGGCCGCCGGTTGCGGCGTATCGGCGAGCGGGTGCATAACCCGGACTTGGCGCAGACCCTGCGCACGCTCCAGCGCGACGGCATCGATACTTTCTATCGTGGCGAGATCGCCGACCGGATTGATGCGGATATGCAGGCCGGCGGCGGCCTGATGCGCAAGGCCGACCTGGAGGCCTACAAGGTTGGCCGTTCCGATCCGATTGAGACGCTGTATCGGGGCCTGCGGGTTGCCTCCTGCCACCCGCCAGGCGGCGGTGTGATGCTGCTGGAAATGCTCAATATTCTGGAGAATTTTGATCTGAAAGGCATGGGCCACAACGCAACCGATTATATCCGCGTGGTTTCCGAGGCGATGAAGATCGCGACGGCGGACAAGGAAATGCATGTGGGCGACCCGGCCTTCGTCAACGTGCCGCTCGACCGGCTCACCGGCAAAGACTACGCCGCCGAGTGCGCCGCCCGCATCAAGGCCGGCGAGCGTGCCCATGTTGAGCGCGTGACCGCCGAATCGCCGCAAACCACGCACATCGCGGTCGTCGACAAGGACGGCAATTGCGTGACCATGACCCATTCGCTCGGCATGCCATCCGGCGTGATCACCGATGGCCTGGGCTTCATGTACAATGGCTGCATGAGCGTGTTCGACCCGCGGCCAGGCCGCGCTGGCTCCGTCGCGCCCGGCAAGAGCCGCTTTTCCAGCCTCTGCCCGACCATCGTGTTTGAGGGCGAGCGGCCCAAGATCGTCATCGGTGCACCCGGCGGTACGCAGATAGCTATGGGAATTTTGCAAGCCCTACTCAACGTCATCGACCACGACATGCCCATCGACCGGGCGGTGAGCGCGCCGCGCTTTTCCTCCACCTCCAATGCCATCGACATCACCAACCGCATTCCCGATTATACCGTCGAGCCGTTGCGCGACGCTGGCTATGAGGTCATCCGCTCCGCACTGACGTTCCACATCGCGGCGGTGCACGGAATTACCATTGGTGCCGATGGGGCTATGGAAGGTGGTGCCGACCCTGGCCATGATGGCGTGGCGCTGGCAGTCTAGCGCTCTTGACCTAGCGCAATGGGCCGGGCTGCGGAATATGCTGTAGTGCCGGTCACACCGCTTTTGGGACAGGCTATCGCAGATGACACCACCTGACCTACTGCCCGTCACCCGGCCAAAGTTGCGCCGACGCCTGTCGCTGACGCTGGTGATCCTTTATGGCCTGGGTGTCACCATCGGCGCAGGCATCTATGTCTTGATTGGAGCGACGGCCGGGCGAGCAGGCATCCATGCGCCGGTGGCGTTTGTGCTGGCCGCCGTGGTCATGGGCTTTTCCGCCGCCACGTTCTGTGAGTTTGTCGTTCGCTTCCCCGTAAGCGCTGGCGAAGCTGCCTATGTGCGGGCCGGGTTTGGCTCGCAAAGCGTGGCGTTGCTGGTCGGAATGGCTGTCATGGTGGGCGGGGTGGTTTCGTCCGCGACTATCAGCCTGGGAGCAGCGGGCTATATAGGCGCGTTTCTGTATCCGATTGTTACGATGGAACGCAGCACTCTGACCGTCGTGGTGATTGTCGTGGTCGCGGCGGTGGCATGCGTTGGTATCCTCGAGTCGGTGGCTTTTGCGGGATTGATGACCCTGATTGAGATGGGCGGCCTACTCGCCATCATAGTTGGCGGCGTCGTTGGCACGCCAGATCTGCTGGCGCGACTACCGGAGGTGGTGCCGACCTCGTTCGATACCATCGTGTGGAGCGGTATTATCGGCGCGACGCTTTTGGCCTTCTTCGCCTTTATCGGGTTCGAGGACATGGTCAACGTCGCCGAAGAAGTGCGCGAGCCAGAGCGCACCATGCCACGCGCAATCTTCATCACTCTAGGGCTGGCGACGCTGTTGTATTTCTTGGTGACGACCATTGCCGTGTTGAACGTCCCAATAGCCGAACTCGGCGGGTCGGCCGCACCGTTGGGGCTGGTGTTTGGTGCTGTCACATCTCTGCCGCCGGCCTTGATTGCTGCCATTGCCACCATCGCCACGGTCAACGGTATTATCATCCAGGTGATTATGGCCTCCCGCGTGCTGTTCGGCTTGTGCGATCAGGGCACGATCCGCGGCGCGGTTGGCCGTTTTCTCGGCCAGGTGAACAGCCGAACCGGCACGCCGGTTGTCGCCACATTGGCCATCGCCATCGTCGTGGGCGTGCTGGCCGTATCCTTCCCAATCGAACGACTGGCGGATGCGACGTCTCAAATTATTCTGGTGATTTTCATCGTGGTCAATCTGGCGCTGATCGCGCTGAAATTGCGTGAGCGAGGTCAGTTGCAGCCGCCCAATCCCGGCTTTCGCGTGCCGCTATGGGTTCCATTCGCAGGTGCAGTTCTCAGCCTGGCTTTGATAGTTTTCGGCGGATAGCAGGGCTGTGTTGCTGGAAGGGCTGTAGATTGGACTTAGTCAAGGCCTTCTGCCGCGACATGGGGCAGAAGGCCTTTGAAGGCTTTAGGAGCAACAGGCCAAACAAACTGCATCTCATCGCTGATGCCGGTTTCTCCCAGCTACATGACGGGCAGTTGCCGAACCTGCTGTTGATTTTGGACTCGCCCAATCAGCAGCGAGCCGTGGCATCCGTCCCGCTTCGGCGAGGCTGGCATGACCGGTCTCAGCAATAACGATATGATCCACCACCCGGATGCCTACAGAATGGCAAGCCTGATCTACCTGGAGCGTCATCGCCACGTCGGCTTGTGATGGCTCCGGGTCGCCCGTCGGGTGATTGTGAACCAGCACGATGTATTGAGCGCCTAACCGCAACCCCCGGCTCGCGATTTCTCGTGGTTGTACCGGAGCGGTGTTCACCGTGCCGCGACTGAGAACCTCATCCCATAGCAGGCGATGGTCTGCTGCCAGGAATAGCGCATGCAGGTGTTCCACCTCTCCATAAGCAAGCGCAGCCCGGCAATAGCGCACGAGGGCGGGCATATCCTCCAGTGGTGGTGCAGCGAGTATTTGCGCCCGCAGCAGGCGTTGTGCGGCCTCACCGATGACGGCCAGTTGGACTGCCGCGCTTTCGATATTGTCTGGTCGGATTGCAGCGTCTCGGGTTTGCAACACATAGAGCAGTTCATCGATTGGTGTTGATAACAGCCGACCCAGATTGCCGAAGCGCGAAATCAGATCGGCGGCGAGTTGGGCGCGAGTGTTCTCTGAAGCGGCTCTGCGCAGCAGCAGCGACAGCAACTCAGCGTCTGGTAGTTGACCAACCTTACCAGCCGCTACCCGCTCTTGCAGTGCGGCGAGGCTACCCTCTGGTTCTGCATACCAGCCATTGAACCCAGGGTCGGGAGCAGCGACACGCTCAGCCTCGTAGGCTGGTGCGACCTCCAGGACGCCCATGCTGCGTAGGCTCATATAGTTGTCAGCTGCGATGATGATGTAGTCATGCATAAGCACCGACACTGGCGCGCCGGCGTCACGGATGCTGCGGGCGAGGGCGTGGTCAGCCTGCGTATCCGTTAACTGGCCATCAGGACTAAGCCGGACCACGATCAAGCCGGAGGCGCCATGCCGTAAAGCGGTGGTAATGCCTGTGTGGGTGATCGTGGTGATATCCTGCGTGTCGGCGAACAATACCGGATCCGTCAAAAGGCGATGGCGGTAGTCCAATAACAGCAAGGCTACCGCGGGTTGATCAAAGCCGGTGAATTGCTGCCGGCAATAGGCGCCAACTGCGTTCCAACTGCCGAGGAGTGGTGCGTCTGAATGGCTGGTTTGGGCGATGCGCGATGCGGCCTCGCGGACCGCTTCCATGTGGACAGCCATACCGCCACCAAAGCCAGATACGAGCTTGCTTGCATATATCGACAGCGGGTCGCGCATCACTGCGGCCACGCCAGCGCCGAGGAGAGGGCGTGCCGAGTTGGTCTTCTGGGGCGGGCAGGTAGCGGCAATTAGGGCATGGGCCAGGGCTTTGGTATCGCCCCTTGGCTGGACGTGACCCAGCAGCATCTCAATGATTTCATGATCCAAGAAAGCGCGTGCACCCCCCACGAGAAACCGTTGGCGTAACCTTGCGCGATGCCCACTAGCCGAAGCGGGTGCCGTCATCAGTTGTATCCGCGCGTGTTGCGTCGCTGCATATCAGCAGGAGAGCGCGAGTCGGATTAACGACTGGTTAATGCAAGGTGGATTTGGTTAAGTTTTGGTAGGGAGTTCGGCGAATTAACCAGGAGGCTTTGTCACCCACCCGCAATTTTCGGAATTAAATGAACTTCGCTGTCAGGCCCGATGGGATCTATGAGGGTGTCCTGAAAGATCTCCCCATCAACGGCGACAGCCATACTCTCTTCAATCTGATTACCAAGGCCTGGGAAAAGGGCATCCAGCTCCTTGATCATCCGTCCGATGGTGAGGGCTTTCACCTCCACCACGCGGATATCACCGCAATAGGTGCGGCAGAGCGTGGCGCCCAGATGGACTGTTGCCATTACTCTGCCGCTATCCCTATCGGCTACTTGCCAGCCGCGTCGAGGGCCGCACGCACTTTTGGCGGCGACATCGGCAGGCTGGTCATGCGCACACCAGTGGCGTCAAAGATCGCGTTAGCGATCGCAGCCATAGGCGGCACAATCGGCACCTCGCCAACGCCTTTGGCGCCGAACGGATGCCGTGGGTTCGGCACTTCGACCAGAGCGACGTCGATCTTGGGCAGATCACTGGCTACCGGTACGCGGTAATCCAGGAACCCGCCATTATCGAGGCGACCGTCTTTGTCGTAGATGTACTCTTCATTCAGCGCCCAGCCGATGCCCTGAACGGCACCGCCCTGCACTTGGCCCTCAACATAGGACGGGTGGATGGCCCGACCGACATCTTGAGCAGCAGTGTAGCGCAGAATTTTGACGTGACCGGTCTCTTTATCGACCTCCACATCAACGACGTGTACACCCCAGCCAGGGCCTGCGCCCTGAGCATTGACCGTGGCTTTCGCCGCAATCGGGCCACCGGTCCGGCCAGACTTGACTGCAATATCAGCCAAGCTCAACGGCTCGAACTTGCCGGCGTTGTCGCCCGCCGGATAGGCTGAGCCATCACGCCATTCGACCGCCTCAACATCAATCTCCCAGAGCTTGGCCGCACGGCCGCGCAACTGCTTGACGATGTCGTCGGAGGCGTCGCAAACGGCGGTGCCGGTTGCGAAGGTCACGCGGCTGCCGCCTGTGACGAAGGTGAAGCCGACGGATGCTGTGTCGCCGATGATCGGGCGGACCCGCTCAACGTTCACACCCAGAACCTCTGCCGCCATCATCGCCATGGAGGCGCGAGAGCCGCCGATGTCTGGGCTGCCGGAGACGAGCGCGATCGTGCCGTCCTCGTTGACCGCCAGTGAGGCAGAGCTTTCACCGCCGATGTTGAACCAGAAACCAGCAGCAACACCGCGACCCTGGTTCGGGCCCAGCTTGGCTTGCAGATTCGGATGGTTCTTGGCAGCTTCCAGGGTCTCGACATAGCCGATATTCTGGAAGGTCGGGCCGTACAGGGCCTTGGTGCCGTCTTTTGCAGCGTTTTTCAGGCGCAGCTCGATCGGGTCCATGCCAATGGCACGGGACAACTCGTCCACCGCACTTTCGGTCGCGTAGGTCGAGATTGGAGCACCTGGGGCGCGGTAAGCCGCAACCTTCGGACGGTTCGACACGACGTCGAAACCAACCGCACTGGCGTTCTCAATATCGTACATCGCCCAGCAGGTCATTAGGGCGGGGCCGATGGGAGAGCCCGGGTATGCGCCGGCCTGCAGGATGACCTCAGCGTGGGCAGCAGTAATAGTGCCGTCCATCTTGGCGCCGACTTTGACGTTGATCGTGCCGCCAGAGGTTGGGCCAGAGCCACGGAAAACCTCTTCACGGGTCATGACCATGCGCACCGGACGACCGGCCTTGCGCGACAGCGCCAGTGCCAGCGGCTCCAGATACACGAGGGTCTTGCCGCCGAAGCCGCCGCCGATTTCAGCAGGCGTCACGCGGATTTCGGAAATGTCGATGCCCAACAGCTTGGCGCAATAAGCGCGCACCATGAAATGCCCCTGACTGGAGCAGATCACCTGGCATTGGCCATCTGGGTTGAACGCAGCGACGCATGCGTGCGGCTCAATATAAGCCTGATGCACCGGCGCAGTGGTGTAGGTGCGTTCGACGATCTTGTCTGCAGCGGCAAAGCCGGCTTCGAGGTCGCCTTTGGCGAACTCCATCCGCTTCACAACGTTCGACGGGGTCGTCGGTTTCGGGTCTACACCGCTGGTGAAGATGTCGTCATGCAGGACTGGCGCGCCCGGCTGCATGGCTTCCATCTCGTTGATGACGTGCGGCAGCACCTCGTACTCAACCTTGATCGCTTCGGCGGCTGCGCGGGCGATGCTGGTGGAGGTGGCGGCAACCGCGGCAACTACATGGCCATCATACAGGACTTTGTCCCGCGCCATCAGGTTGCAGGACAGGTCACGGAAGTTCATCGGGCCTTCGCCGACGAAGGCTTCCTCGGAGGTGATGTTGGGGAGATCGGCTGCGGTCACGACCGCGCGCACACCCTTCATCGCCTCAGCGGCGGATGTATCGATCTTTATGATCCGGGCGTGCGCGTGCGGCGAGCGCACGGTTGACCCGAAGATCATGCCCGGCATGACGGCATCGCCGCCAAACTGAGCACGGCCCATCACTTTGTCGACGCCATCCGGACGAACCGGACGGGTGCCGACAACCTTCAAGGCGTCTTTTAGAGAGATATCATTCATTAAGCAGACTCCCCTCTCAGCTCAGCGGCTGCAGCGTGGACAGCGTTCATGATCTTGTCATAGCCGGTGCAACGGCAAAGGTTGCCCGCCAGCCAGTAGCGCGCTTCCTCGTCGGTTGGGCTCGGATTGGCGTCTAGCAGTGCCTTGGTCGCAACGATCAAGCCTGGCGTGCAGAAACCGCACTGCAGTGCGGCGTGCTTCAGGAACTGAGATTGCACGGGGTGCAGGTTCTCACCGTCGGCAATGCCTTCAATCGTTGTGATGCTTGTGCCTTCAGCTTCAGAGCCGAACATCAGGCAGGAGCATACCAGGCGACCGTCGACCAGGACGCTACATGCGCCACAGTCGCCAGAGCCGCAGCCCTCTTTCGAGCCGGTCAGGCCCAGATCTTCGCGCAATACGTCCAGAACGGTCTGGTTCGAATCGCAAAGGAACTCAGTCTCTTCACCATTGACGGTGCAGGTGACGTGCGTTTTTGACATGTGTCTTGTCCCCGCTTCTTGTTTAGCGCGCTGCTGCGCGTTCAAAGGCGATAGCCGCGACTCGACGGGCGAGTACACCGGCAACTTTGGTGCGGAACTCAATGGTACCGCGCTTGTCGTCGATTGGCTTGCACGCGGCCTGTGCGGCTGCATCCAGTTTGGCCAGTGTCGCGTCGTCCAGCTTGTTGCCAATCAGGATCTTGGCGGCATCGTCCAACACCAGGATGGTCGGGGCTACGGCGCCCAAGCACACCTTAGCCGCGGTGCAGGTGCCGCTGGCATCGAGCGTGACAGTGATACCGCAACCGACAACAGCGATGTCCATTTCCGTGCGCGGAATAAAGCGCAGGTAGGCATCGGAGGTCTTGCCGGAGGCCTTCGGAATGATGAACTCATAGACGAACTCATCCGCCGCCAGGCTGGTACGGCCCGGAGACACTGGCACGTCTTCCACTGGAACAGTGCGTTTGCCGTTCTTGCCGACAATCACTGCCAGCGCGCCAGCAGCGACCAAACCTGGAACACTATCACCAGCCGGCGATGCGTTGCAGAGGTTGCCAGCAAACGAGGCGCGGCCCTGAACCTGGGTCGAGCCGATCAGCTGAACCGCCTCGGTGACACCCGGCCATGCGGCGCACAGGCCGGCATGTTCGCCGATCTCCGCACCCGGCGTCGCGGCACCAATGTGCCAGCCGTCGGCTTCTTCACGGATTCCGATGGTACCGGCGATCTTTTTGATATCGACGATCACTTCCGGGCGAAGACGGCCGGAACGCATCTGGATGATAAGGTCTGTGCCGCCGGATAACACCCGAGCAGCGCCGGACGCATTGGCAAGCAGCCCTACGGCTTCGTCCACCGTAGTAGGGGCAGCATAAGTGGGCGAGTACATCGTCACTCCCTGGCTTTGGATAAGGCTATGGGTGGGCCGCATAACTGCGGGTTCACCCTTCGGAACTTCTACGTTAGACTTTCGCCCATGACGAACAAAACTGCAAGCCCCGCTCACGAGCAGGTGGGTCACCGTTTCGCGCCATGGAAGACCAGCGTCACCGCTGCGCGTCAACATGGATACCATGATCCCGCCGGAATTGATAGCAAACGCTTCGGCGATTGGGTCGATGTTTCGCTGCTGGGCAATGACTGTTTGAAGGGCGCCCGCTCGCCAGATGACCTTGGGAACCCGCGGCTGCACTATGGCGTGCGAGTTCGCCAGACCATGCCGTTAGCGCTGGGTACAGGGCTGGTTGTGCAGGCTGTGGTAACAGCAGTGGAGCCAGTCCGGCGAGGCCGGTTGATCCGGATCACCTTCGCGTTTCTGGCGGAATCTGGTCAGATTCCGGTGGAGATCGAGCATCAAAGTTTGATCCTAGATCCCGATCCGATTGGCACAGATCCCGCCCCGGCGGTCGATCGCAGTTGGTCCAAGGCTGAGGCGATTCGGGATGTGCCAATGTCACTGGCGTCGGTCAGCGGCTACAGCCATGAATTCCCGTATCTGGAAGGCCATCACAACCAGGCCGCAGCCGAGGCCATCGGCATGCGCGCGCCAATTGCGCAGGGCCTGCACGGCTTCACCTTGCTGATGAGCGAGATCGCTGCAGACCGCGGTGCCCCTTCAGCCTGCGACATTCAGGCCGAGTTCCGCAGGCCGATTTTTTGTGACGAGACCGTGCGGCTGGTTGGCCAGCGGGGAGCGGACGACCAGTGGGATGATCTCGCGGTTCTGAAGGGCGATGGAAAGCCAACAACACAGGTACACGTGTTTAGCGCAACATGGTAACCCAAACCTCTCCCATGCTGCCCTTTAAAGGGCTCCGTGTCGTCGACATGACCCAAGGCCTGGCCGGTCCGTTCTGCGCTATGCTGTTGGGCCATTACGGTGCGACCGTCATTAAGGTTGAGCCACCGGAGGGTGATTGGTCACGCACACTCGGTGCAACCAAAGGCGACCGCACGCCAGCCTACACTACGTGCAATCGTGGCAAGCAAGCATTGGTGGTCGATCTCAAGCAAAAAGCCGGCCTGGAGGTCGTGCTGAAACTGGCCGAAGATTGCGACGTGTTCCTGGAGAGCAATCGCCAGGGCGTGGCCGACCGGCTGGGCATCGGCTATGAGGCGATCCGCGCTGTATCGCCGGATGTTGTTTATGGCTCTGTCACTGGCTTTGGGCAGTCAGGCGCGTATGCAAGCCGGCCCGCGACAGATGCGATCCTGCAGGCTTTTACCGGCCTGATGAGCCGTAACCGCGGTGCCGATGGCCAACCGCGCCGGATTGGGTACGCTGTTCCTGACTACACGACCGGGCTAATGGCCTACCAAAGTGTTTCGACAGCGCTTTATGCCAAAGCCGTGGGGCAGGGCGGTCGGCATTTGGATATCAGCCTGATGCGCTCCATGCTGTTCTACCAACAACATGGCCTCGTACAGGAAGCAGTCGAACCCGGATCCTCGCGCGCACCAGTGGAGCAATCGCCATTGCCGCCGACCGGTACGTTCCAAACCGCCGATGGGCCAATCAATATTTCCATCGTGCGGGAGAAGTTTTTCCAGTCGTTGTGTGCTGTTTTGGACCTGCCGGAGGTCGCCAGCGACCCACGCTTTACCACTTTGGCCACCCGGCGGGACCATGAAGAGGTGCTGCGGGTGGTGCTGGCAGATGCCATCATATCCCGTGGACGGGATGAGCTGTGCGCGGCCTTCGCAGCGGCGGACGTGCCTCATGCGCCGGTCCATGATTATGCGAGCGTCGTTCAGGATAGCCATGTGCAGGAGACAGGGACGCTCGCTTGGCTAGAAGACGCCGCACTAGGATCGGTGCCGATTGTCAATTTGCCAGGCACCGCTCCGTTAGCAGCCGGCGATCCGAGGGGAATTGCGCCACGTCAGGGTGAGCATACGGCTTCGTTGTTGGGAGAGCTGGGCTATGACCCGGAGGCGCTTGCAGCGCTATTGGAGACGGGGGCGGTGGCCTAGATCTCAAATTAACCCGCAACGCCCGGCACGATCCGCTTTGCCCGTTGGATCAAAAGCTCCAGCCCATTCAAAAAGCGGGAGCGGTCAGCTTTCGAGAAACTCTTGCCACTGCCGCCGGCAGCAAGCGGATTGGCGGCACGGATATCGGCCATCAGGTCGCGCATTGCCATGCGCTGGCCGATATTGGACTTCGAGAAAAGCTCGCCGTTGTGGTTGATCGCCTGGGCCCCGGCATCGATGCAGCGCAATGCCAGTTGGATATCGCCAGTCACGCAAATATCGCCGGTGCCGGTCCTATCGGCGATCCACTGATCGGCAACGTCCGCGCCATGCCCCACAACCACTGTCTCCACCAGTGGATGTGGGTTCGGGCGGATGCCGCCGTTGGAGACCACGCGCACTTTCAGCTTGTGCCGTTCGGCAACACGCAGAGTTTCGTCTTTGACCGGGCAGGCGTCGGCGTCGATGTAGATGATTGTCATTGTTCAACGAGGCCTCCGCGCCTCAAAGACCGAGCACCGCCTTGGCGATGATGTTCTTCTGCACCTCATGGCTCCCACCAGCGATGCTCATGGCGCGGGCTTCAAAATAGTCTGGGGCCATGCGGAACAGATAGTCGGGGCCGATGGGCTCTTCATTCCAGCCGTGGCGGATGGCTTCCGGCACGTAAGGCGCGATGGCATAGCCGCCGGCCTCCATCATCAACTCGTGGATGCGTTGGAACACGTCGCCAGTGCGCATTTTCAGGACTGATGCCTCCGCGCCGACAGGCTTATCCGCACTGGCGTTGGCCAGCTGGCGAAGTGACGTGATCGACAACGTCTCCAATGAAACCTCGGCCTCCGCGATCAGACGTTTGAAATCAGCTGTCTCGCCAAGCGGCCCACCATCGACCATCTGGTCGGCGGCGATGCTTTTGAGTTTGGCCAAGTTGCGTTTGTTGATCGAGACATAGCTGGCGTTGGAGCGCTCATGCCCTAGCAGGTATTTTGCGATGCTCCACCCTTGGCCCTCTTTGCCGATTCGGTCTTCCACCGGCACCCGGACGTTATCGAAGAACTCCTGGTTGAACACATGGCGGCCATCCAGCGTAATGATCGGGCGGACGGTGACACCCGGCGCCTTCATGTCGATCAGCAGGCAGGTGATGCCTTCTTGCTTCTTGCCGGTGTTGTCGGTGCGCACCAAGGCGAACATGCGGTCAGCACAATGGGCATAACTGGTCCAGATTTTGGTACCATTCACCACATAATGGTCACCATCCAAAACCGCTGAGGTTTTCAGAGAGGCAAGATCAGAGCCGGACCCTGGCTCGCTATAGCCTTGGCACCAGATTTCCTCGCTGGTCAGAATTTTTGGCAGATATTTCTGGCGTTGCTCTGGCGTGCCATAGGCCAGCAGTACCGGCCCAACCATGCGGGTGCCGAAATGCACGGTACGCGGGGCGTGGGCGGCGAACAACTCTTCCTCGAAGATGTATTTCTCGGCCAGCGAGAACCCGGGGCCGCCATCCTTGGCCTCCCAGTTTGGCGCGATCCAGCCCTCGCCAGAGAGGATTTTCATCCAGCGGGAGAAGTCCTCCCGCTCCAGCTCAATGCCGCGATCCACTTTGTTGCGGATGTCGGTGGGCAGGTTGGCGGCGGTCCATTCACGGATTTTGGTGCGGAAGGCTTGCTCTTCGGCGGTGAAACTCAAGTCCATAACAAAAAAGGCTCCGGAGATGCGATGTGCGTCTCCGGAGCCTAAGCCAGCTAGAAGCTGGAAGCTAGTCTGAGCGTCAATCCAGCAGAGTATTTGGCAGCCACAGTGCGATTGCCGGGAAGGCAATGACTAGGGACAAACCGATAACCTGCAGCGACACAAACGGGATGATGCCCGAGTAGATGTCCTGGATTTTCACCGAGGATGGCGCCACGCCCTTCATATAGAACAGCGCGAACCCGAATGGCGGCGTCAGGAATGACGTCTGCAAATTGACCGCCACCAACAGGGCGAACCAATAGGCCACATCCCGGCCTTCAACGTGGGTGCCAAAATCGAGCAGAGCGACAACCGGGGCGAACACCGGCAGCACGATCAGCGTGATCTCAATGAAGTCAAAGAAGAAGCCCAGGATAAAGATGGTCGTCATCAGCACGATGAGAATGCCCCAAGCACCAAAGCCCAGTGCCTCAATCCCGTGGATGATCAGGTCCTCGCCACCAAGGGAGCGGAAGACGTAGCTAAACGCCGTCGCGCCCATGAAGATGAAGAAGATCATGCCGCAAATGATGGCGGTGCGCTCGCACACCTCACGCATTACGCCACCGGTCATGCGGCCGTTGAAGATTGTCAGCAGGATTGCACCAAACGCGCCAACGCCCGCAGCCTCTGTCGGTGTCGCCCAACCAGCAAAGATGGAGCCCAGCACCAGGGCCATCAGGAACACCGGCGGCACGAAACCTTTGATGACCATTTTCAACTTAGAGCCATGGTCAGCGACTGTGGTGTTGTCTTCCTTCACCCGCGGCGCAATGCTCGGCTTCAGGTTTGCAATGATGCCAATATAGACCAGATACAGACCGGATAAGAGCAGGCCGGGGAAGATCGCGCCCAGGAACAGATTGCCCACGGACAGTGCCAGCAGGTCGGCCATGATCACCAGCATAATGCTGGGTGGTATCAAAATGCCGAGCGTTGCCGACGCTGCGATAGTGCCGGTCGCCAAACCTTTCGAATAGCCAGCGCGCAGCATGGTGGGCAGCGCCATCAGTGTCATCATGACAACCGAGGCACCGATAATGCCGGTTGTTGCCGCCATGATCGTGCCCATCAATGTCACCGACATGGCAAGGCCACCCGGGACCCGCCGCAGCAGGACGTCAAGGATTTCCAGCAAATCCTGGGCGACGCCGGAGCGCTCCAGCATCGTACCCATAAAGATGAAGCACGGTACGGCCACCAGCACCAGATTCTCTACCGCGCCGCCCCAAATGCGGACAGGGATGTTGAAGAATTCCTGGAAGGCGAACATGTCGAAGAACATGCCGATAAAGCCGAACAGCAAGCCGACGCCGCCAACGACGAAGGCAACGGGGATGCCCGAGAACAAGCCAAAAGCCAATCCCAGGAACATAAACACCGGGAGATAATCTTCCCAATACATGGGTGCGTAATCCTTCTACGACGGCGGTCGTTAGTATTTGATTTCGGGATGAGGCGTGTTGTCAGCCTGGGGATCAGCATTCGCCAAATCCTCTTCCAGGGTGTGGCCGGGGCCGTACACGTCTTCATCAGAAAGGTTGGGTAAGTGCTCTGCCACGGCAGATGACAGCATATTCATCTTGACGTCGCCGCGCAGGTGTTCCGGACCAAATAGGTAAACCCATTGCCGCAACAACGTACAGAGGCCGGCGAACAACACCAAAATCAGACAGACCAGCAGGAATGACTTGATGATCCAGCGATGGGACAGGCCGGTCATGGCGGCAGACGCTTCGTTTGAGTCGTATGCCCGCCAGATGAAGTTCAAGCAGAGATAGCCAATGACGAGGAGATAGGGCAGCAGGAAAATGATGATGCCGAGCATCTCAATCCATGCCTGCTTGCGGTCGCTGACCTTCTCGCGCAGCACATCAACGCGAACATGTGCGTTCATCGTGTAGGAAAAGCCGATTGCCAGCAGGAATACCAGGGCGTGCAGGTGCCACTCCGACTCTTGCAGCTTGGTGGGGGACAGCACGTGATAGAGCGGTGTCTCTTGAATCCACTGCTGAATCGCACCGCCAAACAGCTTGCGTGTCAGCACGTCAAACATGATGACGCCAATCAGCGGCAGTATCAGCCAGGACCCTAACCGGCCGAAAAATTGAGGGACCTTTTCAAGGCGGTCCGCAAGGTCGAGCATTTGACGCATGGCGTTTCCCACTTCAAAGCACAGGCCATCTTATATGGCTCAGATGTGCAGCGCTTAACGTTCAGAAGATAAAGTGCAAAACCGCACCGAGGCCTCCAGCCTAAATAGGCCAGCGCCTCGGCGCAATGGAATGGGTTGGCCGCGCCGAAACGCCGCCAACCCGGTAGCTAAATCCGCTTATTTGAGGTAGCCGTGCTCGCCCCAAATTTTGTACTCATCGCGGAACTTGGACATGCTCTCCCAGATCTTAGCAGCGTCTTCGCTGACTTTGATCTCTTCGACAATGACCTCTTTCCAAGCACCCTCGAGCTCGTCGAGGATCTCTTGCGGCCAACGGTGTGTGGTCACACCCTTGGACGTGTGGAATGCCATAGCGGCACCCTGCTTGGCTTCGGTCTCAGCAAATGATGTCACAACCTGCGATTTGCAGGACTCCTCAATCATTGTCTGCTGGCCTTCGCTCAGCTTGTTGTGGACGTCCATGTTGAACAGCATCTCGCCCAGGGTGGACTGCTGATGCCAGCCGGGGAAATAGTTGTGCTTGGCGATCTGATAGAAGCCCAGATCCTTGTCAATCGCGGGCATGGAGAACTCGGTCGCGTCGATCGAGCCCAGCTCCAGCGCCGGATAGATGTCGCCGCCAGCCAGCAGTTGAGTGGAAACGCCAAACTTCTCCATGACCTTTGCGCCCAGGCCGAAGAAGCGCATTTTCAGGCCCTTCAGGTCAGCGGTGGACTTGATCTCTTTGCGGAACCAACCTGAGGATTCCGGCGCGATCAAGTTGCAGAGGTACATTTTGATGTTGTCGCGGGCGTACATTTCGTCGGCCAATTCCTTGCCGCCGCCATGGTACCACCATGCAATGTACTCACCGGCGCGCGGGCCAAACGGAACGGCAGAGAAGAACGCATAAGCGAAGTTCTTGTGCACGTTGTAGCCCGGGGTGCCCCAGGCGCCGTCGATCGAACCTGTGGAAACCGGGTCAAAGTATTTCGTTCCCGGAACCAACGCGCCCGGCTCGAAAATCTTCATGTCGACTTCGCCGTCAGACATCGACTTCACGGCTTTGGCCACGTTGTATGGGCCTGGGCCGATGACGAAAATGTTCCGACCGAAGGCGGAGTGGATTTTCATTTTGACGCGAGCTTCTGCTTCGCCGACTGCCGATACGGCAACCAGGGCGACTGCAGCAGCAGCGACGCCTTTCATGAGTGTGTTGAGACGCATGATTCCTCCCAAGGAAACAAAAATGAGCGGGCTAAGGGCGAGCATCCCACCACATGAGGGGTGCTCGTTAGCGTTGCGTCCAGCGCATAGCAGCTACGCGTTGGACGCTGTGACTAAGCATGTTTCAACAGCTCGCTCAAGCACCGATTGAAACGTGCCATCCATAAAGTCTAGAGACCCAGCACCCGTTTGGCGATGATATTGTGCTGAATTTCGTTGGAGCCGGCAAAGATTGAGTGCTTGCGGTTGTTGAAATACTGCGCCGCCAGCGCGTTGATGTAATCAGAGCCGCCGATTGGTTCCTCGTTCCAGCCCTGCTCCAGCGCGCCGAGTACGAAGGGATTGGCGTAATAGCCGACGGCGTCCATTTTTAGCTCGCTCAGCCGTTGGATGATTTCCGACCGGCGAATCTTAATCATGGAAGCTTCCAGGCCCATCTCCGAGTCCGCGCTCATTTTTGAGAGCAGGCGAAGCATCTGAACTTCCAGCGTCATCAGCTCGATCTCCACCTCGGAAATCTTGCTGGAGAAGTCCGACTGGTCGGCCAGGCAGCTGCCCATGCCATCGGGTTCCTCGCGTGCGATCATCTTGAGCTGTTCCACGGACTTTTTCAGCCCGCCCAGTGCGCCACCGCCCATACGCTCATGGCCCAGCAGGTATTTGGCAACGCTCCAGCCATCATCAACTTCGCCGATAACGTTGGAGGCCGGCACGCGGACGTCGGTGAAGAACACCTCGTTGACTTCGCGGGTGCCCTCAATGGTGATCAGTGGCTTCACCTCGAGGCCTGGCGTGTTCATGTCGACCAGGATGAAGGTGATACCCTCCTGCCGCACGCCGGTGTTGGAGGTGCGGACCAGGCAGAAAATCCAGTCGGCCATGTGTGCCGATGTGGTCCAGATTTTCTGGCCGTTCAGCACGAAGTCATCGCCGTCCCGCTCTGCCTTCATTTTCAGGCTGGCCAGATCGGAACCGCTTCCCGGCTCTGAATAGCCTTGGCAGAAAGTTCGTTCGCCTGAGACGATTTTGGGCAGGAAATCGTTCTTCTGCTCCTCGGTGCCATAGCGCATCAGCACGGGGCCGCACATGGTGATGCCAAATGCGATGATCCGCGGCGCGCCGGCCAGTGAGGCTTCTTCGTCGTAAATGTACTTCTGATTGACCGACCATTTGGGATCGGGGCCACCCCATTCCGGCGGCCAGTTCGGCGCGACCCAATGCTTTCCGTGGAGTTTGGTGTGCCAGTCGCGGATTTCTTCGCGGCTGACGGCAAAGCCGTTGTGCACCTTGTGCGCCACGGTTGGCGGCAGATTCTCGCGCATGAACGTGCGCACTTCCTCGCGCCAGGCTTCGTCTTCTGCGGTGAAGGCCATATCCATGGTGAGGGCTCCTTAAACGATTGCATCAGGTTATTGCATCGGGACAGCGTTTCCGGTCAGTTGTACCGACGATAGCGCCAGAGGGAAAGATCAGATGAACCACGAACAACTCGTCGCGACATTGAAGCAGGTGTCCACCGCCACGCTGACCATGCAGCTGCTAAAGCGCGGTATCCGTCAGGTGTGGATGTATGGGCCAAAGCCCTTGGACGAGGGGCAGGAGCGCATTGCCGGCCCGGCCTACACCCTGCGCTTCATCCCCGGCCGCGAGGATTTGAGTGGGCCGGAGATCCTGAAACGCACCGACCTGGCGCAGCGCCGGGCTATCGAGGAATGCCCGCCGGGCCACATCCTGGTGGTGGATTGCCTGGGCAAGGCGGATGGTGCGGCCATCGGTGACATCCTGGCGACGCGCATGCGGGTGCGCGGCGTTGCCGGCCTGGTGAGCGACGCCTGCGTGCGCGATGCGGACGGCGTCAAGGCCAGCCAATTGCCGGTCTGGTGCCCGGGAGCGGCGGCTCCGGCCAGCGTGGCCAGCCTCTCCGACGGGGACTTGAATGTGCCGATTGGCTGCGGCGGCGTCGCGGTTATTCCTGGCGATTGGGTGGTTTGCGACAATGACGGCGTGGTGGTGATCCCGCTGGCGCTGGTGCAGGAGGTGGCCGAAGGCGGCCTGGAGCAGGAGCTGCACGAGCAGTTCATCCTGGAGCAGGTCAAAGCCGGCGCCCACATCCCCGGCACCTACCCCCCGAATGCGGAGAACCTGGCGAAATACCAGGAATGGAAGGCGCAGAAGGGCGGTTGAGGAATGATGGGGCGTGTGTTGAGGTTTGTTGCGGAACGTTAAGGTTGCGCACATTGAAATGTAATTATTTCAATGTGTTATGGAGGTGGGCGTCAAAACCTTAACATTTGTGAACATTGGTTCGCATTACGGCCGTACAATTGGGACGGTCGGCGTGGTTCAGACCATGTGGGGATGGAATGGGACGAGACAAGGCATGGCCGCAGCGGTTGAGCCGGGTGTCTAGCACGCCACCTGTCGCCGCCGGCTTCAATCCATTGAAAGTTCCTGATAGCCGCCCTGGGAAACGGCTTCGCAGCGCCGCCGGAATGCCGGATGTCCGCCGCTGTAGCGCATGATCCGCCGTACGTCTTTACCGTCCACATTTCGGTTGATGCCGGTCATCCAGGAATCAACTTCCGTAAACAGCAAGCCATCATTCAATTCAACGACATGGTCGGTCCAGGCATTGGCCGCGTCGGCTGTCGCGTCGATGCGTGTGACATTGCGGGTGTTCGCATGGCCGATCAGCTCAGCCACCCAGTCGGCAGTGTACTCTACCGCGCGTGGGAAGTTGCCGAGGCCGGCATGTGGGCCCATCACCATCATGAAATTGGGGAAGCCATCGACCATGATGCCCAGGAACGTGACAGGCTGGTCCGCCCATTTGTCCTTCAAGGATGTGCCGCCCACGCCTCGGATATCGATGCGGTCGAAGGCACCGGTAATCGCATCAAAACCGGTGGCGTAGATGATGATGTCGAACCCGTAATCAGCGTCTGAGGTCTGAATGCCGTCCGGTGTGACGCACTTAATGGGGTTTTCGTTCACGTCGACCAGCTTCACATTTGGCTGATTGAAAACCTCGAAATAGCCGCTTTCCAACGGCACGCGGCGCGTACCGAAACCGTGGTTTTTGGGGATCAACATCTCAGCCACAGCCGGATCTGTGACGCGCTCGCGGATTTTGCGGGCGAGGAAATCCGACATGAGCTGGTTGGCCTCGGCGTCGACCAATACATCCTTGAAATTGCCCATCCAGATGCCGAACCCGGGCTCACTATAGCGCTGTTCCCAGAAGGCCTCGCGCTCTTCTTCGGAGACCTCAAGCGCTGCTCGCGGGTCGGCGGCGTGGATAAAGCAGCCGACGGTCTCCTGACAGCGGGCAAAAATATCGGTGTAGTTCTTACGAATGTCCGCCATTTCCTCTGGCGTCACCTTGGAGTTGTGCAACGGGGCGGACCATTGCGCCGTACGCTGAAAGACGGTGAGGTGGCCAGCAGTCTTGGCGATCTCGGTGATGGCCTGAATGCCGGTGGCACCGGTGCCGATCACGGCAACGCGCTTGCCCTCGAAACTGACCGGCTCGGTGGGCCAATTGTGCGTGTGGCAGGATTGCCCCTTAAAGCTGTCGGTGCCGGAAATACGCGGCATCACCGCCGCAGACAGCACACCCACCGCGGTAATCAGAAACCGCGCCGTGCAATGAGAGCCGTCGTCGAGGGTAATCTTCCAGCTGTGGTTATCGTCCTGGTAGTGGGCCGCAGCGACAACCGCATTGAACTGGATATCCCGGCGCAGATCGAACTTGTCAGCGACGTAGTTCAAATACCGCTCGGTCTCCGGTTGGCCTGCAAAATGCTCCTCCCAATCCCATTCATCGAGCAATTCCTGAGAGAATGAGTAGCCGTAGGACCAGCTTTCCGAGTCAAAGCGTGCGCCTGGGTAACGGTTCCAATACCACGTGCCGCCAACGTTCGGTCCAGCCTCGAACACTCGCGTTCTGAGGCCTAGTTCGCGGGCGCGGTACAATTGATAGAGGCCGGAAACGCCGGCACCAATGATGATTGCATCGAAATCAACGTCCGACTGAGTAGCCGATGGTGTATCCATTTTCACGGCGTCATTCATGTGGTCCCACTCCTTGGGCAATTGCACTGGCCTTTATTGTAGACTGGCTGTCGATGGTAATGGCTGCTGGCTGCGAGCGCTAGCCGTCTTGGCGCGGAAAACCCTCTGAATTGCGGTTCGCGCCATGCAGGTGGTGGTGTTTGGGATGGTCTCCTAGAGGCGCGGCTGCATATCTCCTCTTGGCATTGGTGACAGATTGCAGCGACAATGCGGGTAACAACCAATTCTCCGGAGGACTCACCGCCAATGCCAGCCCAAATCGGCTATCTCATCCCTACCCGTGAAGCGATCATGGAGGGCCGGCCGGAGGCCGCGCCGCTGCTCGATCTTGCCGAACAGGCCGAAGACCTCGGCTATGACTCGGTTTGGATCGGTGACTCGATCACCGCCCGGCCCCGGCACGAGCCGCTGACCTTGCTGGCCGCCATCGCTGGCCGTACGCGCCGTGTTAAGCTGGGCACTGCTGTCTTGCTACCAGCCTTGCGCAACCCGGTGGTGCTGGCTCACGTCGTTTCCACCCTGGACCAGGCGAGCGATGGGCGGGTGATCCTCGGCTATGGCATCGCCGGCGACGTGCCGAACATCCGTGCGGAGTTCGAGGCCGCTGGCGTGCCGTTCGACAAGCGCATTGGCCGGATGATTGAAGGCCTGCAACTCTGCCGCGCGCTGTGGACTGGCGACAAGGTCGATTGGGACGGGCGGTGGAAGCTGTCAGGCCAGCAGATTGGCCCGGTTCCTGTTCAGAAGGGCGGCCCGCCGGTCTGGATCGGTGGCTCTCACCCCAACGCCTTGAAGCGCGCTGCCAAGCACTTCGATGGCTGGTTCCCGACCGGCCCCGGCGCGGACGAGTGCGGCCAGCAATGGCAGGAAGTCCAAGCGCATGCCGAGACTGAGGGCCGCGCGCCCGGCGACATGACTTTTGCGGTCTACCTGACGCTGGCCATCGACGACAGCCACGAGAACGGCATCGCCCGCATCGACAAGTTCCTGGAGGCCTATTACGGCGTCCCCGGCCATATCCTGCGCCGGCGCATGGCCAGCTTTGGCGGCCCGGCGGAGGAGGCGGCGGCCTTCGTCAAATCCTACGTCGACCAGGGTGCCAGCCATATCTGCATCCGCTTTGCCGGCGATCACGAGAATTCACTGAAAACCATGGCGGCGCTCCGCCAGCAGATGGGAGGGTAGAAGACCCATGCGTTTCGAAGGAAAAATAGCGCTGATCACCGCCGCCGGCGCCGGCATCGGCAAGGCCACGACGGAAATCATGGTGCGCGAGGGCGCTACCGTGATTGCGGTCGAGAACCAGCAGGACCGGCTCGACAAGCTGGTAGCGGCGCTGGACAACCAGCCGGGCAAGGTTGTGCCGAAATGCATTGACGCCATGGACGAGGCCCAGGCCCGCCAGACGGTCGCCGATGTCGAGGCCGAGTTCGGGCGTATCGATATTCTGGTGAACGCCGTCGGCGGCTCCACCATTATCGAGAAGCCGAACGTCGATATCGACCAGATGCCACTCGACGATTGGGAGAAAATCCTCGACTTCAATCTGAAGGCGACATTCCTCTTCACCAACGCCGTCGTGCCGGTGATGAAGAAGAACCAGTACGGCAAGGTGGTGAACCTGGCCTCGATCGCCGGGCGCGGCGTCAGCTTCGAAAGCTCCAGCCCTTATGCTGTCGCCAAGGGCGGCATCATCGCCATGACCCGCCGGCTGTCGTTCGAGCTTGGCCCGCACGGCATCTGCATCAACGCCATCGCGCCATCGCTGACCCTGACCGAGCGCATCACCCCCCATTGGGAAAAACGCTCTGACGAGAACAAGGCGGCTGAGCTGAAACGCTTCCCGCTTGGCCGTGTCGCCGTGGCGGAGGATCAGGCCAAGGTCATCGCCTTCCTCGCGTCTTCTGACGCCGATTTCGTCACCGGCGTCACCATCGACGTGAACGGAGGCCAGCTATGAGCCAGATGCCAGATCGCAAGGATACCCTCGGCATTGTCGGCGTTGGCGTCATGGGCGGCGGCATCGCCGAGAACCTGCTGAAAGGCGGCGCTAATCTGGTCGTCTATGATAAGAACCCAGCCCGCGTGCAGTATTTCGCCAGCCTTGGCGCCTATGCCGCCTCCAGCCCCGCAGATGTGGCGAAGCAGGCCTCCACCCTCATCAGCATGGTGGAGACTACTGCCCAGTCGGAAGAGGTGATCATGGGCCCGAACGGCTTCCAATCGGAGGCGCAGGCCGGCGACGTCATCCTCTCCATGGCCACTATCGACCCGTTGGCCGTGAAAAAATGGTACGCAGAGCTGAAACCGCGCGGCATCGATTTCGTCGACGCTCCGGTCTCAGGCGGGCAGGAGCGTGCGGAATCCGGTGATCTCTCCATTATCTGTGGTGGCGATGCGGATGTGGTGGAGCGGATCAAGCCGCTGCTCGATAGCTGCGCCCGCCAGGTGTTCCATATGGGCGAAGTAGGGCAGGGACTGGCGATGAAGCTCTGCAACAACATGCTGATCCAGGTCGGCACCGTCGCGGTGGCAGAGGCTATGGTGCTGGGCGCGAAAGCCGGCCTCGACCCGCAGCAGATGATCGACGTTATCCGCCAGAGCACAGGCCACTCCGTCGCGTTCGAGATGCGGGCGCCGCGCTATCTCTCCGGTGATTTTGAGCCGGGCGGTACGGTGGATATCACCTGGAAGGACCAGACCCTTCAGACCGATTTCGCCAATGCTTTGGGCGTGCCGCTATTCCTGGCCAACACCACCCGCCAGATTTTCCAATGGGCGCGGGGTTTGGGCTACAATAAAAAAGACAGCTCCATCACGGTTACGATGTATGAGAAGGCCGCAGGCGTTCAGCTTGGGCCGCGGAAGGACTAGGGCATGTTATCGAAAAATCCGGTGCCGGGTACGGAACCGGAGGCTGCGGACGCAGGTGATGTGCCGCCGCCAGCGAAGCAAGACCTCCAGGTGTCTTCAACCGTCGTGAAGGCGGAAGTCGTCGCCGATCTGCTCGAGCGGGCCGATTTGTTGCGCGCCCAGTTGCGCCGTGAATGTCTGGCTATGAGCGCCTATGCCTTATCGACGGGGAAAACGATCCCACCGGAAGCGGCGGAGGGTTTATCCTTGTTGGAGGTCAAATTCGGCAATGACCCTCTGACCAAATTGGTTGAGCTGCATGGTCAACTGACAGTGGCGGTGGCGCCGGCACTGCCAGGTTCTATCGCCGATCTCTATCGGCACGCGGCCCGAGCCAAGTTTGGGCAAAGGCTGGCACCCGTACCCATCGCCCGGTCCATGGCGCTGGTGGGCCTAATTTTTGTCGTTATTTTCTTCGGTATCGGCCTGTTTTCGGAGATCAATAATCAAAATCTTAACGATGACATGCTCAAGAGTTCGGGCTGGAAATTGTTATTGGTTCAATTGTTTCTGCTGTCGGCTGTCGGCTGCCGGTGCTGGAGCGTGTTTTGCGAACCTGTTCGATATTCTGAAATCGGTCGGAAACATGACCTTTATGCCGACCTTTGCCAGTGAATATTGGGTAAAGTTGGCACTGGGCATTATTGCTGGTCTGTTGTTGGCCGAATTGATCCCGGTATCACAGGTGCCGATAGACCTGGCGAACGGCGCGTCAGAAACCACAACACAGAGCACGATGCAAAAGCCATTGATTGCACTGGTAGGCGGTTTTTCGGCGAGCATTCTCTACACGATCTTGAATCGCTTGACCGAAACGCTGGAGAACCTGTTCGGCTCCAAGACGCCAGGGAAACCCTAATCGCCGGCGGCGGCGGGACGATTATACCAAGGGACGATCACCCCAGGATCGAGTTGTTGTTGACCATGCCGCCATCGATGGTGACGACCGTGCCGGAGATATAGCTGGCGCGGTCGGAGGCCAGGAACACGATCAGGTCGGCGACTTCCTCCGGCTTGGCGAAGCGGTTCATTGGCCAATTGGCGTAGTATTCCCGCGACCGTGCTTCGTCGCCGAACTCGGCCTTTGCTCTCTGGCGCATGACAGTCTGGGCACGGTCGGTTTCCACCGGTCCGGGATTGACGCCGACCACTCGCACGCCGTCGTAGATGGACCGGCTGCCAATCGCCCGCGTGAAGGCCATCATCGAGGCATTGCCCGCGGCACCGGCGATATAGTCATAGTCCAGCTTTTCACCGCCCGTGCCGATGTCGTTGACGATCACGCCGCTGCCGCGCGCTTTCATCTTTGCCAGAAATGCGCGGGTCATGTTGATATAGCCGAAGACCTTCAGATCCCAGGCAGCTCGCCAGCGGGCCTCGTCGATCTCGTCGATCGGCCCGCCAGGAATGGCACCAGCGTTGTTCACCAGGATATCGACGTCGCCTGCAATTTCCACGAGCCGGTTTACGTTCGCGCTATCGCTCAGGTCCAGCGCGGAGGCGGTGACCTTAACTTGATACCGGCCCGCGATATCGGCCCGCGCCCGTTCCAAATCCTCTGCCGTTCGCGCCACCAGGTGCACGTCACAGCCTTCCGCCGCAAAGGCGTGGGCACAGGCGAGGCCGATGCCCTTTGAACTGCCCGTAATCAAAACTGAGCGGCCAGCGATTCCCAGGTCCATGGTCCGTATCCTTCCAGAAAGTGAACGCGAACGCGCCGGCAAGTGTCGCCAGCCTTCGGCTTCGAAGCATATCGGGCGTCTTTCCGATTGGCGAGCCATCTCACCAGTTTGTGCCTCCCCCGTAAACTGTTTCCCACCATAGACAGTCGCATGCCCTGGCCCGATGATAGGCCTATGCCGCACATCCCGCGGCCCGACCTCCAGGGAAGGAAAATCAACGATGGCCAATTCAGACTGGTACGACAAAGGCGTTGCCATGCGTCGCTCGCTCTATGGCGAAGCCGCGATGCAGCGTTCCAACGCCGCCAATTACGACGACCCGATTATGGGCAAGTTCATCCATTACGCGCAGGAGGCGGTATTCGGCGGCCTATGGGCGCGGCCAGGGCTGGACCTGAAGACCCGCACCCTCATCTGCATCATCTCCGACACCACCATGGGCCGGGAGGATGAACTCGCTATTCATCTGCGCTTTGCCCTGGGCCAAGGCTGGACAGAGGATGAGTTGACAGAGGCTATGCTGCAGCTCGCCGGCTATATCGGCCTGCCGTTAGTGCGTGGAGCCATGCTAAAAGCGCGTGAAGTATTCGCGGAAATTAAGGCGGAAGCCGAAGCCTGATCGGTCGCAACAGCTCTGCGGTGCGGCGGTTGCTACTCGGCGGCTGCCGCGACGGCCTCTTCCTCCTGCGGCAGCGTGATGGCGACCACGACCTGATCTTGCGCCAGCGACCAGTCAACTGTGGCGCCAGCGTCGCCGATCTGCAGGTAGGCTAAGTGCGCCAGGATCACTCGGCTATCCAATTCACCCGGCGGGATCTTGCCTTGCACCGTATTCGCAACCCGCGGGTTCATGGTCGCGTTCGGGCCGTCGCCCGTCATTGAAACGGCAATTGCCGCACCTGCGCGTTTGACCCTTACCACCAATGCGCCGCCCCGCGGCATGGCCTCCGCCACCAGCAGTAGCAGGTTCAACACCAGCTTGCCGCCGCGGCCCTGAAGCGCATCGATATCGTCGGCGACCTGCCAGTCGAGCGTGACCCGGCTATCGGTCAGCATGCCTTTTGCCAGCTTGCCCAGCTCTGTCGTGCCCCAACCACCGCGGCCGCCAGCATAGCCAAAGGCGACTCGAAAGAATTCCAGCCGGCGCCATGCGGTGCGGGCGCTGGCATCTGTCATGTCGATGATGTCGTCGGTCTGAGTCGTGCTCAGCTCCCGCAACAGCTCAATACCATTGGTTGCTGCGCCCACTGGCCCGACCACGTCATGGCACAGGCGTGAGCACACCAGTTCGAGGATCGATAAGTCCACCTGGATTGGCATAAGGTTACCTCTTCATCCGCCCCCGATGCTGGATTGCGCAATCGCACCCAATATGGCGAAATCAATTCCTAATATGCAATCAGAGGTTTAAATCTGCGTTAACGTCCGTTCGAGTTGTGCCAGATCGTCTGGGGTGTTGATATTGTGGAAAGCGTCGGCCTGCGCAAAGCTCACGGTGGTGTATCCAACGGCCTGAACGGCCTCCTCCATGCGCCGTAGCCCGGCGTTGACTGGCTCTGCCAGGGCCAGTGCTGCTGCCAATGGCCAGCGGGCGACGGCCCATTGTCGGCGGCCATCGGCCTCTGCCACGACTATGTCGGCGGTTTGCGGCTGCGCTAGCCGCTCCACGAGATCGGGCGGGGGGCGTGGCACGTCAACCGGAATTGTCACCAGCGCACGCAGGGTCGGCCAGCGGGTGGCGCAATAGGCCGCAGCCGCCGCGATCCCGGCCAGCGGCCCGGCGTCGGGCACGGGGTCTGCCACAACCGGTAGCCCGAACGCGGCGAACCGGGCGGGGGCTCCGTTCGCGCTGAGTACGATAAACTGGGCCTGTGGTCGAAGACGCGCCAGACTGTGCGCAAGGAGGGGCTGGCCGGCCGCCATCACCAACGCTTTATCCACATTACCCAGCCGTCGGCCTTCGCCGCCCGCCAGGATCACCACTGCACAAGTCTCTTGCACGCTTAGTCTCCGCCAACCATCTGGTGTTGAGGGCCTTTCCTCGCTATGGTGCCGATCTGGTAACCGCCGAGAATTGGTCGGTGATTGTTGGGCTGTCATCGACGAGGCAGCCTTTAGCACCGTTAGCATCGAAACCGTAAGATTGGGCGCATGCATCATGGCCGCGACCACGACACTGTCTAACACACCCGCCACCGACCCGGTGATTGATCCGTTCGGTCGCTCTATCACGTATTTGCGCGTGTCGGTCACGGACCGATGCGATTTCCGCTGCGTCTATTGCATGGCGGAGGATATGACCTTCCTGCCGAAGAAGGACATCCTCACCCTGGATGAGCTGGATCGGGTCTGCAGCGCCTTCGTCCGCATGGGCGTGCGCAAACTGCGCCTGACCGGTGGTGAACCGCTGGTGCGCCGCGGCATCATGAACCTGATCAATGGTCTGGGCCGGCATCTGGAGTCTGGCCTGCTGGATGAGTTGACGCTGACCACCAATGGCAGCCAGCTGGAGCGCTTTGCCGACCAGCTTTATGCGGCTGGCATGCGCCGGATCAATGTGTCGTTGGATACACTGGATCCCGACCTGTTCAAAAAGCTGACCCGCTGGGGCCGGCTCGATCAGGTGTTGCGCGGCATTCAGGCGGCTAAAGATGCGGGCCTGAAGATCAAGATTAACGCCGTTGCGCTGAAGGGCGTGAACGATGGCGAACTCGATCGCTTGATTGCCTGGTGCGGCGATGAGGGCTTCGACCTGACCCTGATCGAAGTCATGCCCATGGGCGACATTGGCGAGCAGCGGGTCGATCAGTACTGGCCGCTGTCCATGGTTCGCGCTGACCTAGCCCAGCGCTGGACGCTGGAGGAAAGCGACCACAAGACTGGCGGGCCTGCGCGCTATTTTGATGTGAAGGAAACAGGCGGTCGCCTGGGCTTCATCACGCCGATGACCCACAATTTCTGCGAAAGCTGCAACCGTGTCCGCCTGACCTGCACCGGCATGCTGTATCTGTGCCTTGGCCAGAACGATAGCGCTGACCTGAAGGAAGTTGTGCGGGCAGCGGAAAGCGATGGCCCGCTTGAGGATGCTATTCGCGCCGCCATCGCGCTAAAGCCAAAGGGCCATGACTTCATCATCGACCGCCGCCGTCGCCCGGCGGCAGTGCCACGGCATATGTCGACGACTGGCGGCTGAGAGAGGCGATGAATGCGCCGGTGAGTTTGCCAACGATTGCGTTCGTTGCGTCGTCAGCTGATGCGGCGCAGCACGCTTTGGCGGAGTTACAGCGCCAATACGTGTCTGTATCGCCCGAACATGCAGAGGTGATCGTTGCCCTCGGCGGTGACGGCTTCATGCTGGAGACGTTGCATCGCTTCATTGGCCGTGGCGTGCCGATTTTCGGCATGCACCGTGGCACCGTCGGCTTTTTGATGAACCATTTTGAGCCTGCTGGCTTGGTGGAGCGCATCGCCAAGGCCGTCAGTGTCGAGCTGACGCCGTTGATCATGCGGGTCGAAACCATGGAAGGCCGGCATTTCGAGGCGCGGGCGATCAATGAGGTCTCGCTGTTGCGTGAGACCCGGCAGACGGCGCATTTGCGCATCACCATCGACGACGTTGTGCGGATCGAAGAGTTGATGTGCGACGGCATCATCGTTGCTACGCCTGCCGGCTCAACCGCCTACAACCTCTCCGCCCATGGTCCGGTCGTGCCGCTATCGGCAGAGGTATTGTGCCTGACACCGATCAGCGCCTTCCGGCCACGTCGCTGGCGCGGCGCCATCCTGCCCCGCAATGCGGTGGTGCGATTTGAGGTGCAAGACCCGATCAAACGCCCGGTCAGCGCCGTTGCCGACTTCACCGAGGTGCGCGACGTTCGTTGGGTCGAGGTTGAAGAAGACACCGGCGTGGCTTTCACGCTGTTGTTCGATCCGGACCACGATCTGGAGGAGCGGGTGCTCAAGGAGCAGTTCGTGTCGTGACTGCCGCCGCCGGTCAGCCCGGTTCTTCCCCGTTCTCGCGCACCAAAATCCTGCTGATGGCACAAACGCTGGCGATAGGCGCCTGCGGTGGCGCTGTGTTTGCCTATTTGGGCACGCCGCTGCCGTGGATGTTGGGCGCGCTGTTTACCACCATGATCGCGTCGATGAGCGGCCTGACCCTGTTCATCCCGCAGATGTTCCGGCGGCTGTGGATCATCGTGCTTGGCGTGACGCTTGGGTCGTCCTTTACGCCAGACGTGCTGGACCATATCCACCTGTGGATCACCAGCTTTATCGGAATGTGTGCCTTCGTGATCTTTGGCACCTGGGTCAGCTATCAGATATTTATCCGTTTGGGGAAGATCGACCGGATCACAGCGTTATTTTGTGCTGCTCCCGGCGGTCTCGGTGAAATGATCATTTTGGGGCCTGCCTTAGGCGGCAATGAGCGCACGATTGTGCTGATCCATGCGACGCGTGTGGTGATGGTGATGGCGATCATCCCGCCGGCCTACAGCATCATTGCCGGCTATGTGCCGCCGGCTGACCTTGGCGGCAGTGGCTATTTCTGGGAATTGCCGGTGCGCGATCTGGCGGTGTTGGCGATTACCGGCGTGATCGGCGCTGTGGTGGCCAAGAAATTGCGGCTGCCGGCCTGGCAGATGATCGGGCCGATGATAGCCAGCGCTATCGTGCACATGGGTGGCATTTCCGATTCCCGGCCCCCCAGCGACTTCATCGCCATTGCCCAATTGGTGATGGGGTCAGGTGCCGGCGCGCGGTTCAGCGGCGTTCGCGTGCATGAGTTGGCGCGCCCGATGCTGGTATCGGGCATGGCCACGATCTGCCTGCTGATCCTGGCAGCCAGCGCTGCTGTTGGCCTCGCAGCCGCGACCGGTCTGGATTTCCGTGCCATCCACCTTGCCTACTCGCCCGGCGGTTTTGCTGAAATGAGCCTGATCGCGCTCTCGCTGGGCATTGAGGTGCCGTTCGTATCGTTGCACCACCTTGGCCGTATGATCATCGTCGTCACCGGAGCCACTCTGGTGTCGCGCTGGGCGACGAAGCATTGGCTGCTGCCCAAGTAGCAAAAACCGTTGAGGGCCCTCTGGCCTATTCCCGCGGCGCTGCTAAGCTTGGCGCAAATACCGCAAAGACTATCCCAGAGGAACGCCCATGCCCGGCCCATTTCAAGGCCTGAAAGTCGTCGACCTGACCACTGTCGTGGTCGGTCCCTACACCACCCAATTGCTCGCCGATATGGGCGCTGACGTGACCAAGGTCGAGGCGCCGGAAGGCGACATGACCCGCATGGGTACGCCGCACCGCAACGCCGGCATGGGCAATATGTTTCTGCAGCTGAACCGCAACAAGCGCGCTATCTCACTGGACCTCAAGTCTGAGGCCGGGGCGGAGGCTATGCGCAAGCTGATCCAAGGTGCCGATATTTTCATCCACAACATGCGCCCAGAGCCCCTGGCTCGCCTGGGTTTCGACTATGCCAGCGTGCGCGATCTGAACCCCAGCCTGGTCTATTGCAACATCTGGGGCTTTGGCCGTGAGGGCCGCTATGCCGGCCGCGCCGCGTTTGACGACGTGATTCAAGGCACCAGCGGCCTGGTGGCGCTTGAGGCGCACAACGGTCGCGAGGCGCGCTTTGTGCCTATGCTGATCGCCGATAAGACCACAGCCCTGTTCGCTGCCTACGCCATCTCCGCTGCCGCCTATCACAAGCTCGCGACGGGGGAGGGGCAGGAGGTCGAGGTGCCGATGTTCGAAAGCATGACCAGCTTCACCATGATCGAGCATCTGGCCGGTAATACCTTCGATCCGTCGCTTGGCCCCTCAGGCTCAGAACGACACGCAACACCGCTGCGCTGGCCGTTTCAGACCAAGGATGGCCATGTCTGCATTCTGCCATCCAGCGACAAGCATTGGGCCGCGGTGCTAAAAATCATTGGCCGAGAGGACTTGCTGTCCGACCCGCGCTTCAAAGACCGCGCCGCTCGCCTCGCGCATCGTGGGGAGTTGACGCAAATGCTCTCTGACCTCGCCGCCACAAAGACCACAAAAGAGTGGGTGGATGCGTTGGCGGAGGCCGGCGTGCCCGGCATGCACATCAACTCGCTGGAGGAGGTCGTCAGCGATCCGCACCTGGCCGACGTTGGCTTCTGGGTCGAGACCGACCACCCGACTGAGGGCCGCATCCGCATCATGCGTCCGCCCTACACCCTTTCGAAAACGCCGCCGGACATTCGCACTCACGCGCCGAGCTTCGGCCAACACACGGCGGAGGTGCTGACCGAACTCGGCTATTCCGAAGCCCAAATCGCTGCGATGCTGGAGGCTGGTGCGGCGATGGGAGTGAAGTCTTAGCGTTTGCTGGTGAGATAAAGGCGCCTTGTCCCGCCCACCATCTTCACCCTGAGCCTGTCGAAGTGGGACGGTGACGCGATGGAAGGGACCCTTCGACAGGCTCAGGGTGAAGAGACGGGATTGGGCAGGGTTCTCCCTAGTCCGCCTCTTTCGTCCGCATGGTGACGAATTCTTCCGCTGCGGTCGGGTGGATGCCGATCGTGGCGTCGAACTGCGCCTTGGTCGCGCCGCACGTCAGCGCGATGCCGAGGCCCTGAGCGATCTCCGCAGAGTCGTCGCCTAGCATGTGACAGCCAATGACCTTATCCGTCGCGGGATCGACGATCATCTTCATAAAGCTGAAATGGTCACGTTTGGTCAGCGTGTGCTTTAGTGGGCGGAAGCGGCTTTTGTAGATATCAACCTTGCCGTACTTCGCACGCGCCTGCTCTTCCGTCAGGCCGACCGTGCCGATGGGCGGGCTGGAGAACACTGCTGTGGCGATGTTGTCATAGGTCGGCGCTGTCGGCTCGCCCTTAAAGATCGTGCGCAGCAAACACATGGCCTCGTACAGGGCGACCGGTGTCAGGTTCATGCGGTCGGTGACGTCGCCAATGGCCCAAATGCTGGGAATATTGGTCTGCGAGTACGCATCGACCAACACCTCGCCGCCCTTGCCGAGCGCGACACCAACATCCTCCAAACCCATATTGCGGGAGTTCGGGAAGCGGCCCGTGGCATACATAAAGGCGTCGGCCTCCATGGTAGAGCCGTCATCCATGGTCGCGACCAGGCCGCTGGCGGTCTTCTCAATCGCCGTGATGGTCCGGCCATAGGCCATTGTCGTGCCTTCGCGTTCCAGCGCTTCGCCCAGTTCCTTGGCCACGTCGTCGTCAAAGCCACGCAGCAGCTTGGAGCGCACGACCATGGTCAGATCACTGCCGAGCCCGGCAAAGACACCTGCGAACTCCACCGCGATATAGCCACCGCCGACAATGACGATCCGCTGTGGCCGCTCGGCCAGGTCGAGCGCTTCGTTTGAGGTGATGGCGTACTCTTTGCCGGGGATGTCCGGCACAAATGGCCAGCCGCCGGTGGCGATCAGGATATGCTCGGCGGTGACGGTTTGGTCGCCGATCTGCACCGTATTTGGCCCGGTGATGACGCCGCGACCATCATAGGTTTTGACGCCCGGGCCGTTCAGCAGGTTGATGTAGATGCCATTCAACCGGTCGGTTTCGACATTTTTGGCGGCAATCAGCTTGCCCCAATCATGCTCCGGGCTGACCTTGTCCCAGCCATAGGCGACAGCGTCGTGATAGTCGTGGGCATAGTGGGCTGCGTAGACCAGCAGCTTTTTCGGGATACAGCCGCGCAGCACGCAGGTGCCGCCGATCCTCAGATCCTCGCAAATACCGACCCGCTTGCCATCCTGCGCCGCAAACCGCGCCGCCCGCACTCCGCCAGAGCCGGCGCCAATCACAAACAGATCATAATCATAGGAAGCGGTCATAGGCGCAGGGACTCCAGTCGGTTTTGAGCGTGTTCCTCTATCTAGGCCAGTTTGGCCTGATTTCGAAGCCTGTTTCTGAAATACACCGTGTCGTGACGGCCTAAACCGCCAACGCCAAAGCATCGCGCAGAATCGCCTCAGCAGCCTGGGTATAGCCTCCGTCCGGGTGGTGCAGCACCAATCCGGGCGCTAGGCGAAACGGGCTGCGGTCGCCTTTGCGTAGGCGGATGATGACGCGATGGGCCGCCTGATCAGGCTTTGGCCAGATGGGCAAGACTGCCAGCCCTCCGCTTTGCTGCTGGCGGCAGGCGGCAATGATCTCATCCAAGCGGTCGGCGCGGTGGATCAGGCTGATGGTGCCGCCTGCGCGCACCAAATCCCACGCTCGTGCGATCCAGACGGGGAGGGTGGCTGATCCCTCCACCGCAGCCACTCGGCGCAACCGGTTGGCTGGCTCGGTCGCTGTGCCGGCTGCCAGATAAGGTGGGTTCATTGCGACGTGATCCAGGCTTGCCGCCGCTAAGGGGAGGGAGGCGATATCCGCCTGTATCAAGTGGAGCGCGCCGCTGATTCCGTTGGTCGATGCATTGGCCTGGACCAGTCGTGAGAGGTCACCCTCCCGCTCCACAGCGACAATCCGACAGCCTGCCACGCGGGTTGCCAGACAGAGGCCCACAGCGCCGCTGCCAGCGCCCAGGTCGGCAATCGTCTCACCCGGTTGGGCTGGAACAGCGGCAGCCAGCAGAATCGGATCGACAGCAACCCGATAGCCATCCGCCGGCTGCGCGATCTGCATCCGCCCGCCCAGCAATCGGTCTTCGGTCAGGCCGTTGGGGAAAACCGCGTCAAGAATCGGCATCAGGGGTATCCAGCGCCGCCCGGGCCGCCGCTAGAACGCGTTCTGCCTTGGCCATATCCTTATCCGTCACCATCAACCTGCGCGGGATGGCGCCGATGCTGCCCTCAACGATACTGGCGTGGCGGTCGAACACCTCCGACTTGATCTCAGCTTCGGCGAGTACCGATTGGGCCCAACCCATCTCCACCCAATTGTTGGTCTTGAGGACGACTTTCATCTCAATCCTTCGGTTTTGCATCGGTTTGCCACAACCCGGCGGCCGTGCCGCGTGTTGACCGAAAACCCGTCCGGCCTATGGTGTGCCCCTGACCTAGCTGAGAGAGGCGCCGTGACACCACCGGAATCTGTACAAGCCGTCCCACCGGCTGCTCAACCAACCGATGCGCCGCCCGATGCACTCGTCGCGTTGCGCGGCCTGCTGGCCGATGACATGGCCGAGGTTAATCGCCTGATCCTGGAGTATATGCAAAGCCCCGTCGCTCTGATTCCAGAGCTGGCGAAGTATATCGTCGCCGCCGGTGGTAAGCGCCTGCGGCCACTGCTGACCCTGGGTGCTGCGCGCATGTGCGGCTATGAAGGCGAGGCCCATTGGGGCCTGGCGGCGTGCGTTGAGTTCATCCACACCGCCACCTTGCTGCACGACGATGTTGTCGACGAGAGCGATCTGCGCCGCGGCAACGCCACAGCCAATGCGGTTTGGGGCAATCAAGCCAGCGTGCTGGTCGGCGATTTCCTGTTCAGTCGCTCGTTCCAATTGATGGTGGAGTCCGGCTCGCTCGACGTTTTGCGCATCCTGGCCAACGCTTCTGCTACTATTGCCGAGGGCGAGGTGCTGCAATTGACCACCGCTGGCGATCCGGCGACCGAGATCGAGGCGTATATGCGTGTGATCGAGGGCAAGACCGCTGCCCTGTTCGCCGCCGCCGCCGAGGTTGGTGGTGTTCTGGCTGGGCGCCCGACAGCAGAGACGGACGCGCTGCGCACCTATGGCCAATCGCTCGGCATCGCGTTTCAGCTGGTGGATGATCAACTGGACTATGCCTCAAACGCAGCAGCGATGGGCAAATCCGTCGGTGATGATTTCCGTGAGCGTAAGGTGACCCTGCCGGTCATTCTCGCCTACCAAAAGGGTTCCACCGACGAACGCGCCTTTTGGGAGCGCACTATCGGCGAGGGCGAGCAGGTGGGGACAGATCTGGATGAGGCGCAGCGGCTGTTGGTGCTTCACGATTCGTTGGCGGAGACAGGCCGCATCGCGCGTCAGCATGCAGAGGCGGCAGCGGAGGCGCTCGCCGGCTTTCCGGATAGCCCGCATCGCCGAGCCCTACAGGACGTCGCTGCCTTTTGTGTCGCGCGGACATATTAAAGGCGATTGAGCCACCGGATGCGCCCGCAATAGGCCTTGCAATAGCAAGGGCACATCGGTATGAAACCCTGCTTGCGTGCGACACGGAGTGTAGCTCAGCCTGGTAGAGCACTGTCTTCGGGAGGCAGGGGCCGGAGGTTCGAATCCTCTCACTCCGACCAATTAAATCAAAGACTTAGATCGGTCCCGATTTTATTTTTGTCTCGGATTTGTCTCAGAATTGATCTGGTTTTGAGCGACACCCATCCTGCGGGGCAAAAGTCCTCCTTGGCAGAGGAGGGGTGGCCGCAGCTTTGGAATCAAAGTGGTCATGGCTTCGAATGCTTTGGCGGGCACCGCGGTACACGACTCAAGCTGATTGGATCTGCGTTAGGG
>CALKDI010000020.1 GCA_938084065.1 uncultured Alphaproteobacteria bacterium
GCTGACGCCGCACGCAAGCCTCAAGTTCGAGACGCTCTGCTGAGGAAAGAAAACCGGCGAAGATCATGCACATAGCTGAATCGTTCTTAACCCGCCTGTCAAGCCATCAAATTCGGGTTCTCAATGACTCCCGGTATAACAGATAAAATCCCGTATTGGCGCATTTGTGCCAAACCATCCACTTTCAAGTCGGCAGAACGCATCAAGCAACGTCTTTCCAACCACTGGCGGGAACAAGGGTATCGAACTCGATCTGGTCATTGAGCCGTTGTCATATGATCGTAACAAAAATGTCACGATAATCGAGAAAGTCGGTTTTGTCCCTCGTCAAAGTTAGGGGGAGATTGCGTCCGGCTGCCAGTATCGCACCAGTGCCTTGCCCAGCAGTTTACCTGCCAGGACGTCATGCAGCGCCTGCGGGGTATGCTCGAACCCTTCAACTATAGACACTTGTGGCCGCACCGCGCCGCTGCGAACAAGTGCTGCCATGCGGGCTCTGCCGGTTGCGCGCCGCTCGGGCAACAGGGAATACATTGAGAAGGTCTCAACCGTGCACTCCCTGGCCCAGACCATTCGCATATTGGCGAAATCTGCGCCCGGATCTGCACTATTGTTGGCATCTGAGCGTCCAACCAGAACGATGCGGCCGTACTTGGCCATGTTCGCGAACACCGCATCGGCTGTCAGTCCGCCGACAGTGTCATAGAAAACATGCACGCCGGCTGGTGCCGCGGCCCGCAAATGGCCTTCAAAGTCCGGCAGGCGATAGTCGAGGCAAGCGTCCGCGCCCAGCGTCTCCGTCACGAACTGGCATTTCGCCTCGCCGCCTGCGATGCCGATCACCCGCATGCCGCCCGCCTTGGCGATCTGCACGGCAAATGACCCCAATGCGCCCGCAGCTGAGGTGATCACACAGGTTTCGCCGGGCATCGGTCTGGCATGGTCGGCAAAACCGAACCAGGCGGATAGGCCTGGCGAGGATAGGGCGGTCAGCCAGGTGCTCATAGACAATGCAGGATCAACACGGGTGAGTGCCGCCGGCGTTGCGTCCGCGTATTCCTGCCAACCCAGCCGCCCCATGGCGAAATCGCCCTCTGCCCAACCCGCTGCCCGGCTTTCGACCACCTGACCCAGCATGTCGCATGAGATAAGCTCGCCGATGGCGAACGGTTCGACATAGTTGGAAAAGTCCTTACACCGTTGCGCCTGCCACGGCGACACCGCTGCCATCGCCAGCCGCAGCCGGACGTGTCCCTCCGCCAATGCCGGCAGTTCCTCTTCGACAACGGAAAAGTGCTCCGGCCCTGGCAAGGTCTCCGGGCGGCGGGCGAGGGTGAATTTGCGGTTCATGGTCGGGCGTCCATAGGTTAGGCTCTGCCTCTTCCCTACACGACCTGCAGCCGAGTTGAAACGCCATGGACCTCGACGAACTCATCCGCCAGTACAATCCACGCGAAGCCGTACCGGACCATGAGGTCTGGAAGGCGCACTGGACATTGGATAGCGAACGGGTTCGCGCCACCCTGAAAGGCCAGCTGCGGATACCCTATGGCGACACGCCCGGCCAATGCATGGACGTTTTCCCGGCTGCTCAGCCGAACGCGCCGGTTCAGGTGTTTGTGCACGGCGGCTTTTGGCGTTTCCTCGACAGTTTCGACCACACGCTGATCGTGCCCATGTTCCACGAAGCGGGCGCTACGACGGTCCTATTGAACTACGATCTCTGCCCAACCGTGCCCCTGACAGAGGTGATTCGCCAGGTCCGCGCCGGCCTCGCCGCGGTTTGGAACCGGGCGGAGGAGTTCGGCATCGATCGGGAGCGGATGTATATCTCCGGCCATTCCGCCGGCGGCCATCTCTGCGCCATGCTGGCGGCGACCGATTGTGAGAGCCTTGGCTTGCCGGCCGACGCGATCAAAGGGGCTACCATGGTAAGCGGCCTCTATGACCTGACGCCTATGCTTAGCATCCCCGGTGGCGAGGAGTTGCTGATGACGCCCGAGACCGTGGCCGATGTCAGCCCCATGTGGCACCTGCCGCCGCCGCGAATGCCGCTGGTGGTCGCGGTTGGCGGGCACGAAACGCGGGAATGGATCCGCCAGACAGACGATTTTGCCGCGGCTTGCCGCGCGAACGGCTCGGAGGTGACGGCGATCCAGCCGGATTACGACAACCACTATTCCATTCTCTACACCGTCGCTAACCCGATGACAGAGCTGGGTGCCGCGGTGTTGCGCCAGATGGGGTTGACCGCTTGAGCCAGCCCAGGGCTCCCGCCTATGCCTGGGTCATCACCGGTGTTTGTTTCTGGATGGCGATCCTGGCCTGGGGCACGGTGTTTTATGGCAACACGGTCTACCTGCCGGCGTTGAAAACCGCCCACGGCTGGAGCACCAGCCTTGTCGGCAACGCCATCACGCTGTTTTTCTGGCTCGCAATCCCGGTGACGCTGTTTTTCGGTTGGATCGCCGACAAGTTCGGCACTCGGCTGGCCGTTGCCTATGGTGGCCTGGCCGTAGGTTGTGGCGTTGCTTCCATGGGCCATCTGACCGAGCCGTGGCAGCTCTATGCCGCCTACGCCTTGATCGCCACCGGCTACCCCCTGATCGCGACGCCTGCGATCAGCGCCTCGCTGGTGCCGTGGTTCGGGCCGCGGTTGGGCCTGCCGCTGTCACTCGCCCTGACAGGCGCGAGCGTTGGGGGTGCGGTTAGCGTGCCGGCAATGGTCGGTGCCAGCAGCATCTATGGCTTTACCGACACGGTTACGGCCATTGGCGCTTTGGTGGCCTTGACGATCGTGCCGTTGGCTTTGTTCGTCATGCGCCGCCCGACTGAGACCCACCGCGCCGCCGTAGCGCCAGAATCCAGCTTTACCGCTCGCGACGCCCTGAGAACCGCCAGATTTTGGCGCATCGCTATCGCTGGAGGTCTGGGCCTGGGAGCGCAGGTCGGTTATCTGGCGCACCAACTGGCGTACTTGAGCGAGTTGCTACCTGCCGCAGACGCCGCCTATGCCATCAGTCTGGGCGTTGCAGTTGGGGCGGTCGGGCGTCTCGGCACAGGCTATCTGACCAATCGTCTGCCAGTCGCCTGGCTGGCTGCGGCGACCTATCTGCTGCAAGGCACCGGCATCGCCGTCCTGTATGGCGCCAGCGGCATCGCCTCGATCTATCTGGGCTGTGCTGTTGCCGGCCTGGTGATTGGCAATGTGGTGATGCTGCCGCCCTTGTTGCTGCGCCAGACCTTTGGCCCGGCGGCTTATGGCAAGGTCTATGGCTTTGCCAACATCGCCCTCTACATCGGCGCGGGCTTTGGCTCTGGCCTGGCTGGCTGGTTGCGCGACGGCACCGGGGCGTATGGACCCGCTTTGCTCGCCTTTGTTGCGTTCGATGTGCTGGCTGCGCTTATCTTACTGCTCCCCGGAATGCGACCCAAAGGAAACGCCTCGCCATGACTGCCGCCACTCCTCGCCCCACAACCGTTCGCCTGCAACGTATGGTCCGTGCTTATCGTGAGAGCGCGGCGCTGATGGCCGGTGTTGAACTGGGCCTGTTCACCAAGATTGCCGAAGGCCACAACACCGAGGCCAGTCTGTCCAAAGCCATGGGCATCACAGCCTTGCACGGTGAGCGCATCATTGTCGCCTGCGTCGGCCTGGGCTTGGTCGAGCGTGATGGCAATACGTTGAAAAACGCCCCGGATGTGGAGCGCTTTCTGGTGCAGGGGCAACGCGGCTATGCCGGCGAGTGGATGTTGTTCACCAAGCCGGACTGGGATCAATGGGGCCGCCTGTCCGATATCCTGCAAAACCCGGAACCGCCGCGTACCGATAACGTCAAGGTTTCCGAGTTCACGGTAGACGACGCACGGCGATACCACCGTGCGACCCACTCGATCGGGCGAGGCGCCGGGCGGCTGTTCCTGCGTCAGGTCGATCTGGCTGGCAAAAAGCATATGATCGATATCGGCGGCGGCTCCGGCGCCTATTGTATCGAGGCGGCAAAACTGCACCCGGAACTAAGGGCCAGTGTGCTTGATCTGGAGTCCACCGCGGTTGTCGCACGCGAGTTTATCGCCGAAAACGGTGTCGCCGACCGGGTTGAAGCTCTGGCCTGCGACTTCAACAAGGACCCGTTTCCACAAGGCTGCGATATCGCCGTGATGGCCAGCAATCTGCCGATGTACGGTCGCGAAGAATTCCGCGCGGTCGTAAAGAAGGCCTTCGACGCGCTGGCCCCTGGCGGCGAAATGCACCTGATTGGCGAGGCACTGGACGCCGACCGCTCCGGCCCTGCCGATGCGGCGCTCTGGGGCTTGTCTGAAGCCATTGTCAATGGCACCGGACTGGCGCACTCCACGACGGATGTGGAGGGCTATTTCGCTGCGGCTGGCTTCCACGACATCGCGACAGTGCCCTTCGTTGAGGGCGTGCTGCAACGCACTCACGGCCGCAAGCCGGGCTGAGTGCGGCTGCGGATCAAAGCGGGAGAGGGGTCCTAATCCGACCCCTCCGTCGCCTGCCATGCCGTAATCGGCGGCAGGTTGCCGCGATAGAGCTCTACCTGCACCAGGGCTGAATGCGCACTCGGTCCCTGTCCCAGGCGAGACGTGCCCTGGTCGCGGGTCAGCACGTTGGCGTTGCCGTGCTTGTCGAGGCCGCCGGGCTCTGACGGGTCATACCACGCGCCTGTCGCTAGCTGCACCACGCCGGGCGTTACGCGGTCGGTCACGACCACGCCGGCCAGCACGGCACCGCGGCTGTTGAAAACGCGGACGATGTCTCCGTCCACAACATCCCGCAGAGTCGCGTCGCGCGGGTGCAGCCAGATTGGTTCACGGCCTTTGATCTTGCTGGCGCGGCTCGGGCCTACCGGGTCGTTCTGGCCGTGCAGGCGGGTGCGGGGCTGGTTCGAGATCAGGTGCAGCGGATGGTCTGCCACTTCCTTTACATGGCCCAGCCATTCGTGCGGCTCGAACCAGACCGGGTGGCCGGGGCAGTCGTCATAGCCGAAGCCAGCAATGGTTTCGGAGAAGATTTCGAACTTGCCGGACGGGGTTTTCAGCGGCTCACCTTCGGGATCGAGGCGGAAATCCTGGAACAGAGTCAAAGGCGTGGTCGGGATCGGGATATCGATCTCGCCCGCCGCCCAGAACGCGTCGAAGGAGGGGATGGTGATGCCTTGGGCGGCGGCCTTGGTCTCCGCCGTCTCGTACATGTGGCGCAGCCAGCCCAACTCGTCCCGGCCCTCGGTGAAGGCGTCGAGCGTGCCCATGCGTTCGGCTAAGCCGCTGAAAATGGCGTGGTCGTTGCGGGCGTCGCCCACTGGCTCAATCGCCTGGCGCATCGCGACCCAGGTGTGGTCGCGCTTGCCGGCGCAGATGTCATTGCGCTCCAGTGTGGTGGTGGCGGGCAGGACGATGTCCGCATGGCGGGCGGTGGCGGTCCAGAACGGCTCATGCACGACAACGCATTCCGGTTGCTGGAAGGCGCGAACGAGGCGGTTCAGGTCCTGGTGGTGATGGAATGGGTTGCCGCCGCACCAATAGACCAGGCGCGTGTCCGGATAGGTGCGCACCTCGCCGTCATACTCATACTCCTTGCCGGGTGCCAGTAGCATGTCGGCGATACGCGCTACCGGAATAAAGCTGCCGGTCGGGTTCTTTAGGGTTGAGAGGGTTGGCATGCCGACCGGCGAGCGAGGCGCGCCCTGGCCGCTGGCGCAGGCATAACCGAAGCCGAAGCCTCCCCCGGCCAAGCCTATTTGACCCAGCGCCGCAGCCAGCGCCACCAGCGCCCAGAACGGCTGCTCGCCATGGTCGGCGCGTTGCAGCGACCAGGCGGCAGAGAGCATAGTGCGCAGGCCGGCGCTGTCGCGGGCGAGGGAGGCGATGCGGTCGGCGGGGACGCCGCAGATGGCCTCGGCCCAGGCGGGAGTTTTCGGCTGGCCGTCGGTTTCGCCCAAGAGGTAGGCGCGGTACTCAGGCCAGCCGACGCAATGGCTCGCCAGGAAAGCCTCGTCGGCCAGGCCTTCACTTGCCAGCACATAGGCCATGGCCAGCATCATCGCGGTGTCGGTGTTGGGGCGGATCGGGATCCACTCTGCCACGCCCATGGCGTCGAGGAAGGGCGGGACGTCGTCGCGGATCGGGCTGATGATAACGAACCGCACGCCAGCCTCCGCAGCTTTCTTCAGCCAGCCAGCGCTTTCGTGCCGGGCGAGGCCGCCGGAATCGAGCTGGGTGTTTTTCATCGACAGGCCGCCGAAACAGACCATCTGCCTGGTCTCGGCGATGATGGTCTCATAGGAACTGATCGGCCCATCGCTGGGCTGGGCGGTGCCGCAGACATGGGGCAGCAGCGCCAAGGCAGCGGCGAAGCTGTAATTGTATTTCTGGGTGGTGAAGCCGCCGATGGTGTTCATGAAGCGGCCAAGCTGACTCTTGGCATGGTGGAACCGCCCGGCGGACGACCAGCCGTAGGAGCCAGCGAAGATGGCCTCATTGCCGTGGTCGGCCTTCACGCGCTTGAGTTCGCCCGCGACGAGGTCGAGCGCCTCATCCCAGGAGACGGCGACGAAGCGGTCTGCGCCCCGGTTGCGGTCGCGGTTTTTCAACCAGCCCTCCCGCACCATCGGCTGTGCAACCCTTGCTGCCCCATGCACCATGCCCGGGATCGCCGCCAGCATCGGCGAGGGGTCCGGGTCGTTGGCAATCGGCAGCGCGTCGATAACCCGTCCATCACGCACAATCGCGTTGAACGCGCCCCAGTGTGAGGCGTGGGGGATGGTTTTCAAAGGGGATGGCATGATTTGGCTCCCATGGAAGGATGCGCCATAGGAGCCAATACGAAGATGGAATGCAAGGGGCGGCTTGGCTGCCGCGGGCGTGCTTAGGTGGGCAGTTTCACCTGCGGAGCCCCTAGCAGCGATAGGTAGGTATTGTGGCCATGCTGATATTCCACTTGGCCAAACCAAGAAGCTTTCTTCGGCTCGCGCTCCTTTTTGAGGGGCTTAGCATTAGCCATAGGTTGCTGCCACCGGCCAATCCATTTTAGGTACCAACGGGCGCTGCAAATAATGGTCCTGGCCCATAGAGGTACTTTGGCGGGCACTGATTGCCTAATAATATCTCGTAACGAAGCGTAGCCAAACGGCACAATATCATAAGGATTAACGACGCGGAAAAGTGTCAGAGATTCGTCAACATATTTCGCAAATGCGGGATTGCCGGATGTCGGTCCGGCAAAGGTGTAGCCTTGAATGACGCGGGCGCCACTGTTTTCCCAATGCTTGGATTGCGCCAAGATATGGCCCTGCACCATCGGCGCCAACCCGCCACCTTGGCTGTGGCCGGTGACATAGACCGTCATATCGTCGATGTGCTTGGATTGTTCTTGCAAGTAATTGGCAATAGTATGATCGCCATTCGTCATTTTGGTAATGGTCAGGGCGTCTTTCTCGAACTTGTTTGACACCTTCCTATGATCGCTTTCGAGTATGTCACCTAGCGCAAAACGCACCAGACTGTGTGAAAACTCTAAAACTCGTAAACAGCAGAGAATATTTTTCCGCCACGTGGTCAAATGACCCTTCAAAGCAGGAAGATTACCGGCCAAACGCAGAGATTTGAAACGAAGTTCTCGCAAATTTCGCCGGCGGT
>CALKDI010000021.1 GCA_938084065.1 uncultured Alphaproteobacteria bacterium
ATGTCCCCGATTATCTGATCCCGTTGCTGGGCAAGTATCTTTGCTTTGCCTTGCTGGCGATTAGTCTGGACCTGGTCTGGGGGTATGCCGGCATTCTCAGCCTAGGCCATGGTGCATTCTTCGCGCTGGGTGGCTATGCCATGGGCATGCACATGATGCGGGCAATCGGCGATCGTGGTGTCTATGGCAACCCGGACCTGCCGGACTTCATGGTGTTCCTGAACTATCAGGAATTGCCCTGGTATTGGTTAGGCTTCGACCAGTTTGGCTTTGCCGTCGTCATGGCATTTCTGGTGCCGGGCCTACTGGCCTTTGCGTTTGGTTGGCTGGCTTTCCGTTCGCGGATTACCGGTGTCTATTTTTCCATCATCAGCCAGGCGATGGTGTACGCGTTGATGCTGGCGTTTTTCCGCAACGATTTTGGCTTCGGCGGCAACAATGGCCTGACCGACTTTAAGGACATCCTCGGCTTTGAGCTGTCTGCCCCCGGCACGCGCATGGCGCTCTATATGCTGAGCGTGTTTGCCCTGGCGGGGGGCTATTTGGTCTGCCGTTTCATCGTGACGTCCAAACTGGGCCGGGTCATGCTGGCGGTAAAAGACGCCGAGCCTCGGGCACGGTTCCTGGGTTATCGCCCCGCAAATGCCAAAGTTGTGGCTTTCACCGCCTCTGCAATGCTTGCCGGCATCGCAGGTGCGCTTTACGTGCCGCAAGTTGGCATAATCAACCCCAGTGAGTTCTCACCGGCGGTCTCCATCGAGATCGCCATCTGGGTCGCCATCGGCGGGCGAGGTTCGCTCTATGGTGCGATTTTCGGTGCCATCCTGGTGAACGTGGCCAAGTCCTACCTGACCGGCGTCGCGGCTGAGACCTGGCTGTTTTTCCTGGGCGCCCTGTTCATATTCGTCACCCTGCTGCTGCCGAAGGGGCTGGTCGGTGCCGCAACCGAGATGCGCCGCATCGGCGACTGGCTCGATCCATCCAGACGGGCGCGGGAGGCCGGCTATCATGTCTAACACCAACGCCCACCTGTATCTGGACGGCGTCACCGTCAGCTTCGACGGCTTCAAGGCGCTGAACAACCTGTCTCTAACCATTGAGCAAGGCGAGTTGCGCTCAATCATCGGGCCGAACGGTGCTGGCAAGACAACGATGATGGATGTCATCACGGGCAAGACCAAGCCGGATACCGGCACCGTCCGCTTCGACGAGCGTATCGACCTCACCAAGTTGGACGAGCCAGCCATTGCTGGACTAGGCATCGGACGGAAGTTCCAAAAACCGACCGTATTCGAGAACCTCAGCGTCTTTGAGAATCTCGAACTTGCCTGCAAAGCCAATCGCAGCGCGCTGACCTGCCTGTTCGCCCGCCTGACCAGCGACCATCGCGCCCGGATCGAGGACACTTTGGCCACCATCAGCCTCGCAGAACGCCGGAGTGATTTGGCTGGGTCGCTCAGCCATGGCCAGAAGCAATGGCTGGAAATTGGCATGTTGCTGATCCAGGATGCTGAACTGTTGCTGTTGGACGAGCCCGTGGCCGGCATGACCGACGCCGAAACCGAACAAACTGCCGATCTGATCCACCGCCTCAAGGATGATCATACACTGGTGGTGGTCGAGCACGATATGGCCTTCGTCCGGGCGTTAGGTGCGCGGGTGACGGTGCTACATGAGGGCAGCGTCCTGGCCGAGGGTTCTATCGATCACGTCCAGGCCGACCAACGCGTCGTTGAAGTGTATTTGGGGAGATGATGTCATGCTAACCGTCTCCAACTTGCATCTGCACTATGGTGCCTCCCACATCCTGCGCGGCGTCTCGATAGAGGCCAAACCGGGCGAGGTCATGTGCATTATGGGCCGCAATGGCGTCGGCAAGACCTCGCTGCTGCGTGCCATTCTAGGGTTACAGCCCACCAGCGACGGCAATGTCGCGTGGGGCGACCAGGATGTGACGCGCCTGCCTGCCCATCGCCGCGCCCGCCTCGGCTTTGCCAGCGTGCCTCAGGGCAGAGACATTTTTGCCCGCCTGACGGTGGCTGAAAACCTGCGCACCGGCTTCGCCGCAGCCCCCGCCGGCGAAAAATATGTGCCGGAGCACGTGTTCGAGTTGTTCCCCGTCCTGAAGGATATGCTGGCCCGCCGCGGCGGCGACCTCTCCGGCGGACAGCAACAACAACTCGCCATAGCCCGCGCGTTGGTGATGCGGCCCAAGCTTTTGGTGCTGGACGAACCGACCGAGGGTATCCAGCCCTCCATCATCAAAGACATCGGCCGCGTGATCGCCGACTTGGCAGCCGCCGGCGAAATGGCCATCATCCTGGTCGAGCAATATTTCGAGTTCGCCCGTGACCTCGCCGATCGCTTTGCCGTGATGGAACGCGGTGAGGTGGTATTGGCCGGCACCCGCGAGGAAATGGTGGAGTCGGATGTACGCCGAACCCTTACCATCTAGCCCGCAGCTCAGGCAGGCCTCTGTCGGGCCCGGCGCTGGTCGGCGGTTGCAGCGCTCAGTTGGGCGGGCTTCGGTGCGGTTTGCTGTGCGAGCTGATGGGCGGACCGGCCTTGCCGACCTACATCAGAGCGCGCCATGTCGCTGCCTCCTGCCCACCAGTGAGGATTGGCCGACGGCGGTATTCGCTACCACATGCGGCGGGCTGACCGGCGGTGATGCGGTGCGGTTTGACTTTGCCGCCGGGCCGGGCGCAATGGCTCGCGCGACGACCCAGGCGGCCGAACGGCTCTACAAGGCCCGACTAGGCGATGCACCTGCTCAAGTCGATAGCCGGATCGTGCTGGGCGAAGACGCGAAAGCCGAGTGGCTGCCGCAGGAAACCATCGTATTCGACGGCGCCCGGCTGCAACGGCGGACCGTGTTTGAGTTGGCCGCCCGCGCCGAACTGCTGGCCTGCGAACTGCGTATCCTGGGCCGCGCCGCGCATGGCGAGGTCTTCCGTGAGGGCTTTTTGAGCGACCGCATTGAGATCTGGCGCGAGGGGAAGTTGGCCTGGCTGGATGCTTTACGGCTCGGAACCACACACCACACCTCCCCGAAAGCGCGGAGCGCTATCCGGGGCCTCCCTGGGCCAAGCTCGGACAGAGGTCCCGGCTCGCCGCTTTGCGACGTCCGGGAAAGGAATGATATAGCCCGGGCCCTCGCTTCCCCCGCCGGCTTTGGCGGCTACCCTGCCATTGCTACCGTATTTTATGCCGCTGACGGTGCCGAAGCCCGACTGGCCGAAGCCCGCGCTCTGCTGGAAGGCATCCCCGGCACCACCCGCGCAGCTGCCACCGCCCTCGACGGCCTTCTGATCGCCCGCTTTCTGGCGCCTGACGCCTTCACGCTCCGCCAGAGCGTTACCCAATTCGTCACCGGCTTTCGCGCTCATTTAGGCCGCGCACCGGTCATGCCCCGTTTCTGGTCCCTCTGAGGAGAGTCCCCATATGCGTCTCACCGAACGCGAGAAAGACAAGCTGTTGGTCGCCATGGCGGCAGAGGTCGCCCGCAAGCGCCTCGCCCGCGGCGTCAAGCTAAACTACCCGGAAGCTATCGCGCTCATCACCGACTTTGTGGTCGAGGGCGCTCGAGATGGCCGCAGTGTCGCTGACCTGATGCAGGCGGGCGCATCCGTGATCTCCCGCGACCAGGTCATGACCGGCATTCCGGAGATGGTCCACGACGTCCAGGTCGAAGCCACTTTCCCCGACGGCACCAAGCTTGTGACCGTCCACGAACCCATCCGCTAAGCTGAGGAGATAAATTCAATGAAGTATGCCGTTGCCGCTGCCATGGCGCTCTCCCCCTCCCTAGCCCTGGCCGATCCTGGCCACGCAGCCCCGGTATTCCACACCCACGCCTGGGAAACCGGCCTGGCCGTCATCGCCGCCATCGTGATCGCCGGCCTCGCCATCCACATATTTCGGGGCCAGAAATGACCCCGGGTGAGGTCATTACCGCGGAAGGCTCAATACAGCTCAACGCCGGGTGCGAAACCCTCACGCTGACTGTCGCCAACACCGGCGACAGGCCCGTGCAGATCGGCAGCCACTATCATTTTGCCGAGACCAACCCAGCCCTCAGCTTTGACCGCGCCGCCGCGCGCGGCATGCGCCTGGACATAGCCGCTGGCACCGCCGTCCGGTTCGAGCCTGGCTCAACGCGGGAGGTAACGCTGGTGGCCTACGCCGGCAGCCGCACCGTCATCGGCTTCAACCAGGCGGTGATGGGGCCGCTGGATACAAAGGACTAAGCCAAATGGCCATCATCTCCCGCGCCACCTATGCCGCCATGTACGGCCCAACGGTCGGCGACAAGGTCCGCCTTGCTGATACAGAACTATTCATCGAAGTCGAGCGCGACCACACGATCTATGGCGAGGAGGTCAAGTTCGGCGGTGGCAAGATCATCCGCGACGGCATGGGCCAATCGCAGGTGACCCGCGCCCAAGGGGCCGCCGATACTGTGATCACCAACGCGCTGATCCTGGACTATTGGGGGATCGTGAAAGCTGACATCGGTATACGGGATGGCCGCATCGCTGCCATCGGCAAGGCCGGCAATCCGGATACGCAGCCGGGCGTCAACATCATCATCGGACCCGGCACGGAAGTTATCGCTGGCGAAGGCAAGATCGTCACTGCCGGCGGTTTTGACTGCCACATCCACTTCATCTGCCCGCAACAGATCAACGAGGCGCTCTATTCCGGCGTTACCACTATGCTCGGCGGCGGCACCGGCCCAGCCACCGGCACCAACGCCACCACCTGCACGCCCGGCGCATGGCATATCGGACGGATGCTGCAGGCCTTTGAGGCCTTCCCCATGAACCTCGGCCTCTCCGGCAAGGGCAACGCCTCGCAACCAGCGGAGTTGGAAGCGCAGGTCGCCGCCGGTGCTTGCGCCCTGAAACTGCACGAGGACTGGGGCACCACGCCTGCTGCCATCGACTGTTGCCTGGGCGTCTGTGATGACATGGACATCCAGGCGATGATCCACACGGATACGCTGAACGAGTCCGGCTTCGTCGAGAACACAGTCGCCGCCTTCAAAGGCCGCACGATCCACGCCTTCCATACGGAGGGCGCCGGCGGCGGTCACGCCCCAGACATCATCAAGGTCTGCGGCGAGGCAAACGTTATCCCGTCCTCCACCAATCCGACCCGCCCCTACACGGTTAATACGGTGGATGAGCACTTAGACATGCTCATGGTCTGCCACCACCTCGATCCGTCTATCCCGGAGGACGTGGCCTTCGCCGACAGTCGCATCCGCAAGGAGACTATTGCGGCGGAAGACATCCTGCACGACATGGGCGCGTTCTCGATTATCGCGAGCGACTCCCAAGCCATGGGCCGTGTCGGCGAAGTGCTGATCCGCACCTGGCAAACCGCCGACAAGATGAAGCGTCAGTTCGGGCCGCTTCAAGGCGAGACCGGCGACAACGACAACCTGCGGGCCAAACGCTACATCGCCAAATACACCATCAACCCAGCCATCACCCACGGCATGGCGGATGAAATCGGCTCGATTGAGGTGGGCAAGCTGGCCGATCTGGTGATCTGGACACCGGCATTCTTTGGCGTGAAGCCGGACCTGGTGATCAAAGCCGGCACTATTGCCGCCGCCGTGATGGGCGACCCCAATGCCTCAATTCCAACCCCACAGCCAGAGCATTACCGCCCGATGTTCGGTGCCTTTGGCCGCTCAATGACCGCCAGCGCCCTGACGTTTGTCAGCCAGGCGGCTTTGGCCAGCGACCTTTCCGGCAATCTGGGTCTGTCGCGGCCTCTGGTGGCGGTGAAGAACACAAGAGGCGGCATCGGCAAGCACTCCATGATCCACAACAGCCTGATGCCCAACATTTCCGTAGACCCAGAAACTTACGAGGTGACCGCCGACGGCGCGTTGCTAACCTGCGAACCAGCCGAGGTGCTAAGCATGGCGCAACGGTACTTTTTGTTTTGAGGAAAACCATGCCCCTCGCACTCACCATGCTTCACCCTGAGGTGGCGCGAAGCGCCCTCGAAGGGGCGGTTGCGACTGGCCATGCCGCCTTCGAGGCTTGCTGCGCTCACTCCTCACGCGGAAGGAAGGACTAGGTATGCGCCGCGCCTCCCACCACCACCGCACCGGCTGTTGGCCCGAAGCACAGGCCGCCGACACCCTCATCCTGGCCTTCGACGACCGCCACCGCCGGCGCATCGTCCTACCGTTGGCAAGCGGTGCGGAGATGCTACTCGATCTGCCGCGCGCCGTAGCCATGGCGCATGGCGACGGGCTGCTCTGCGATGATGGCGTCTGGATCAAAGTTGAGGCAGCGCCAGAGCCGCTCTACGCGATCAGCGCACCAACCTCTCACCTGCTGCTGCAACTGGCCTGGCATCTCGGCAACCGACACACGCCAGCGGAAGTCCAGGACGCACGACTTCTGATCCGCCCCGATCCAGTGCTGGCAGAAATGCTTCGCGGCCTCGGCGGCACGGTTGCCGAAGTCTCGGAGCCGTTCCAGCCCGAAGGCGGAGCGTATGGCGACGGCGGCCATGGCCACGTGCACGACGAAGGTCACGAGCACGATCATTCCCACGGCCACCACCATGACCATTGAGGCCCTAACCGCAGCCCAGCAACAGCGGCTCGCGACCTGGTTCGGCACGGGCTTTCCCATCGGCGCGTTCAGCTACAGCCACGGCCTGGAGTCTGCCTTCGAGGCAGGCCTCGTCGCCGACCGCGACGACCTCACCGAATGGATTGAAGGCCAATTGCTGTCCGGTTCTGCCCGCAACGACGCGATCTTATTTGCCGAGGCCTACCGATTTGCCCCCGACATCGAACCCATCGCCGAAATCGCCGCCGCCCTCTCCCCCAGCGCCGAGCTCCGTGCCGAGACGCTGAACCAGGGCAACGCCTTCATCCTAGCCATCCAGCAAGGCTGGCCTGACTTGCATTGTCAAATCACCGGGGAGATCGCCCTCCCGGTCGCCGCCGGCTCAGCATGTGCCGCTGCTAAGGTCCCACTGCACGCCAGCCTGCTCGCCTACTTGCACGCCTTCACCGCCAACATCGTCTCAGCCGCGCTGCGCTCCATGCCCATCGGCCAAAGCGCCGGTTTGTCCGTACAAGGCCAGGTTGAAGCCGCAGTCAGCGAGGCTACGGAAGCAGCGCTGACCGCCAGCCTCGACGATCTCGGCAGTGCCACACCCATATTGGATTGGCTCTCCGCCACCCACGAAACTCAGTATTCCCGGTTGTTCCGGTCGTAACCCAAAAGGACGAAATCCATGCCTCAGAACGGCCCTCTCCGCGTCGGCATCGGCGGACCAGTCGGAAGCGGCAAGACCTCTCTCGTTGAGGCGCTCTGCAAAGAATTGCGGGATAAGATCGACCTGGTTGTCATCACCAATGACATCTACACGCAGGAAGATCGCGAGATCCTGCTCCGCGCCGACGCTTTGCCCGCCGAACGCCTCGAAGGCGTGGAGACTGGCGGTTGCCCGCACACCGCCATCCGCGAGGACGCCAGCATCAACCTGGCAGCCATCGCCCGGCTTTCGGCCAAATTTCCCAGTGCGGAGCTATGCCTGATCGAGAGCGGCGGAGATAATCTGGCCGCTACCTTCAGCCCGGAATTGGCCGACCTGACCCTCTACGTTATCGACGTTGCCGCTGGTGAAAAAATCCCACGCAAGGGCGGCCCCGGCATCACCCGCTCCGACCTCCTCATCATCAACAAGACCGACCTAGCGCCGATGGTGGGAGCCGACTTAGGTGTCATGGACCGCGACGCCAAACGCATGCGCGGCGACCGGCCATTCATCTTCACCAACCTAAAAACCGGCGACGGCCTAAAGGAAATCGTTGGCTATATTGGCAAGCTGGGGCATTTGCAGATCGGATAGTGCTGGTATCGTTTTGGACCGTGCTACTGGTGTTCGGGTTTCTGCTGCGAGCCGAACAGTACCAAAGGGCAGTCAATTTACCCTGTCGGAACTGTTTGACTATCTGATATTCAAAATAATCATGATGCCAGGCCCCCACATCGCTCCGAATTTTTTGGAACAGTGTCTTAATTCCTGACAAGCGCTTGCGTCTTCCACCCTCTTGCCTCAGACTTTCGCTAATCTGAGGCAAAAGATGGGGAACGACGGTGAGAATTGCGATCATGGGCTCTGGTGGCCTAGGTGGATTGTTTGGCGCGTTGCTACAACAGGCGGGCGCCGATGTGCTGTTTATCGCCCGCGGCAAGCATTTGGAGGCGATGCAAACCTCCGGCCTTAAGGTTTTGAGTGACCTGGGTGACGTCACCTTGGACAAGGTCAATGCGGTTGCTGATCCAGACGGTCAAGAACCTGCAGACTTCATCGTCTTTACGGTCAAAGGCCAGGACACGAAACCGGCAGCAGAGTTGATCGCGCCGATAGTTGCTCCCAATACCGCCATCATCAGTTTCCAGAACGGTGTCTCGGGACTAGATATTCTGGCTGAGCGCTTTGGAACCCAGGCGATCATCCCAGGAACCACTTTCACGCCGGGCACCCTTGAATCGCCAGGCATTATTCGCCATGGCGGGCCCGTTTGCTCGTTCACCATCGGCGAGTGGGATGGCCCCAAATCCGCTAGGCTTCAAACGCTGGCAAGCCTAAGCGAAAAGGCTGGGATAGGGGCAAACGTCAGCGAGAACGTGAGGCAAGAAGCATGGGTCAAATTCGTTGCCTTCGCCACCTACTCGGCGCTGACCTGCCTGACCCGGCAATCCATCTTCTGGGTCGCCGAACAGCCCAGTACAAGGGAAATCGCCGTCAAATCGATGACCGAAATCTTGAGTATCGCCAAAGCCCGTGGGGTTAATCTCCCGGGTGACATAGCTGAGCGATTAATTGCCAAGGGCAGGGCGTCGTCAGACAATTGGAAGACTTCCATGTGCAACGATCTGGAGGCTGGTAAGCCCATAGAGTTGGAAACAACCTCCGGCGCTATCCGCAGGATGGGGCTAGAGCTTGGAGTGCCGACGCCGACTCATGACTTTGTCTACAAGGTCCTGAAACCATTCGCAGCCCCACTCGCTTGAGTGGTTTTCCCGAAACGTCCCTACTGGCTGTTCCGCGCCTGATTGGCCATCGCCATGAACGCCTTGCGCGGCTTTGCGCTGGCATTCTTCACACCAACAAATTGACCCTGGCGGCGGACCTGAAACTCACGGGCTTTAGCAGAAATCTGTGCCCAACGGATCTGGACCGACTGAGCGTCGGAGCCAACGCTGACTTGACCGTTGCCAGCGCCCGCAATCTCGGAGGCAGCGTGAGCGGCAGGAGCAATGCTCAGCACGAACACGATGGCTGCGGCGGCGATGGATGCGGACTTCAGTACTGACATCGGTTGTTCCTCGGTATCCCTTAATGACGGTTTCGATGTCATTAGGAATAGGGGATTAACCAAACTGGGTCTGTAACCGCCGTCACACTTTAACCATAACAGCTCTAAAATAACGGCGCGCCAGAGAGAACCGCCCGGCGCGCCGCTAATCCGCTGGCTAATCCACCAGCTTCATCACGCCCTCGGCGCAGGCTTGCATGCGTTCGATGCAGGCCTCCAGCGATTGCGCGCGGAAGTCGAACACCATCTCGCCGACGCCCATGCCCTGATAGAGCCGGATGTCTTCGGCAATCTGCTCGTCCGTGCCGGTAAAGTGGCGGCGGCCACCGTCCGCGCGTTTGCCAGGGTTTGCGTCGTAAACTGGCGCCTTTAGTGAGATCTCCAGCCGGGAGGGATCGCGCCCCTCAGCCTCGGTCAGCCGATAGAGTTCGTCCATCTTGGCCTTGAAGTCGTCCGGCAACAGTGGAGCGGCATCGACCGCGCCGACCGGATGCCAGCCATCGCCATACTTTGCCGTCCGCCGCAGCGCTGGCTTGGAATGGCCGCCGATCCAAATGGGCGGGTGCGGTTTTTGCACCGGCTGCGGGTCGCAATGCACCGGATCAAACTGGTAGTATTTGCCCTGATGCGAGGGCTCTTTCTCAGTCCAAAGCTTTTTGTAGATCTCCAAAATCTCGTTGGAGACAGCGCCGCGATCATCGAACGGCTTGGCCTCCAAAGCCTCGAACTCTTCCCGCATCCAGCCGACGCCAACACCGACGGTCAGACGGCCGTTGGAGAGATAGTCGATGGTCGCCAGCATCTTGGCTGTTAGCACCGGATGGCGGTGTGGCAGGATCATGACGCTGGTCACCAAACGAATCCGCTCGGTCTTGGCGGCGATAAAGCTGGCCAGCGTCAACTGCTCCAACTGGTCGCCATGGCCGGGGAATGCGCCGCCGACGGTGTAGGGATAGGGGCTGTCGATCTTGACCGGAAAGACCACATGGTCCGCGATCATGACCGAATTAAAGCCCAATTTCTCGCCGGCCTGGGCGAAGGCGGTGAGAGCCGATGGCGTTGATACCGGCCCTCGTGTTGGTAGATAAAACCCGTACCGCATCAAGGATTCGGGCCCCAGGGTGCTTCGTTCAGCAACTGGTTTTCCTGTGTCAGGATGTTCGGGCGCAGGTCTTTAGCGAACTCCATGAACGCCGCGTTGGTGTACACTCCAGCCCAATGCTCGCGCCGCTCAGCGTCATCCTTGAAGCGCCAGAGGTGGACTATCTGGTTCAGCGTGCCGGTGTCGGAGGTGAAATAGCCGACAAGGCGGGCCTTTTCGGCTGCCGTAAAGGCCGGGTAGCCTTTGTTGCCGTACAGCTCTAGCACCGTCCCCATCGTGCCGACCTTCAGGGTGTATTTGCGCAATTCGTAAAGCATGGTTTGGTTTCCTCCAGGTGTTTGAAAAGATTATGCGGGTTTCTTGATTTCAACGCCGGCCATGCGCTCCATAAGCAGCGCTATGCGCGAGGCATCCTCTTGGTCGCCCTCTTCCGCAACCATCTGACGGAACAGGGTGCGGACCAAGGTGGCGATGTAAGAGGGAACCTCATAGGCCTCCGCCTCCTGTCGCCACAGCTCCAGGTCTTTCTCGATGATGTAATTCGCGCCGCCGAAGTCGAAGGTGCGAGGCAAGACGAATTGGCTCATGATCTGTTCGGTGGCAAAATTGCGGCCGGTCGCCTTGTTCATGATATCCAGCATTTGCTGCGGATCGAGGCCAGCCTTTACACCCAGCGTCATCGACTCGCACGTGGCGGCCAAATTGCAGAAAAACAGGATGTTGTTGCAGAGCTTCATGGTCTGCGCCGCACCTGGAACCTCACCCAAATAGGTTAGCTGGCCGGACATCGCTTCCAAAGCCGGCTTGGCCGCCTCAAACGTCGCCATATCACCGGAGCACATGATGGCCAGCGTACCTGCCTCCGCCCCTGCAACCCCGCCAGAGATCGGCGCATCCAGAAAGGCAATGCCCTTGTCCGCCAGAGCCGCCGCCGCAGCTTTGGAATAGGCTGAGCCGGTGGTGCCGTGGTTGATGACGTGCTTCACCGCCTTGCCGCCTGCGACCTCCGCCGCAACCTGCTCGGCAATCGCGACCGTCGGCAGGCAGATGTGTACGGTCTCCGCCTGATCCGCTACGGCGCGCGCCGATTCGACGATGGTTGCGCCGTGCTGTGCCAGGATGCCGGTGGCCACCGGGTTGGGATCGCTGATCACCACCGGAATGCCCGCGTTCGCAATATTGATCGCCATCGGCCGGCCCATCGCGCCGATGCCGAGAAAGCCCGTGGGGGAAGTGCTCATTTACCGTTTGTCCTTACCGCAAAGTTCAGCGGTAAGCTTACGGCAGGCTGGCTCAGCGATCCAAGCGCATAATTGCCAACGCCACCGTCTTGGCCCGCGGCACCATCGTGTCGAGGCGCATGCATTCCTCCGGCGTATGGGCATGAGCCCCTACCGGACCCGTGGCACAGACCGTCGGCGCACCCACCTGCGCTGTAAAGCCAGAGTCGGCAGAGCCACCGGAGAACTCACCTGCGATGGTCAGACCTGCCTCAGCCCCGCATTGCACGTAGAGGTCGAACACCTCTTTGCTCTCCGCCGACTGTTGCAACGGCAGGAAGCCCTTGCTCTCGGTGATCTCAGTGGCGGTGCCGGGCACGTAGGCGGTTTCCAGGATTTCTGTAATCTTCTCCCAGACCGCGTCGCGTGCCTCCATCGTTTTGAATCGCACATCGATCTCAGCCAAGGCGAGCGGCGCCACCATGTTCACCGCGTTGCCGCCCGAGATGATGCCGACATTGACCGTCGTGCCAACCTCATAATCGGTGAGTTTGTGCAACTCGGTGATCTTAGCCGCCAGCTCGCCAATAGCGCTGATGCCCAACTCGTGCTGCCCGCCGGAATGCGCAGGCTTGCCGGTGATCTTGATCTTAAAGAAGCTCGCGCCTTTGCGCCCGGTCACCACGTTGCCCGTGGGCCGTCCTGGCTCCGCATTGAACACAACACGAGCCGTCCGCGCCTCATTCTCAATCACTGGTCGCGACGATGGTGAGGCAATCTCCTCGTCAGAAGTATAGAGGCCCAACAGAGGATAGGGCGCGCCGCCAAAGCGCTTGAATGCTGCCAGCACGAACGCATTCATCACCAGACCAGCCTTCATGTCGGCAACACCTGGGCCGTAGGCTGTGTCGCCCTCGACCGTAAAAGGGCGTTCTGTGGCCGTGCCGTCTGGGAACACTGTGTCGCGGTGGCCCATCAAGATGATCGGTCGGTTGCCCTCACCGCCAGTGACGTGCGCGCGAATACAATCGCCAAATTCGCCATGCGGCACACGGTCGGTCGGAATACCCTCCGCCGCGAACCAGTCCTCAATTGCGACGCCGACCGCATCGACACCCGCTTTGTTGTAGGAGCCGGAGTCGATGTTCACCAACCGCTCCAGCAAATCTGTCATCGCAGGCCGCTGCTGGCCGAGCCAGTCGAGGATTTGGGTCTCGGTTTGTTTACGGTCAGCCATTATCGCCTACTTTTCTTACGGGGGGGTGATGCCGTTGTGTTCAGCACGGATTATGCCGGCAGCGCCAAAGCCATCGCGGCCTTGCATCTCAAAGTTCACGCCCAGGTTTTTGGCATCCGGGCCTATGAAGATACCATTTCCGGATCCGAATGAGCCGTACACGTCGGCTTGTTCCTGAAACACAAACTCAACCTGTGGTTCTCCAACATCGTGGGTGCTAAAGCTTTGGTACGTCACACCAGCCAAAGCCATAGTGCCACTTCCTTCTCCATTGGAGAAGTTGACTGAATGGAAGAACCCACCCGCGGCCACCGTAACGATTCCATCCGGGTTGATCGACGTTGGTTCACGCCACGCCGCTTCTGCGACCCCACTAAACGTGGCTGTTCCGTCAATTGGCATATCAACGGTCGGTTGCCCAGCAACAAACACGCCAGCAACAAACGGATTGTCTGGGGCCAAGTCAGAGCCCGTATCTTGCAGCGCAGCCCAATAGCCCCAATGCAAGTATGCACACGTACAACTGGCCTCTAACCCCGTTACCGTTGCCTTACCCGATACCAGAAAACTGGCAATGCCATTCGGGTTGGTATAGCCCTGAGACGCAATACCGAAGTGCTCATCATTCAAATACGCACTGCTGTGATAGGATGAATCAAAGCTGATAAAATCCTCTAAAACCTCCGTGGCCAACACCGCCTCTGCCAAGACATCGCCGTGTGTGCGGTCAATCGCCAACTCGCCGGGAAAATTTCGGCTACTGGCAAAACCATCCCCTGAAAAATCACTCAGAGCCTGCCCGAAAAGTAGTTGAACGATATCAGTGGATTGTGATTCACCGTCTTTGTGAAGAGATGGAGGCTCAGATGCCCTGGACAGATACCGCTCGCGTTGAGCATAGCCGCAAGACAGGCCGTTATCCAAGCGAC
>CALKDI010000022.1 GCA_938084065.1 uncultured Alphaproteobacteria bacterium
CAGACCAACTCACCATCAAGTCTCCCTGACGATCCTTTTGCTGTCCCATCGCCATGGCAAAATCCTTCCTCTAGGCCACAAGACCAGAGAATCAGACCTCACCCAATTCGTCCAGGACAGACTTTGTCAACGGGCTGCTAAAGCAAAGCCCGTCCAAATGCAGGCATTTGGACGGGCCGTTTTAGCAGAGTCTCAGAGCGCTAGAGGCGTTGTGGCAAGTCTTAGTTCGTTGCCACGAAATGCCCGGGCTCGATCTCATCCATTGCAACCGCTGGTGGCTCATAGCCGGGCGGCTTCACAGGGGAGGGGATTTCGTCGGTGTTTAGCGTCCGGTCGGTGCGGCGCAGGCGCGGATCCGCGATCGGCACGGCCTTTAGCAATTTCTTGGTATAGGCGTGCTGTGGGTTCTCGAATACCTGACGGCGTGAGCCCAACTCCACGATCCGGCCCAGATACATCACGGCGACGCGATGGCTAATGCGCTCCACAACAGCCATGTCGTGGCTGATGAACAGGAAGGCGATGCCGAATTCGTCCTGCAAATCCATCATCAGATTGATGACCTGCGCCTTGATCGTCACGTCGAGCGCGCTGACGGCCTCATCCGCCACGATCAGCTTTGGCTCCAGGCCTAGGGCGCGAGCGATGCAGACACGTTGACGTTGCCCGCCGGAGAATTCGTGCGGATAGCGGCTGGCGTGCTCTGGCAGCAGGCCGACACGTACAAGCAGGCTGGCAACCTTATCACGGAGGGCAGAGCCGGTTTCCATGCCGTGCACCCGCATGGGCTCAGCAATTGCCTCGCCTGCGGTCATGCGTGGGTTCAAGGACGCAAACGGGTCCTGGAAGATCATCTGCATTTCACGGCGCAGTGGGCGCATGGCCTTTGCACCCATGTGGGTGATGTCTTGGCCTTCGAACTTTACCTTGCCGCTGGTAATCGGTACCAGTTTCAGCAGGGAGCGGCCCGTGGTTGACTTGCCACAACCGCTCTCGCCCACGACCGCCAGCGTTTCGCGGGGGTCGATATGGAAGGTGATGTCATCGACGGCATGGACCCGACCGGTCAAACCGCCAAACAGGCCGCGGCGAATGTCAAAGCGCGTGACGAGATTTTCGACCTCGAGCAATGGCTGAGTTGCGTGTCCGTTGGTGCTCATGGTGTCAGGCGGCTCCCGCAGGTGCAAAGTCTTCTGGTGTAAAGGTATCGGACTGGCTGACATCCGGGAATTTCTCCGGCGCGTCCTTGCCATTCATTGAGCCTAAACGCGGCACGGCGTTAATTAGTGCGCGCGTGTACGGATGTTCAGGGTTATGGAAGATATCCACAGAGGAACCCTGTTCAACGATGTGGCCTTTGAACATCACTGCCACGCGGTCGGCGACCTCTGCCACAACACCCATGTCATGGGTAATGAACAGCACGGCCATGCCAATCTCTTCTTGCAGGGTTTTGATCAGGTCCAAAATCTGCGCCTGGATCGTCACGTCCAACGCGGTTGTTGGCTCATCGGCAATCAGCAATTGTGGTCGGCAGGATAATGCCATGGCGATCATCACGCGCTGGCGCATACCACCGGACAAATGGTGCGGATATTGCCGCAATTGCTTTTCCGGCTCTGGGATGCGGACCAGGGTCAGCATCTCAAACGCCCGCCGCTCAGCCTCTTTCTCGTTCAGGCCTTGATGCAGCATGATTGCCTCAGCAATCTGGAAGCCGATCGTGTAGACCGGATTGAGACTGGTCATCGGCTCTTGAAAGATCATGGAGATCGCGTTGCCGCGGATCTGACGCAGTTCGTCATCCGGCAGCTTCACCACATCGACGACGCGGTCATCGGGCAATCGCAGGTCTATCTTGCCGGTCGGCATTTGACCGCCACTGGCATCATTCAGCCGCATCAACGCCATAGCCGTAACGGACTTTCCAGAGCCGGATTCCCCGACAACGGCTACCGTCTCGCCCTTGTTGATATGGAAAGAGATGCCGTCGACCGCCTTAACGGTCGAGTCCTCTAGCGGGAAATAGACGCGCAAGTCTTGCACATCGACGACGCAATTTGCATCCATGGCCCTGTTCTACCGTCTCTTAAGAGTTTGTGGGCTCCCAGCCCTTGATTGTTCGTAAGTGTTACGCGGCTTCAACGGCAGACGTCAAGGTGAACGCGTCCGCCAGCAGTTGGTAGGAACGGCAGCGGGCGGCAAAATCGTGGGTAATCGTGACAATCACCACCTCGTCAACGCCGTATTCCGAGGCTAAAGCCTCAATCTCTCGCTTACAATGTGCCGCGTCGCCGATGATTTGCTGACTGCGGGCTTGTTGAATACGTTGGCGCTCCCAGTCACCGACATCGTCCAAGACTGCTTCAGCCTCCGCCGGAGAGGGGAAGGGCGCATAGATGCCCTGGTCCATCCGCAACCGCCAGACATCGCGGCCTCGCGCCAGCTGATCGGCCTCCTCCATCGTCGGCGCGCAGATCACGTGCGCTGCGACGCTGGCGTGTGGGGTCGGGTAATCGGGGGATGGCCGGTATTGGTTGCGGAATGATTCCATAACCTTGGCCCCAATCGGCCCTGCGATGAAATGGGCAAAGCAAAACGGCATGCCCAGCACCGCCGACACCGTCGCGGAATAGTCCGACGATCCCAGCAACCACATCTGCGGACTATGCAGCGGCATCGGCACGGCGTGGACGCGGGCAAACGGATGGCCGTCTGGCATCTCGTCCTTAAGATATGCCTCTACTTCCTGCACCTGGCGCGGGAAGTTATCGACCGAGCGGGCACCACCCTCTGGTGCCAGAGCGGCCGCCGTCAATTGGTCCGAGCCCGGCGCGCGGCCAATGCCCAGGTCGATACGACCGGGATACAGTGTCTCCAGCAGCGCAAACTGCTCTGCCACCTTGTATGACGCATAGTGCGGCAGCATCACACCGCCAGAGCCGACACGGATGCGTTTGGTCTCGCCCGCCACCCGCGCGATCATGATTTCCGGCGCGGAACAGGCCAGGCCCTGGCTGTTGTGGTGCTCAGCAAACCAGTAGCGGTGATAGCCCGAAGCATCGGCCTGCCGGGCCAACTCCACGCTCTCATTCAACGCATCGGCGTAGGTGCGACCGGAGGCGATGGGGGATTGATCAAGGACGGATAGAATCATGATCCCATTAGGCCAAAACCATTGATCTTTGTCGAGTGGAAAGCAGGGGGGCAGGGCAATCGCATTTAAAGCTACGTGAACCCGGTCACGAGCTTGATGAGGTAATTGTCATCCCATCCAGCGCGCTTGAGCTTGCCGCGCATTGAGCCTTTAGACGGTTCCACCCAAGCCAGGTTGGGCGCGAGGTTGCGTAGTATGGCCAAATTTTCTGGCCCGTGATCGCGACGGTTGCGCATCTGGTCTTCGTTCATGACGACGTCGAGCACCCAATGTAGAGCGTTCTCAATGGCCCAATGGCTGCGCACAATCTCGCCAAGACGCTCCGGTGCAAGTGGGGCGCTCTTTACATAATAGCGTGTGCTTGTCGTGGTCTTGCCGGCGGCCTCACGCGTGGCGATAATCCTGCTGATGGCCTGCAATCCAGGCCAGTTGTGATGCTCCTGCAGCCAGGTGATATCAGTGCTGACGGATGCCTCCGGGGCTTCAAAAAAGCGGGCGACATCATCGGCAAGCGTGCCCTGATTGCCCTTCAGCGCGAGAATATAGTCGGCACCATGCGCGCAGATCTTTTCGGCGGTCGCGTGCTGGCAGTGCATCGCATCAGCTGTAGTCGTGGTGCCCTGAGGCGACAACAGATCGAGCAACTTGGGCGGCGCCGTGATCTCGTTCGACTTGGTATCAACCGCCAATTGGCCCAGCACCAGCCGTGCATCGGCGGCAAAAGCCGTCACCATATGCAACGGCGAAGCACTCTGCGCGGTGTCGAGCGATCGGCGCAACGTCTTGCCGTCGATCGCAACCACGCCCTCGCGACTCTTGGCAAAGTCCTGCATGAAGGTGATGAAGCACGTGCGAAACTAATCCGGCGCCAGCAGCCGAAACACGCGGCTGAAGGTGTCATGGCTTGGCGTGCCGTTCTCCAAGATCATGAAAGTCTTGAGAAAAGGCGCTTTTGCCTTACCGAACAAGGCCATGTCAGCGCACGTTTCGCCGCCGCTCAGCACCGTACACAGCGCGATCAGCAGGATCTCATTGAGGTCGTGTTGTTTCGCGTTACCCGTCCGCGGGTCGTCGAGGCTCTCAAAGATCTTGGTAAATGCATCCATGGCACAGGGTCATTGTGATGGGTGCCACTCCGTAGAATCTATTCGCTACTCAATCTGCAAACACTTTTTTCAAATGCGATTCCCCTGGGGGGATGCCGTACTCTTGACGGAAGGCAAGTAGTGATAGGACCCTAGGTATAGCCGCAAAGAGGCCTGTGGAAGGCTGCCCGTACGTAGGGTATCGAGGTCGTGCTAAGTTACCCGCCGAAGGGTATGGTCAATGCCGCGCGCCTCTCACTATTCCCACTCGGGTTGTCGCGCTTACATAGGCTATAGGGATGGCGTTCATCACCCCGCTGTGGTTTGGTTCTATACTTTGACCACCGTTGGAGAATTTGGAACGATCAGACGCCGAATGTGGACAGATGCGCCGAAAGGATATTTGCTGAAGGCGGCGCAATAAAGTATGGATGATTCAGTTGCATTGCTGGTGTAAGCGTATGGTACCAGGAGAGTTAGTCATCCGAAATATGAGTTGGCTGTGCCGCTATCAATGGCGCGCCTATAAATTTCCCTCTACCGGTCTGGTCCCATCCCTTGAATCGCAACTATACCTCTGGCTCAGCTGAGCCACAGGACACTGTGAACACACAGTTAGCGACATTCTCCACAAAAGGCAATCAAACTGCCGGGCCGGCCAATGACCTGTCCCGAGTCTGGAGTCTTGGGCTGCCCGTTGAGGTGGGATTGGTCTTGCTGGTTGTGGCGATGATCATCCCTTCCGGCGAAGATTATGACTTGGTGCTCCGAAGTGAATCGGGGCTGATCGAAAGCCTGACGATCATTGGTTGTTTGATTGGCTGCGTCGTTTCTATCATAGT
>CALKDI010000023.1 GCA_938084065.1 uncultured Alphaproteobacteria bacterium
AGAACGCCGATCCAGACCATGATCGACGGCAAAGAGATCTGGAAGGAAAAGTTCATCACCTGAATTTAACCTGACAGACACCGCCAAAAACCGCCGACTGTCAGATTACGTCTGAACTACTACACCTAACGGTCAGAACCAACCTCATAACAATATGCCTCCCTACATCGCCCTTTATTTCTGCAAGAAGGAGGGCTGATGCACGACCTGGTTCCACTACCGCCCTCCCCTGCCCTTACCTCTGAAGCCCGTGCGCCCGCGTTGATCGCGGCGTCGGGCGAAAAGGCCGAGCGGCGGTTCTGGGAGTTTTTCAGGCGTGCTCTGTGCGGGCCAGTCAACCACCGGGCCTCCGTTTCAGAGTATTAACCGAACCGCCACAACCGCACCGGCGGCAATTCTGGTGGGAGGCAGGCCGAGACGGCGTCCATCCCTCCTCATACCGGCGCCAACGGTTGGCATGTCTGGCATAGTTTTGTGAGCCGGTGGTCAATCTGCAGAGTTTTGGGAGTTGGTGAGGGCGCCTCAGGCTCGTGACGTTGGCGTCGCGGTCGGGTAAAGTCCTGCTAGAGCAGATCCCGATCCGATAGGATCGGGTGAATCTGCTCTAACTTTATGAATGGCGAGCAACTTCTCCCGATCAAATGACTCCATTTGATCGGGCGTTGCTCTAACTGCTTCGACTCTCTCGCCCTGAGGAACCCTGCGTCATGGCCACCAACGACAATCTGCGCATCAATCCGACACGTCTTTGGGACAGCCATATGGATATGGCCAAGATCGGGCCGGGCGTCGCAGGCGGAAACAACCGTCAGACCCTGACCGATGAGGACGCGGAAGGCCGGGCGCTGTTCCGGTCCTGGTGCGAGGCAGCGGGGCTGACGGTGACGGTGGATGGCATCGGCAACATGTTCGCGCGCCGTCCGGGCCGCAACAACGACCTGCCGCCGATCCTGATGGGCTCTCACCTGGACACACAGCCGACCGGCGGCCGGTTCGATGGGGTTTTTGGCGTGCTGGCCGGGCTGGAGGTGGTGCGCACCCTCAACGATCTGGGCATGGAGACGGAAGCGCCGCTGGAGGTGGTGAACTGGACCAACGAGGAAGGCGGGCGCTTTCCGCCGCCGATGGTCGGCAGCGCCGTCTTCGCCGGCCAGATGGAGTTGGCCAAGGCGCTGGATATCCGCGACCTGGAAGGCGCACGTTTCGGCGATGAGTTGGAGCGGATCGGTGCCAAGGGCGAACAGGCCATCGGCGGGCGCAAGATCGGCGCGTATTTCGAATGCCATATCGAGCAAGGGCCGATCCTCGAAGCGGAGGAAAAAAGCGTCGGCATCGTCACCGGCGTCCAGGCGATGCGTTGGTATGAGGTGACGGTCAAAGGCCGGGAATCCCATGCCGGCACGACGCCGCCGGGCAATCGGCGGGATGCACTGACAACGGCGTCGCGGGTGGTCATCGCGCTGGACGAGATCATGCAGAAGCGCGGCATCGATGGCCGCTGCACTATTGGCGTCATGGAGGTCAGGCCTGGCTCACCCAACGTGATTCCGGGAGAGGTGTTCTTCTCTGTCGACATCCGCAATCCGACGGTGCCGGAACTCGACAAGATGGATCAGGAATTCCGGGCGGTGGTTGCTGCCCTCACCGCGGATGGCCTGATGCAGATTGAGGTGACCGAGACCTGGTTCTCACCGCCGGTGCATTTCGATGCTGGCTGCGTCGCCGCGGTCCGCCATGGTGCGACCGCTGCCGGGCATGCAGCGCGGGAGATTATGAGCGGTGCCGGCCATGATGCCGTGCATGTCTCGAAGATCGCGCCTGCTGCCATGATCTTCGTGCCATGCGTGGACGGAATTAGCCACAATGAGGCCGAATACTCTGCACCGGAGCATCTGGCTGCCGGCTGCGACGTGCTGCTGCGCGCTGTGCTGGAATACGCCAACCGTGAGGCGGCGGAGTAGCGTCGACTAATCCTCGGGCACATCGTCGCTTTTGCGCCATTCCACCAGGATGCAGTCGCGCCATTGGCCCTGCATTGGGCCGTATGGCATCTTGCCCATGCGTTTGCGCCGGCCGACAACGCGGAACCCGCAAGCATAGTGCAGGGCCAGGCTGGAGCGGTTTTCGGGGAAGATGCGGCTTTCCACCATCCAGAAGCCGGCAGCTGCGGCGTCTTCCAGGAAGGTCGATAGCAGCAAGTGCCCGACCCCCTGCCCTCTGGCGGCGGCGCTGACATAGACCGAGTGCTCGGCCACGCCTTTGTAGACGGGGCGGCTAGAGACCGGTGAAAAGGCCGCCCAGCCAACCACTTGTCCACCGATCTCGGCCACCAGCCGCGGGGATTTGTGGCGGCTGCTGGAAAATCGCTCCCAGGTTGGCATTTCATGCTCGAACGTGGCGTGGCCGGTGGCGATGCCCTCGGCGTAGACTGCCAGTACGGCGTCAGCGTCACTATCCAGCATGTCGCGGATCATAACAATTGGGGCGGCAGCAGTATCAGGCACGTGGGTGAGCCTTTCGGTAGACGTCCAGCAGGCGGGCCTGATCGACATCGGTATAGCGTTGGGTGGTACTGAGCGAGGCGTGGCCCAGCAATTCCTGGATGGTGCGGAGGTCTCCGCCAGCGCTCAACAGGTGGGTGGCGAAGCTGTGGCGGAGGGCATGTGGCGTCGCCCGCTCGTCCAGGCCCAACAAAGGCCGCAGCTGGCGCATGCGTTTTTGCGCCATGCCGGGGTTCAGCCGCTTGCCCTTGGCGCCGACGAACAAGGGATCATCGCCAGCAAGGCCATACGGACAAGCAGCGAGATAGACCCCGACCGCCTCGCCCACAACTGGCAGCACCGGCACCAGCCGCTGTTTACGCCCCTTACCGACGACGCGGACGCTATCGCCTAGGGGATAGGCGCTGCGGTCCAGGCCCAGAGCCTCGCCGATACGCAGGCCGCAGCCGTAAAGCAGGGTGAACAATGCTTGATCGCGCAAACCGATCCAGGCCTCGTCATTCTCTTCAGCCAGATCTAGCAGGGCGGAGGCGTCCTGCACCTCCAGCGGTCGTGGCGCGCGTTTGGCGACCTTCGGTGGGCGCAATGCTGCGAGCGCGCCAATCCCATCCAGACCACCCCGGCGCAGGAACCGGTCAAAGCCTCGCAATGTCGTGACGCCCAGGGCGCGCGAGCCGGCGCCATGGCCCGCACCATGTCGGGCGGTCTGCCAGGCACGCAGGTCAGAAATCCGTAACGCTGCCAAGTCTTTAAGGCTGGGCGCTGCACCCAGGTGATCGGCCAGGAACACGGCAAACTGCTGCAGATGATCGGTGTAAAGCGCAACGGTGCGATCCGCCAGCCGACGCTCGCCCAGCATCCAGGCGCGCCAGTCAGTGACGGTCGCTGCCAAGTCTGGTGCAAACGGCGTTAGCGAAACTGCTGTTGGCTCTGTTCGGGGAGGTTTAGCCATGCCCGAATGGTAGCCGCTAGCACGTTGGCGAGGAAGCGCAACAATTCGGTGTTCTGGCGCGGATGGAACCGGCCTTCCTGCCGCGAGCCCAGGGCCAGCAGGCCCGGTGGCGCGCTGTCATGAATAGACAGGCGCAACCAGGCGACGGAACGGGCCAGGGCAGCGGCCTCGGCAAACAGGTTGGGGTCTGGCGGCTCTAGCGTCGCAAACACGCGAACGTCATTGCCACGACCCAGTCGGCTATCCACCTCGCCCGCCGATAAGGCTGTCAGGCCAGCCTTGAACCCAGGTAAGCCCGAATCATCAGAGGCTTCTACCCCTAAGACGACCACGTCCAAATCCAGATAGGTCGCCCAGTCCTCAACAATCACGCTGATGGCACGTTCGAAGGTTGGGGCCGCCAGTAAAGCCAACACCGCGCGGTGGACAGTCTGTTGCGTTGCCTTGTTCAGGCGGCTGATCGCCAGTAATTCCTGGCTGCTGGTCTTGAGTGCTGCCAACTCGCGCTGCTGGCGTTCGACCATGAACCGCTGGAAATCCACCACAGCCTCGCCCAAGCGAAATTCCGGAGGGGTCAGGGCCAAAAGCAGGTCGGGGTTGCTCGCCAGAAAGTCCGGATGTTGCCGCAGCCACGCACCTACCGCGTCAGGGCTCAGCGTTTCAACTGGCCCAACGCGGCGCTTTGCAGGTGCTTTGGAGGTCTGGCGCGGCATGGTGGTAGCAGGCTCTCGGCTTATTGATCCAGAATCGACTGGCCTGTTGCGGCCCAATCCTTGAGGAAGCCACTCAGACCCTTGTCGGTCAGCGGATGGTTGTAGAGTTGGCGGATGACGTTCGGCGGCAGTGTTGCCACATGTGCACCCATCTTGGCCGATTCGACCAAATGGATCGGGTGGCGAATCGAGGCGACCAGCACCTCTGTCGTGAAGGCATCGTATTGGTTGTAAATCTGCACAATCTCGTCGATCAGCCCCATGCCGTCCTGGCCGATATCATCCAGCCGCCCGACGAACGGTGAGATGAACGTGGCGCCAGCCTTAGCCGCCAAAATCGCCTGCGAAGCGGAGAAGCAGAGCGTGACATTGACCATGGTGCCTTCCGCCGACAGCGCTTTGCAGGTCTTGAGGCCATCCACCGTCAGCGGCACCTTAACCGTCACGTTCGGCGCGATTTTGGCCAGGTGGCGGCCTTCCTTCAGCATAGTGTCATAGTCGGTTGCGGCGACTTCCGCTGAAACCGGGCCGTCTACTACGCTGCAAATCTCAGCAATGACGTCCAGGATCTTGGCGCCGGACTTGGCGATCAGTGAGGGGTTGGTGGTTACACCATCCAGCAGGCCAGTCTGGGCCAGATCGCGAATTTCCGCCAGGTCGGCGGTATCGACAAAAAATTTCATACCTGTGGCCTCTTGCTCTTGTTGGCCCGCGCCTCGTGACCGCTTGGACGCGGCACGGTAGGCTGACGGTCTCGAATTATGATGGAACAGTGTAAAGGATGCCTGAGCATCACACTAGGCCGGGTTCAGTCGCATCAGGAGATATTCTCCAGACGGTGCGCGTTGGCCTGCCCTCGAACCTGCCGTTTGCGGGGCCGCTGACCTATGCGGTGCCCGAAGGCTTGGCGCTGGCTCCTGGCGATTGGGTCGAGGTGCCGCTTGGCAAGCGGGTGCTGGTCGGCGTGGTTTGGGATGATACTGAGGGCGATGACCCAGACGCCCCCGTCAACGCGGCCAAGCTAAAATCCGTAGCCGCCAAGCTGGACGCACCGCGTATGCGGGAGCCGCTGCGGCGAGTGATCGACTGGGTCGCGGCCTATACCCTGGCGCCGCACGGGTTGGTGCTGCGCATGGCGGTGCATATGCCCGCAATCTTGCAGCCGGATGCGCCGCGGGTCGCGTTTCGGGCCATACTGCCGCCTCTGCCAGAGGACGTGCGAATCACGGCTGCTCGCTCTCGTGTGCTGGAGGCAGCGCAGCACGAGCCGCTCAGCGCCAATGATCTGGCGGAAAAGGCGCAGTCCAGTCCAGCCGTGGTTCGCGCCATGGCCGATGCCGGCCTGCTACAGCGCGTAACTTTGGAGCCAGCCAAGCCCCCCACGCCCGATTCGCAGCGGCCTGGCCCTGCGCTCTCGCCCGAGCAAGAGGCTGCCGCCGCGCATCTGATCGCCGGCGTCGAGGACCGTGCGTTCCGAGTGGATGTGCTGGACGGTGTCACCGGCTCCGGCAAGACCGAGGTGTATTTTGAGGCCATCGCTGCGGCGCTGAATGCCGGCGGGCAGGTGCTGGTGCTACTGCCGGAGATCGCACTGACAGCCCAGTGGCTCGACCGGTTCCAGCAACGGTTCGGGGTTTTCCCCACCGCCTGGCATTCCGAGGTCAGTCCACCAAACCGTCGGCGCACCTGGCGCTGGGTGGCGGACGGCGCCGCCCGAATCGTCGTCGGCGCGCGGTCCGCCCTGTTCCTGCCCTATCGCGACCTGCGCCTGATCGTGGTGGATGAGGAGCACGACCAGGCGTTCAAGCAAGAGGACGGCGTGCGCTACCACGCTCGCGATATCGCTATAGTCCGGGCGCAGATGGAGGGGGTGCCGATTTGCTTGGCATCGGCCACGCCGTCGCTGGAGACCGTCGCCAATATCGACCGAGGCCGGTTCCATCGTCTGTCGCTGCCACAGCGCCATGGCGGCGCCTCGATGCCAACGGTGGAGATCTGCGACCTGATCCAGACGCCGCCACCACGCGGCCAGTGGATCGCGCCGCCGCTGGTCGATGCGGTGACCCAGGCGCTGGCCGATGGCGAGCAGGCGCTGCTGTTCCTGAACCGCCGCGGCTATGCACCCATGACGCTCTGCCGGACCTGTGGCCACCGCTTCGCCTGTCCTTCGTGCAGTGCCTGGCTGGTGGAGCACCGCTACACAGGCCGCCTGCAATGCCACCATTGCGGCCACCAGGAGCGCGTACCAAGCGCATGCTCCTCCTGCAACGCAACTGAGAGCCTCGCCGCCTGCGGCCCGGGCGTCGAGCGCATTGCCGAGGAAGTGGCCGAGCGCTGGCCCGATGCGCGGGTGGCGGTAATGTCCTCCGACCTGCTGCAAGGCCCGCAGGCTGTGCGCGAGTTGATCGATTCGATTGGGCGGCATGAGGTTGACCTGATCGTTGGCACGCAGCTGATCGCCAAAGGCCACCACTTCCCTATGCTGACCGTGGTCGGTGTGGTCGATGCGGACCTGGGCCTGGCCGGCGGCGACCTGCGGGCGGCGGAGCGCACCTTCCAGCTTTTGACCCAGGTCTCTGGCCGGGCCGGGCGAGCGGAGAGGCCGGGACGAGTCCTCCTGCAGACCGTGGAGCCCACCCAACCGGTGCTAAAAGCCCTCGTCGCCGGCGACCGCGATGCCTTTTACCGGGCAGAACAAGCGGCGCGGCAGGATGCCGGCATGCCGCCCTATGGCCGGCTGGCTGCGGTCATCATCTCCGCTAGCGACCTGGGGGCAGCGATGGAGTTCGGGCAGAAGCTGGCAGCAATAGCCCCGTTCGGGCCGGATATCCGCGTGCTGGGACCGGCGCCAGCGCCGTTGGCATTAATCCGCGGACGGCACCGGGTGCGGCTGCTGCTGCACGCCAAACGCTCCGTCAACGTTCCAGCGGCGCTACGGGACTGGCTGGCCGGAGCAAAGACCACTGGCAGTGTGCGTCTGGCGGTGGATGTCGATCCGTATAACTTCTTGTGAACACCTAAATCATCACGCAAATTGGAGGCCCGGTCGAAATTCATACAAATTGCTTGGGCATCATCCAAAACCGGCGTGGAGATCAAAAATGGTAAAACTTCTCGATCAGGACATCCTCACACGCGAAGTATTGGATTGGAAGGGTGTTCACCTACTCCATTTTGCGGGATCATCCTGTTCCCAAAAAGCTCGTGTATTTCTTAACCTGAAACAAATCGAGTGGGAATCGCACCCAATCGACCTAGGGACCAATGAGAATTACAACCCTTGGTATCTCGGCATCAATCCGCGTGGACTGGTCCCGACTCTCGTCATTGATGGCGAGGTTCATATCGAAAGTAATGATATCCTCACCGCGCTTGAACACCGGTTTCCCACGCCAGAACTGATCCCTGCCAATCTTGCCTCAGAGGTCGCCTTTCTTCTCAAGCACGAGGACGACTTACACCTTGATCTCCGCACACTGACTTTCCGGTTTATGCGCCCCTACCTAGGCCCATTCCGATCCACCGAGGCGCTGAACAGCTTTCGCGACGGGGGCAGTGGTACGGTCGAAGGACAGGTCGACGCCAACAAGAAGCGCGAGATCGACTTTTGGGAAACCAACAATGCCGGCATCTCGGACGAAGCTGTTAGAAAATCCGCTGCTGCATTTCGAACGGCGTTCGATGAGCTCGAAGCCAAATTAGCAAAGTCCCCCTATTTTTTGGGCAATGAAATCAGCGTTCTGGACATCGCATGGTACATCTATGCAGTTCGCCTATCAACTGTCGGGTACCCGCTACAAAAGCTTCACCCAAGAGTCCATGGTTGGTTCGAAGGACTAAACGCTCGCGACGAATTTGCGAAAGAAGTTGCGCGACCGGTCGGCCACGCCGACGCGATAGCCCGGTTCCAAGAGGAGTTGAGCCGCGAGGGTAAAGCGCTCACTGACATTGCCATGCTCTAGGTTGGGAGTGGCTGGCGATGGAATGCGAACCGGCAAGGTGCGTCTGGCCGTCGATGTCGATCCCTACAACTTCCTGTGAGACAGCCAGGGTTGCGGCGAAAGCGTCCAGATGTCGCGTAAGGCGTTCGGAGGGCTCGCCATGTGCGATCAGCGTGTGCTAGTCAGCGTCTCGTTCGGACAAAGCCGTGTCCGCAACACCCGTTTGACGTGCGACCACTCGCAAGAGCGTCAGGCGTTCATTCGAATTTCGCTCCTTCGGCCGTGAGGTTTTTCCGACCGTGGCAACCAGTACTGGACCAGCTTCCGGACTCGCAGCGCGTTATGCAGGCGCACTGTACGAGTTGGCGGATGAAGCCAAGACCTTAGACGAGGTCGCAGAGGATTTGCGCGGTATGAAAGCGTTGCTGGCTGACAGCGACGATTTCAAACGCCTTGTCCGCTCGCCCGTGATCAAACGTGACGAACAAGAAAGCGCCATCGCTGCCATCGCCAGCCAGTCGGGCTGTCAGGCATTGACGGGCAATTTTCTGCGTCTGGTCGCGCGCAACCGTCGTCTGTTCGCCCTGGGTGAGATGATTGAGTCGTATCTGTCGATCCTGGCCACTCGCCGCGGCGAAGTGCAGGCCAAGGTAACGGCGGCGCACGCTCTATCTGACGATCAAATTTCCCGCCTGGAGACGTCGCTTCGCGAAGTCGCCGGCGCCAAGGTCTCTCTAGAGGCCCATGTCGATCAATCATTGCTGGGCGGCCTCGTGGTTCAGCTCGGCTCACGTATGTATGATAGCTCGCTGCGCACCAAGCTGCAGCGTCTCCAGTCTGCCATGAAAGGGGTCCAGTGATGGAAATCCGCGCCTCCGAAATCTCGGAAATCCTCAAGAACGAGATCGCCAATTTTGGCTCTGAAGCCGATGTCGCCGAAGTCGGCCAGGTGCTGTCCGTCGGTGACGGCGTGGCCCGCGTCTATGGCTTGGACAATGTCCAGGCTGGCGAGATGGTCGAATTTGACGACGGCACCCGCGGCATGGCGCTGAACCTCGAAACCGACAATGTCGGCGTCGTGATCTTCGGCGATGACCGTGCCATTGGCGAAGGCGACACGGTCAAGCGGACCGGAACCATCGTCGACACCGGCGTCGGCAAAGGCTATCTGGGCCGCGTGCTCGATGGCCTCGGCAACCCCATCGATGGCAAAGGCCCGATCGAGGCGACTGAGCGTCGCTCGGTTGAAGTGAAAGCCCCCGGCATTATTCCTCGCAAATCCGTGCATGAGCCGATGCAGACTGGCCTCAAGGCGCTAGACGCGCTGGTGCCCGTTGGCCGTGGCCAGCGTGAGTTGATCATTGGTGACCGCCAAACCGGCAAAACCGCCGTGGCGCTCGACACCATCATCAACCAAAAACAAGCCAATGCCGGCGATGATGAGAACAAGAAGCTCTATTGCATCTATGTCGCCATCGGCCAGAAGCGTTCGTCCGTTGCGAACGTTGTGAAGATTTTGGAAGAAAATGGCGCGATGGATTACACCATCATCGTCGCCGCAACCGCTTCCGACCCGGCACCGATGCAGTTCCTGGCGCCGTACACCGCCTGCACCATGGGCGAGTATTTCCGCGATAATGGCATGCACGCCGTCATCATCTATGACGATCTTTCCAAGCAGGCGACTGCTTATCGCCAGATGTCCTTGCTGCTGCGCCGCCCGCCGGGCCGTGAAGCGTTCCCAGGCGACGTGTTCTATCTTCACTCTCGCCTGCTAGAGCGTGCGGCGAAGATGAATGACGATCTGGGTGCTGGCTCGCTGACCGCTTTGCCGGTTATTGAGACCCAGGCGAACGACGTGTCGGCCTTCATTCCGACCAACGTGATTTCGATCACCGACGGTCAGATTTTCTTGGAGACCAACCTCTTCTATAAGGGTGTTCGTCCCGCGATTAACGTCGGCCTATCGGTTAGCCGCGTTGGCTCTGCCGCGCAGACCAAGGCGATGAAAAAGGTTGCTGGCTCGATTAAGCTGGAACTGGCGCAGTTCCGCGAAATGGAAGCGTTCTCTCAGTTCGCGTCCGACCTCGATGCCTCGACCCAGCGCCTGCTGGCACGTGGTGCCCGTCTGACGGAAATTCTGAAGCAAGGCCAATTCCAGCCGCTGAGCGTTGGTGAGCAAGTTGCCTCGATCTACGCCGGTGTGCGTGGGTATCTGGACACTGTGCCAACCGGCGATGTTGTTCGCTTTGAAGGTCAGATGCTGTCTGCGCTGCACGATGGCGGCAAGGACATCATGGATGCCATCAACGCCACCGGTGAGTTGAGCGACGACACCGACAAGAAGCTGGGTGAGTTCCTGGAAAACTTCGTGAAGAGCTTCGCTTAAGATCTCTCGAGCGATAGGCGATAAAGCAGAAGCGGAGAGAACGGCAACATGGCCAGCTTGAAGGACCTGCGCGACCGGATCGGCAGCGTTAAGGCGACCCAGAAGATCACGTCCGCCATGAAAATGGTGGCCGCGGCCAAACTGCGGCGCGCCCAAGAACAAGCCGAAGCGGCTCGCCCTTATGCAGAGCGGATGGAGCGTATGCTCGCATCTCTCGGCACCAGCGTGCGTGGCACCCCCGGCGCTCCGCCTTTGCTGGCGGGAACCGGCAACGATCAACGTCATTTGATCATTCTGGCAACGGCAGATCGCGGCTTGTGCGGCGGTTTTAACACCAATTTGGTGCGTCGTGCCCGGGCCTTGATCATAGAGCTTCAGGCCGCAGGCCAGGACGTGCAGTTACTGTGCGTTGGCCGTAAGGGTCGCGACTCGATCCGTCGCGACTATGGCAGTCTGATCGGTGAAACCATCGAAGGCATTGGCCGTAAGGCCGTGGTGTTCGAGGAGGCCGACGGCATCGCTGCCCGCGTACGCGAAATGTTTGACGCTGGTGAGTTCGACGTCTGCACGTTGATCTACGCCAAGTTTAAGTCGGCGATCTCCAACGAGATTCAAGCCCAGCAACTCATCCCCGCCCCTATCCCCGAGGCGAGCGATGATGCGGATGATCTGGGCGGCGCCGTCTACGAGTACGAGCCGAGCGAGGAAGAGATCCTGGTGGATCTGCTGCCGCGCAACATCTCGGTTCAGATATACCGCGCTCTGCTGGAGAATGCAGCCAGCGAGCACGGAGCCCGCATGGCGGCCATGGATAACGCAACCCGGAACGCCGGCGAGCGGATCAAAGGCCTGACATTGACCTACAACCGCACGCGTCAAGCAATGATCACGAATGAGCTGATCGAGATCATTTCGGGCGCAGAAGCACTCTAATAGTGGCCCGGGCCGATAGGCCTTGGCTAAGTTTCGACTGGATTTGGTAAGGAGTTGACCCCCATGGCGAAGAACGCTGTAGGCCGGATCACCCAGGTGATGGGCGCGGTCGTGGACGTCCAGTTTGACGGTGAGATCCCGTCGATTTTGGACGCTCTCGAAGTGAAACGTGCTGATGGTTCCGTGCTGGTGCTTGAAGTGGCACAGCATTTGGGCGAGCGCAGCGTGCGCACCATCGCTATGGACACCACCGAGGGCCTGACCCGCAACGATGAAGCGGAGGCCACAGGCTCTCCCATCACCGTGCCGGTTGGTCCGGAAGTGCTGGGCCGCATCATGAACGTGATAGGTGACCCGATTGATGGCCGCGGACCGGTGAACACCGCTAAGCGCTCACCAATTCACCGCGCAGCTCCGACCTTTGCCGAGCAGGCAACGGAGACAGAGCAGCTGGTGACAGGCATTAAGGTTGTGGACCTGCTGACCCCTTATGCTAAGGGCGGTAAGATCGGCCTGTTCGGCGGTGCCGGTGTCGGCAAAACCGTGCTGATCATGGAGCTGATCAACAACATCGCGAAGGGCCACGGCGGTTATTCCGTGTTTGCCGGCGTCGGTGAGCGGACCCGTGAGGGCAACGATCTCTACTACGAGATGATCGAGTCCGGCGTTATTGACCTGGAAGGCAACAACTCTAAAGCGGCGCTGGTCTATGGCCAGATGAACGAGCCGCCGGGCGCCCGCGCCCGTGTTGCGCTGTCCGGTTTGACTCAGGCGGAATACTTCCGCGATGAAGAAGGCCAGGACGTGCTGTTGTTTGTCGACAACATCTTCCGCTTTACCCAGGCTGGTTCGGAAGTGTCCGCTATGCTGGGTCGTATTCCATCAGCGGTGGGCTATCAGCCGACGCTGGGCACCGACATGGGCGCCTTGCAGGAGCGGATTACCTCGACCAACAAGGGTTCTATTACCTCAGTTCAGGCCGTGTACGTGCCGGCGGATGATTTGACCGATCCGGCGCCTGCCACGACCTTTAGTCACTTGGACGCCACCACGGTGTTGAACCGCTCGATTGCCGAGCTGGGCATCTACCCGGCGGTGGATCCCTTGGATTCCACTTCGCGAATTCTGGATCCGCGCATCGTTGGCGACGATCACTACCAGACCGCTCGCCGTGTGCAGGAGACCTTGCAAGAGTATAAGGCGCTGCAAGACATTATCGCCATTCTGGGCATGGACGAGTTGTCCGAAGAGCAGAAGATCATCGTGGCCCGCGCCCGTAAGCTGCAACGCTTCTTGAGCCAGCCTTTCCACGTCGCCGAGGTCTTCACCGGCTCACCGGGCGAGTTCGTACAGCTGGAAGACACCGTCAGCGGCTTTAAAGCCATTGTCGATGGCGAACATGACGATCTGCCGGAGGCTGCCTTCTACATGGTCGGCTCCATGGAGCAGGTTATCGCCAAGGCGCGCAAAATGGCAGCGGAAGCGGCCTAAGAAAGGGCGAGGTCCCAGAAAATGGCTGACGGAAAAGTCGAGTTTGAATTGGTATCGCCGGAGCGCCTTTTGGCGTCTCAATCGGTGGATATGGTTGTGGTGCCGGGCGGGGACGGCGATTTCGGCGTCCTGGCAGGTCACGCGCCACTACTGTCGACCGTACGGGCAGGTGTGATCACGGTTTATGAAGCTAAGGTCATCACTGACCGTATCTTCGTGGCCGGCGGCTTCGCAGAAGTGACGCGCGAGCGCTGCACCGTTCTGGCTGAGGTTGCGATGCCAGTGTCCGATATCGATACCGCCAAAGCCGAGCAAGACCTGCGCGAAGCGCGGGACGACGCGGCAGGTGCTGCTACTGATAGCGACCGCGACGCGGCTACTCGCCGTGCCGATATCGCCCAAGCCAAACTGGATGCGGTTCGCCGTGCTGCTGTGCACTAACTGCCGATCGCGACAGGTAGCATCCCTACCGACAAGTTTAGAAAGCGCCGCACATTGTTGCGGCGCTTTTTTTGTGCGCCAAGCCGTAGCAATACCAGCCACGGCTCCCCAAATACCAGGTACTAGGGCCGAATAATTCTTGGCGACGCAGCCAATCCTTTAAGGGGGAGATACGATGCCTGATCGTGAAATCTTGAACGCCGGCATTGCGGTCGCCGTTTTTCTGTTCGTCATCGTCACGTTGCTGCGTGCCGTAAAGGTCGTGCCGCAATCACAAGTGTATGTTGTCGAACGGTTCGGCAAGTATATCCGCACGCTCGCCCCTGGCATGTCTGTTGTCGTGCCCTATATCGATGCGGTCAGACATCGTATTTCCATTCTGGAACGCCAGTTGGAAGAGTTCACGATCTCCATCATCACCAAAGACAATGTGGAAATCCGCATGGAGACCACGGTGTTTTTCCGGGTCACCGACGCCAGCCGCAGTGTGTATCGCATTCAGGATGTCACGGGCGCTATCCATACCGCCGCCTCGTCCATCGTGCGGTCAGCAGCGGGCAAGCTGGAGTTGGACGAACTGCAATCCAGCCGCGAGTCGATGAATGCCGAGATCGCTCGGTATCTGCAAGAAGCGGCGGAAGTCTGGGGAATAGAGATTACTCGGACCGAGATCACCGACGTCATCGTTGACGACCAAACCAAAGCAGCCCAGCGCCAACAACTCAACGCCGAGCGCGAGCGGCGCGCCGTCATTACAAGAGCGGAGGGCGATAAGCGCGCCATTGAGCTGACCGCCGACGCTCGCCTCTATGAAGCGCAGAAACTGGCCGATGCTGTCCGGATAGAGGCGGACGCCGCGGCCTATGAGGTTCGGGTGCGGGCCGCAGCTGAAGCGGAACAGACCCGGCTGGTTGCAGAGGCCATCGCAAATGGTGGCCAGCCAGCCGTCAACTACGACGTCATGAAGCGCCAGATCTCGGCTCTGGGCGATCTTGCCGGCTCGAGCAATACCAAGACGTTGGTGTTGCCGACCGATGTCACCGCCGCGCTGGGCAGCTTGGAGACATTGCTTGCCAGCCTCCCCGGCCGCTCGGCGCAGGCTGCATCGCTCCCGACCAGCACTCCACCCGCATAGAGGCTATCTGATGGAACTTTCCTATTGGCTGCTGCTGCCGCAAGTTTGGATCATTCTCGGCATCGTGCTGATTGCAGCCGAGATGCTGGACACCAGTACAATCTTCTTCCTGCCGGTTGGCATCGCCGCCTTAGGCAATGCCGCCTTGATCGCGCTCTACCAGAATGGAACGTTGGGATCATGGCTGGAATTAGAAGCTTGGGACGATACGCTTATTCCGCTAGCCATTATGGCGGTAACGGCATCGCTGCTGCTGCAACTCTATTCCCGTGGACGCCGGCACCGAAAATCGACGGATATTAACGACTATTGAGAGCTAATCTCAAATATCCAAATTCGCCACCCTCCCTCTTGCCCACCGTATACAAATTCTTATATGGCTAGAGTAGGGCAACCGCTGCCGTGTGCACGCCGGTGGTTTGGGTTGTGTCGCAACTCTGACCACCTCCGTGGTCGTGCTTTCGACCACGGAGGCTGGTGGGATCATGGGGAGTCAGGAGCATGGCTGGTCAGTGGACACTGGATGACATTCCGTGGGATCAGTTTGATCGGTCCAAGGTCGATGACGATATCGCCCGCGTCGTCCGGGCCGCGGCGATGGTGGAATCCAACGCCAGCGACTATGCAATTTACCTGTGCAACGTGTTCAAAGACGACCCAGACCGTGTGAAAACTCAATCGGGATTCCCTGACGGATCCGGTCGTGGTACTTTTGGCCATGGCACATATTTCAGGTGATGATCGGTCCCAGCTCCTGCTTTTGCCGGAGTCAGTGGATGACTATGTGGGACCCGACAA